>NZ_JBWXUZ010000003.1:0-192510 GCF_059901295.1 Fructilactobacillus sp. X2R6C1
CGAACACAGAAGTTAAGCTTCAGCACGCCAAGAGTAGTTGGGGGATCGCCCCCTGCAAGGGTAGGACGTTGCCACGCAACCCAGAGTTTTTAACCATTTGGTTAGGAACTCTTTTTTTGTGCCGTAAATTAGGTGTATAATTACCAACAATTAAGTCATAAGGGTAGTGATTTTATGAAAAAACAACGCTGGTATCGTTTTTCACTCGGTTGGCAAATTGTATTTGGCTTGTTCTTAGGGATTATCTTAGGTGTTATTTTTTATCAGAATAAAGATGCCATTAATGTAATGCAAAACATTGGGACTATGTTTATTAGCCTAATTCAAATGATTGTTTTACCAATTGTGGTTTCTTGTTTAACGGTTGGGATTGCCGGAATGGGTGACATCAAAAAGGTCGGACGAATTGGGGTAAAGACGCTGGTTTACTTCGAATTAATGACCACGGTTGCTATTATTTTGGGTCTCTTAGTCGCTAACATCACTCATCCCGGAACTTACATTAATGTTCATCAAATGCATGGATCGACGGACATTAGTCAATACATAGCGACTGCCAAGCAATCCAAAAATACAGGAATCTGGTCCATGATCATGAACTTAATTCCTACTAACATCTTTGCGTCATTAAGCAAGGGTGATATGATGCCCATCATTGTTTTTTCGGTCTTCTTTGGTTTAGGAACCGCAGCCATCGGTGAAAAGGGACAAATCATTATTAACTTCATGAGTGCGGTCTCAGAAGTTATGTTTAAAATTACAAATTGGGTCATGCACCTAGCTCCAATTGGAGTTTGTGCCCTAATTGGGGTCACCTTGGCCGAACTAGGAATTAAGGCCCTGTTACCGTTAGGTTATTTTGTTTTCTTAGTTTACCTCACTATGCTTGTTTTCGTTCTGGTAGTAATGGGAGTCGTGGCTCGCCTCTGTCATTTCAAACTCTCGGACCTTTTGGCGGTTATCAAGAATGAAATTGTTTTAGCCTTTTCGACTGCCAGCTCTGAGGCGGTTCTACCTAAGATGATTCAAAAAATGGATCACTTTGGCGTTAGTCCATCAATCGTTTCGTTCGTTATCCCAACTGGGTACACCTTTAATCTTGACGGTTCGGCAATCTATCAGTCACTGGCGGCTCTTTTTCTTGCTCAAGCTTATAACATTCACTTATCGATTGGACAGCAGGTCACCTTACTGATTGTATTGATGATCACTTCAAAAGGAATGGCTGGAGTTCCAGGGGCCTCCTTTGTTGTTCTGCTTGCCACTATTTCAACGATTGGCGTTCCCATGTCTGGTTTGACCTTCATCGCCGGCATCGATCGGTTCATTGATATGGGTCGGACGGCAGTCAACGTGGTCGGCAATTCACTTGCGACGGTTGTAATTGGAAGTTCTGAACATGAATTTAACCGGAAGCAAGCGAATAGTTATGTCAAACAAGTTAAATCAAAAAAAGCATAATCGTTAAAGCTGAAGTTGGACATTTAAGCTGGCTTCAGTTTTTATTTTGTCGTTTGTTAAGAAATTGATAAAAAAGCATTGACAGGATTGGTCGTTTCAATTTACAATCAGTGAAACTAATGAAAGGAAGTTTTAGCGATGACGGCACCCGTAGTTTCCATGATTAGCATTTTATTATTCATTTTAGTCACAGTGATGATTAAAAATTGTGTGGATAATAAGATGCCTTTAAGTCAGAGCTAACTTCTTCTTTAAGTCCTCACAGTTTTGTTGGTAACTGCGGGGGTAAGTAGGTAATGTCCTCCAGTTATGTGAACTGGGGGACTTTTTTATTTTCAAGAAGTTAACTTTAATAAATAGTTTAAGGAGGGTTTGAAATGACAAATAAAGAAACGCTGGATCACGAACAGCGGGCTTATTCAAAGGCGGCACGAATTAAATATTTTGATATTGTAATTAAATCAGGGGCCGGAGCCATTTTAACGGACGAAGATGGACGCAGTTACATTGACCTCTTATCCAGTGCTTCATCAACTAATACTGGACATTGTCATCAGAAAGTTGTCAAAGCCATTTCAGATCAAGCTAGCCGGTTGATTCAATACACTCCAGCCTATTTTGCGACTTCTGAAGAAGCTAAGTTAGCGCCACGATTAGCTGAATTGGCTCCAATTGACGGGCAAACTAAAGTGGCCTTTGGTAATTCTGGGTCTGACGCGAATGATGCGATCATTAAATTTGCGAGAGCATTCACGGGCCGTCAATACATTGTGAGTTTTACCGGTGCTTATCATGGTTCTACGTATGGATCGATTAGTACTTCGGCAGTTAGTCTCAACATGTCACGCAAAATTGGGCCACTCTTACCTGGTGTAGTTAAGGTTCCCTATCCAAGTCCATGGAATCGTCTAAAGGGTGAAAATGATGATGAATTCAGTGATCGGATGTTTGAGGCCTTTAAGTTGCCATTTGAGACTTATTTACCAGCTGAAGAGACGGCGGTCATTGAGATCGAAGCCATTCAAGGTGATGGTGGTTTTATTAAAGCACCAGAACGTTTTTTAAATCGGGTGTATCGATTCGCCAAGGATCATGGCATCCTATTTGCCGTAGATGAGGTTAATCAAGGACTCGGACGAAGTGGGAAGATGTGGTCAATTGATTATTTTAAGGATATTCATCCAGATTTAGTTGCGATTGGAAAGTCAATTGCATCCGGATTGCCGCTCAGTGCCGTTGCGGGTCGAAAAGAAATTATGGATGCCTTGGATGCACCTGGGAATACCTTTACGACGGCTGGTAATCCAGTGTCGGCGGCCGCTGCTAACGCTACTCTAGACGTCATTGAAAACGAACACTTGGTAGAACGAAGCGCAAGATTAGGCAAACAGGCCAATCAATTCTTTAAGCAAATGCAAAACCGGTTTCCCTTTATTGGGGACGTTCGGATGTATGGATTAAACGGTGGAATTGACATTGTTGACCCTCAGACCAAGAAACCAGATGGTAATACTGCCAACAAACTAATTTATCGGATTTTTGAGTTAGGGGCCATCATGATTACCGTCCGTGGCAATGTTTTACGTTTCCAACCACCGTTGGTAATTAAAGAAACCGATTTACAAAAAGCCTTTTCAATGATTGAGCAGGCAATGCAAGAATTAAATGACGGAAAATTAACTAAATCACCCGCAAATATGGGTTGGTAATCAAAAGGAGTTTGAAGCATGAAAAATATTTGGCACAAGATGAATGAAAAAGTTGATTTTCATTTCTATATATCTAAAGATAAACACTTGGAAAAAACCATGACCGTCAAGGACTTCCTCGCCCTTGGCCTTGGAACCATCCTTTCAACGTCAATTTTCACCTTACCTGGGATTGTAGCAGCCAAGTACACCGGTCCGGCCGTTGTCATTTCGTTCATCCTAGCAGCACTAGTAGCTGGCCTCGTAGCAATGAATTACGCTGAAATGGCGTCCGTCTTGCCCTTTGCCGGCTCTGCTTATTCGTGGATCTCAGTCCTGTTTGGTAAATTTTGGGGCTGGATCGTTGGCTGGGCGCTACTAGCGGAATACCTAATCGCCGTGGCCTTTGTTGCCGCTGGACTCTCATCAAACGTCCAAGGACTAATCTCGCCGCTTGGAATTACGCTACCGAAGGCAATTTCTTCCCCACTTGGTACTAACGGAGGGGTAATTGATATTATTGCCGTTTTAGTGTTGGCACTTGTCACTTACATCTTGATGCGTGGTGACCGACAAACAACTCGAATTTCAAACGTGTTGGTAGTGTTGAAACTGCTGGCAATCGTTGCCTTTATCGTGGTTGGGGCGACCGCTATCAAAGCCCAAAACTACGTTCCGTTCTTCCCGAAAAGTCATCCGAATCCTGATGGAACGGTCTTTGGTGGCTGGCAAGGGATCTACGCTGGAATTTCAACGATTTTTCTCTCCTACATTGGGTTTGATTCCATTGCCTCTAACTCTGGTGAAGCTAAGAATCCCCAAAAAACCATGCCACGTGGCATCATCGGTTCGTTAGTAATCGCTACGATTTTCTTTATTTGTGTTTCACTAGTGTTGGTAGGGATGTTTAAGTACACCATGTATACTAACAACGCCGAACCAGTGGGGTGGGCGCTTCGACAAAGTGGTCACACCATCGTTGCCACCGTCGTTCAGGCCGTGGCGGTTGCCGGGATGTTAGTGGCTTTAATTGGAATGATGATGGCTGGTTCCCGTTTAATCTATTCCTTTGGCCGTGACAAAATGTTGCCCAAGGCCGTTGGCAAACTGAATCAAAAAAAGATTCCAAGTAATGCGCTCTGGATCATCACCATCATTGGAATCATTCTGGGGGCCATTTTTCCGTTTACCTTCCTCGCCCAATTGATTTCAGCTGGGACGTTAATTGCCTTCATGGCGGTCTCACTGTCCATGTATCCACTCAGAAGACGCGAAGGGAAAACCCTCCCCAAGGCGGCTTACCGGATTCCTTTTTATCCAATCTTACCCGCATTAGGCTTTTTGGGTTCCCTCGCTGTCTTTATGGGACTCGATATTCAGGCTAAAATTTATGCGGTCGTTTGGTTCCTGTTGGGTGTCATTATTTACTTCGTTTATGGCATGCGTCACGCCGACTCCAAGATTCCCGACAGTGATGATCAAGAGATTGACGAGAACCTTTAAGTGTTGAATATGTGACTTTTATCCCAAAGGTGGTTGAAAAATCAATATTCGCGTAGTACTCTTAGAACAATCTTAAAAGAAAAGGGTGAATTAGTAATGTCAGATAAAAGGAAGAAAGTTGTTCTAGCATATTCTGGTGGTCTTGATACTTCAGTTGCGATCGCTTGGTTGACTGATAAAGGTTATGACGTCATTGCAACCTGCATCAACGTTGGCGAAAACAAGGACCCAGAATTCATTAAAAATAAAGCGCTAAAGGTGGGTGCCGTCCGCTCATACGTCATTGACGCTCAAGATGAATTCGCTGATGAGTATGCTTCAGTCGACTTACAGGCCAACGCCATGTACGAAGGATCGTATCCGCTTGTTTCTGCTTTATCAAGACCTTTGATTGTAAAGAAATTGGTTGAGGTCGCAAAGAACGAAGGCGCCGATGCGATCGCTCATGGTTGTACTGGAAAAGGAAACGATCAGGTCCGATTTGAAGTTGCTATTCATGCCCTTGCTCCCGACATAGACGTGTTAAGTCCAGTTCGTGACTGGCACTGGTCTAGAGAAGACGAGATTGAGTACGCTAAGGATCACAATATTGATATCCCAATTGATTTAGATTCACCATATTCAATTGACAGTAATATCTGGGGTCGTGCTAACGAAGCCGGGGTCTTAGAAGATCCATGGGTTAGCGCTCCAGAAGATGCCTTTGATATGACCAAACCGGTTGAAGAAACGCCCGATGAACCAACCGAACTAGAAATTACGTTTAAAAAAGGTCTTCCAGTTGCGTTGAACGGCAAGCCCATGAAATTCGCTGATATCATCAAGGAGTTAAATACGATTGCCGGTGAAAATGGAATCGGTCGAATTGACCACATTGAGAATCGGTTAGTTGGAATCAAATCCAGAGAAGTCTATGAGACTCCTGGGGCAACGGTGCTCCTTAAAGCTCACAAGGAACTCGAAGATTTGACCTTTGAAAGAGGCTTGGCACACTTCAAGCCCATTGTTGAAAACGAAATCAGTGAGGTCATCTACGACGGACTCTGGTTCTCACCACTAATGGAGTCACTTCAGGCCTTTTTGAAGGATTCGCAGAAACACGTCAGTGGGGTGGTCAGAGTTAAGTTATTTAAGGGTAACGTCACCGTCCTTGGTAGGAAGTCAGAGAACTCGCTGTATGATAAGGATCTTGCTACCTACACCTCATCGGATTCATTCGACCAGGTGGCTTCCAAGGGCTTTATCAAATTGTGGGGTCTTCCAACGAAGGTGAACTCCCAGGTTCAGATTAAAAATCAAAAGCAAAAGGACAAAAGTAAATGAGCGATAAACTATGGGGTGGCCGCTTTACCGAGCAACCTGATGAATCGGTTGATAATTTTGGTTCGTCAATCTCTTTTGACCAGTTAATGGCTGACGAGGATATTGAGGGATCGCTGGCTCACGTAAAAATGCTAGAAAAGACTGGCATTCTTCCCGCTGACGACGTTAAACAGATTGTCAGTGGCTTAGAGGGCATTCAAACCGATTTGCACGCTGGTAAAATTAAGTTCTCCAAAGCAAATGAAGATATTCATATGAATATTGAAAAGATCCTCACCGATCGGATTGGTCCGGTAGCCGGAAAGCTTCACACGGCGCGTTCCAGAAACGATCAGGTGGCAACGGATTTTCATTTATACCTAAAAAAGCGGCTTCCCAAAATCATTGACGAGATTACGATTTTACAGAAGACGTTGGTGAAGATGGCGGATGAAAACGTGGAAACCATCATGCCGGGTTATACGCACCTTCAGCATGCCCAGCCCATCTCGTACGGCCACTACTTGATGGCGTACTACCAGATGTTGAAGCGGGACAAGGAACGTTTTGAGTTTAATGAGAAGCACACGGACATGCTGCCACTGGGAGCGGCGGCTCTTGCTGGGACCACGTTTCCCATTGACCGGCAGTTTACTGCCCAAGAACTTGGCTTTGATGAGGTCTATGCCAATTCGTTAGACGCTGTTTCTGACCGTGACTTTGCCCTGGAATTTCTGAGTAACTGTTCCATCTTGATGATGCATCTGTCCCGTTTCTGTGAAGAGATTAGTATGTGGGTTAGTTATGAGTTTCAGTACTTAGAAATCAGTGACGAGTATTCGACTGGTAGTTCAATCATGCCGCAGAAGAAAAATCCAGACATGGCCGAACTGATTCGGGGAAAGACCGGGCGCGTGTATGGTGACTTGATGGGACTTCTGTCAACCATGAAATCACTGCCATTGGCCTATAATAAAGACTTACAGGAAGACAAAGAAGGGGTCTTTGATGCGGTTAAGACCGTCTTGCCGGCACTCAAGGTGTTCAACGGGATGCTCTCCACCCTAAAGATCAATAAGGACAAGATGCGTGATAGTACCAAGCATGATTTATCAAACGCAACCGAGCTGGCCGACTACTTGGCGGCCAAGGGGGTTCCGTTTCGTGAGGCCCACGGAATTGTTGGTAAATTAGTCTTAAACTGCATTCAGACGCACCGTGACTTACAGGACATGAGTTTAAAAGAGTTACAGAAAGCCTCATCTGTAATCCAGGACGATGTCTATCATGAACTTGATCCAGAAGTGGCCGTAAAGCGCCGTAACTCCGAAGGTGGAACCGGGTTTAAGCAGGTCAGAGCGCAGATTGACAAGGCTAAAGCTGAATTAAAATAAAAAAAGCAAAAAAGACTGAAGCCGCATGGCTTCAGTCTTTTTGTGTTCTCTGGTAGCAAATTTTCTTAAATTAGATTTGCTTTTCATTTCACAGGTGGTACACTTTGAAAAATTAATTAAGAAATTGTTAAGGAGATGAAGTTCAATGAGTAAGTCGAAGTTAAAGACGGTCATGCAGTTGTTGTTAGTCGTTGTCATTGTTGGAATGGGTACCTTGTTAACACGACGACCAGCACACGCGGATGACCAATCATTGAACCGAGTCAAGCAATCAGGCACACTGACGGTTGGAACCGCTCCGGATTACCCTCCGTTTGAGTTTCAGGTTAATAGGAATGGGAAACAGGACGATGTCGGACTTGATATTGACATTGCCAAACAGATTGCGAAAAATTTACACGTTAAGTTAAAGATTAAGAATATGAGTTTTGATTCCCTGTTGGTAGCCGTTCAGTCGGGTAAGATTGACATGGCAATTGGCGGAATTAATCCGACTCCCGAACGGAAGCAGAATGCTGATTTCTCCAAGATTTACTATAGCGGTGGACAGGATTTTCTCATCAACAAAAATGATGCCGGCAAAATTAAAAACAAAAATAGTTTAAAGGGGCAAAAGGTTGGAACCCAGACCGGGACCCTGCAACAAAGTTTAGCTAAAAAGTATATTCCCAACGCGCACGTAGTTGGGATGGACAAGACACCAGATTTAGTTCTGGCACTTAAGACCCACAAGGTTGCTGCCGTCGGGGTTGAAAAGCCGGTGGCTCAAGCCTATGTCGCAAACGATCATGCCCTAAAGGCCGTTGATTCGGGGTACAAATTAAATAAAAACGACGTTGGGACTGCCATTGCGTTTAAGAAGGGTAACACGTCCCTTGTAAGCGCCGTCAATCAAAGTATTGATCAGATTCACCAAAAGAAACTGATTCCACAATACTTAAAGGATGCCGGGAAGCACATGAAGGTTAATACCCACAACACGTCAATGTGGCACTACTGGAAATACTTCGCTACTGGGGTTGAGTATACTTTAATTATTTCAGTCGTTTCCGTCTTCTTCGGCATCATTCTTGGCATCATCTTGGTACTGATGAGACTCTCGAAATACAAGTTCTTGAGCTGGCCGTCAGTCGCCTACACCGAGTTTGTCAGAGGAACACCTATGATGGTACAGGTCCTGTTCGTCTACTTCGGTTTAGGCGTCCTGGTTAACATTCCCGCGTTAACCGCCGGCATTATTGCCGTTTCCTTAAACAGTGGTGCTTATGTCAGTGAGATTATCAGAGGTGGGATTAACGCCGTTGACAAGGGGCAGTCAGAAGCATCGAGAAGTCTGGGGCTTTCTAAAAAAGACATGATGGCATCGGTTATTTTGCCCCAGGCCTTTAAGAACATTTGGCCCGCCCTTGGAAATGAATTTATCACCATTATCAAGGACAGTTCCATCGTTTCAATCATTGGAGTAACAGAAATCGTGTACGAACTAAACATCGTTCGGGCTGACACTTACAGAGGAGTGGCACCAATTGCCGTCGCAATGATTCTCTACTTTATCCTCTCGTTCTCGTTGTCAAGGGTGCTGAACTACTTTGAAAGAAGGATGAACCATGACTAAAACTGATAATGAAGCGTTGATTCAAGTCAACGATTTGAAAAAAGATTTTGGAGCAAATGAGGTCTTAAAAGGCATCGACGGAACCATTAAAACGGGCCAGGTCATCTGTGTGATTGGTCCCTCTGGTTCTGGTAAGAGTACCTTTTTGCGGTGTCTGAACATGTTGGAAGAACCCACCAGTGGACAAATTATCTTTGATGGAAAGGATCTTACCAGGTTCAACCACAAAGAGGTTGCTACTTTGGGTGAACGGATTGGGATGGTGTTTCAAAGCTTTAATCTTTTTCCTAACATGACCGTCTTAGAAAATTTAAAGCTGGCTCCTAAAAAAGTGAAACACGTCAGAGATCAGGAGGCCGCTTCAATTGGACTGAGATTACTAGACCGAGTGGGATTAAAGGGGAAGGCCAATGTTTATCCGTCCAGTCTCTCTGGTGGACAGGCCCAAAGGGTTGCCATGGCTAGAGCACTTGCCATGAATCCGCAAGTTATGTTATTTGATGAACCGACAAGTGCACTTGATCCTGAAATGGTCGGTGAAGTGCTTCATGTCATGCAAGGACTGGCTAATGAGGGCATGACGATGATAGTGGTGACCCATGAGATGGGGTTTGCGAAAAAGGTAGCCGATGAAGTCTGGTTTATGGCGAACGGTTACATCCAGGAAAAGAATACACCGGATCAGCTCTTTGACCATCCCCAAAATCAACGAACTAAAGAATTTATCGATAAAATTATTAATGAAGATGAGTAGACTAAAAGAGCTTCCAAACGGAAGCTCTTTTTATTTTCTGACCGTTAAATTATTCGGGATGGTGGCGACATAGGGGTCGTGTCTTTTTAGATACTGCACAATTAAGTCGGAGGCACTGTCTGGACTTTCGTTGATTACCTTCTGGGCGTTAAACATGTCATAGTCGCCACCACCAATGGCCCGATAGTTATTTAACGCAACCTTTAATTCCTGATTATAAGCAACGGGCTGATCGTGATAGTTGAGTTTAACCACCCGTTTGCCAACCGGTTGGGAGATGTCAAATTCGTAGTCAATTCCACTGTAGATGTCGTAGTTGAATAGTTGCATTTTGGGGGTGATGAATTTGGGGTCAATGACAATCTTACCGTTTTGAATGGCGAAAAATTCGGCACATTTTTCGAGGGCCCGCTTTAAATCCGCTCCGGTAATTTTTTCGGCCATAATGGTGTTGGGGTAACTGTAACCGTTGATGATTTCACGCATTGAAATGTCATGATGAAAGCCCTTAATATCATCGTTGAAGAGGGCGGTTCCGGCGATATCAACGTTCATTGCATCCATCTCCACCCGATTGATAAAGTCGATGTAGGGATGATTGTTCATTCGGACCTTCATGGGATCGTCAATCAGCATGCTTGCTCCCGTGGTCTGGCCGACTGGTTGATCCAGCCAGTCTTCCACCTCGCTTTCGATTTGATGATCGGGAATTAGGTCATAGTCTGGTTGGGTGTGAGCCGTTGAAATGAGATGACTGGAACTTCTAACAAGCTGTTTGTTAGAAGTTAAATCCAGGTCAATTTCACCGACATCACTGCCGTGAACTCCAGGTTGAGTGAAGGAAACGCCATTAATTTTTCCCGCCAACTGACGGTGCTGATGACCCGTAATGAGGGCATCAATTCCAGGGACTTCCGTCGCAATGCGGTAGCCTTCGTTTTCTGATGTGTCCTTTTCGGTTGGCTGACCAGTTTTGGGATCGGCTTCAATCCCACCATGGTAGGCGACAATGACCACGTCAGCCCTTTGACGTAATTCGGGAACATACTGCTTAGCCGTTGCTAGTGCTGAATTAAATTTTAATCCTTGAATATTATTGGGACGCTCCCAATTGGGAATAAAGGCGGTCGTTAGTCCTAGAATGGCAAACTTGACGCCTTTTTTCTCAATAATTACGTACGGTTGATCGGCAATCTTGTTAGAAATGGCACCCTCAATGTTGGCGTTCAAAATGGGGTAGTTCCGTTTACTCTCAGTGTCCCTAATGTACTGTTGGCCGTAGTTGAACTCGTGATTTCCCAGGGTGGCAGCATCATATCCAACGTCAGCCGTTATTTGACTGAGAAGACGACGTTTGTCTACGCCCTGTTCTGACAAAAAGGTTGAAAATGGTGATCCCTGAATCCAGTCACCATTTTCAATTGCTACGACAATTTCGTCGTCTTTTTCGTCCTGTTGAGCCTTCTTGATGATGGCACCCGCCTGAAGCATGCCAAGTGAAGCGTGGTTATTGCGGGTTGTATAGTTAGTGGGGTACACGTATCCATGCACGTCACTGGTTGATAAAATTCGGACTTTCAAATTATTATGCCACCTTTTCCGTGTTTTCTGATGTAGTGATTTGCGCCTTGTTTTCGTGTTTTAATTCCTTGATTGACAGCATGATTACGAAGCTAACGAGGTAAATTCCGCTCAAAAAGAGGATCACAGCCATGAGGTTAAAGCGATCCATCAAGAATCCAATCAGGACGGTGGAAAAGCTGCCGACACTTTTGGCAATACTCATGATGGTGTTGTTGGCCGTTGCCCGAATCTCGGTGGGATAGAGCTTACTGACGATGGTTCCATAACCACTATACATCCCGTCGGAACAGAAACCAACGATTCCACCACCGATTAAAAATTCCAACTTATTTGAAGCGATAATCAGCAAAAAGACCGAGGCAGCGGCGGCTAGTAGCCAGATGCCGTATGCTAGGCGACTGCCGAGGTGATCTTGAACGATTCCAAAACACATGATTCCCAGCGACATGCCGACGATGGTCGCAATCATCCAGAGAGAGGAACCGGCCACTGAGATGTGCATTCTTTCTTGAGCAATTGAGGGAAGCCAACTAATGAGACCGTTATATCCGGCGATGTGGATCATGAACATAATCATGATTCTGACCGTTAGAAAGCATTCTTTCGGGGTGGCGAATAATTCGGTCCAGTGGCTGAAATCACGGTTAGGATCTTTTTCAATGGCGTTTCGGTTCTCGGTAAATTCTTTACTCTCGGGTAAGTGAAATCTGATAAACCAAGCTAAGATAACGGGAACGATCCCAATGAAGAAGAGGACGTGCCAACCAAAGTGGGGAAGAATAAAGGCAGATAGGAGGGAGGCAATAATTGAACCAATCTGACCGCAGACTCCAGCAGCGGCCGACAAGCGACCAAGATATTTCTTTGAGAAGGCCTCACTTAGCATGGTAATCGCAATCCCATACTCACCAGAATTACCGATTCCGATGATGATGCGAAAGAGACATAGCATCCAGAACGAGTTGGTAAGTCCCATTCCGGCGGTTCCAATGGCATAGATGATGATCGTCCAGCAGAGGGTTTTGACCCTTCCATAACGGTCGGCGATTGCGCCAAAGCCAATCCCACCGAAAATTGATCCGATGGCGGTAATGGCTGGCAGTAAGCCACCCTGAGCCTTTGAGATGTTTAAGCTAATGATGATTGAAGCCAGTGCCAGTGACATAAACATGGCGTCCATTCGTTCTAGAATGAACCCAATCCCAGTTGACCACGTGATGCGCTTTTGATACTTTGTCAATTTTGGCATAAAAAAATTGTCCTCCCATTTAATTCTGCAGGGTCCAGATTCACCGCACAGAATAGCATGAGAACACAATCGTTCAATCATTATATGTATAACATGTTATGCTTGTGGCTTCTCTGAACCATTTAAAGCTCTATATTGTAATTAATATTATCATAAAGTTGATAAAATGCAACGGAGCCAGTTTGTAATTATTAGATGATAATTGGATGAATTTGCATCATGATGCTTGTTTTTAACATTAATAAATTACATAAATAATTTTACCCACAAAAAAACAGCCGCATCACTGCAGCTGTTTTCCAATCTTTAATTAACACATGTGGATTCCCATCTTTTTGTATGAATTCATAGCTGGGATATCTAATTCCTTCACTGGGATGCCCTCTTCTTTTGAAAGAGCGTTTAGTAGGGTATCCATGTTCATTAACTTGTACTTCTTGTGTGGATCATTCTTGTCATAAGCCTGGATTTGGAGCATCATGCCACCGTCTTCGTGTTCCGTAATGTGACAGTGATACATGTAAACGCCAGGGAAGTCGAACTTAACTTGCAAGCGAACGACTTCGCCGGGGTTAACCCCAATTGTGTCCTTCCAACCGTGTTCGTTTGGATAAGGGTCACCACCGTTTCTGGAAAGTACTCGGAATTGAGTTCCGTGCATGTGGTAAGGATGAACCATCCCACCATCCATTTCGTTTGAATTAGATACTTCCCAAATTCGTTCTTTACCGACTTCTTGGCGATCATCGATTCGTTGCATATCGAACTTTTTACCGTTGATTTCAACGGATTCGTCCATTCCAGACATAGCTGCCTTATGAACGGGAGCATCCTTGTCAATTTTGGCAAATGGTGGCATGTCAACGAGGTGATCTGGGAGCTTGGTGTTGTCTGGTGCAAACTCATGAATCTTAAACGTCATGATGGGAACGTCGTCGGAGTAGAGTTGAACTTCATCACCGGGTTTATAACCACTGAAATCAACGATGACCTCATCACGTTCGGCACAAACCATCATGAGGTGAGTGAACTCGACTGGTTCAGGGAGAATTCCGCCATCAGAACCAATCTGAGTGAACTTCAGATCGTCATCAAAGTGAAGGCGCCATTCACGACGGTTGGAGCCGTCCAGGAATCTGAGTCGTACTCGTTGGGTAGTAACGTCAAAGTAGGGGTTCACGGTACCATTAATCATGGCAGTTGGACCTTGAACACCGTCTGGATCGTAGTCTTCTTTGTAGTTTAGTTGGTTACCCTTGTGGAAATGACGGTCTTGTAGGACAACGGGAATGTCATCGACCCCGTAATTTCTTGGGAAGGGTAACTTGGATTCAATGTCGTCTTGAACAACCACTGGGGTAGCAAGACCCTTGTAGACTTGTTCAGAAGTTTCTGGACATGGATGAGCATGCAACCACAATGTGGCAGCAGGCTGATCCACCGTAAACTCAATTTCACTGCTTTCACCAGGGTAAACTGGTGCGTGACAACCACCGTCAACGTATGGACCGGAAACATTTAGTCCGTGCCAATGAAAGGTGGTTAAAACTGGTAAGTCATTTTTTAAGGTCACATGCATGTGTTTACCCTCTTTTAAAATGATTGTCTTACCTAAAATACTAGCGTTGTAACCCCAAGTCTTTGTTTTTTCACCGGGTAAAATCTGAGTTTCACCTGGTTGAGCATCCACCGTGTACCACATGTCGGTATCGGTTTCTTTGTCGGGCTTTAAAATTTCGGGGATGTTTAATTTGTGTTCTGGAACATCAGGCACCTTGAGTGGAATGTATCCACCGTCATGGGTGTTAAAAGCTGGTTCATCATAGAAATAATCATTGTATACTTTTCGTTCGGACATTGTCTTGTTCCTCCCTAATTGTTTAACTATCTACTACACCATCATAATACAGCTTTTTAGACTATAATGCTTGTTTGTTAGCTAAAAACATAGAAAAAGATCGACTATTAAAGTCGATCTTTTTAAAACGTTTGTTTTATTGTTCTTTGTACCATGGGTAATGGAAGTTACCTGGACGGTCAGTACGTTCGTAAGTGTGAGCACCGAAGTAATCACGTTGTGCTTGAAGCAAGTTAGCTGGAAGTACTTGAGCTCTGTATGAGTCGAAGTATGAAACGGCAGCTGATAATGATGGAACAGGAATACCTGCTTCAGTAGCTAACGAAACGATTTCTCTAGCTGAGTCTTGGTACTTGTTAGCGATGTCTGAGAAGTATGGGTCCATTAACAAGTTAGTTAACTTAGGATCCTTATCAAAGGCATCAGTGATGTTTTGAAGGAATTGGGCACGGATAATGCATCCAGCACGCCAAATCTTAGCTAATTGGTCGTACTTCAAGTCCCAACCGTAGTGTTCTGAGGCCATTCGCATTTGTTCGAAACCTTGAGCATAACTCATGATTTTACCGAAGTATAATGCTTGGCGAGCCTTTTCAACGATTTCGTCGCTGTTAAACTTAGGTTCTTTGGCAGGACCATGAAGAACCTTTGAAGCGGCCATTCGTTCTTTTTTCATCATTGAGATGAAACGAGCGTAAACTGATTCAGTGATAACTGATTGAGGAGCACCGATGTCTAAAGCATCGATTGAACTCCACTTACCAGTACCCTTGTTAGCACCACGGTCTAAGATTGCGTCAACAATTGGCTTGTTCTTGTCGTCTCCTAAGTCATCTTTTCTAGTCAAGATGTCAGCGGTGATTTCGATCAAGTATGAGTTTAACTCACCCTTGTTCCAATCTTTGAAGATTTTAGCAAGGTCATCAACTGAGTAACCAGCAGCATTTCTCAAAAGGTTGAAGGTTTCATCGATTAATTCTTCGTCACCGTATTCGATACCGTTGTGGACCATCTTTACATAGTGACCAGCACCGTTAGGGCCAATGTAAGCAACACATGGTTCGCCATCTTCGGCCTTAGCAGCAATCTTTTCAAGGATTGGAGCAACACGGTCGTAGGCTTCTTTTTGACCACCGGGCATTAGTGAAGGGCCTTTAAGGGCTCCAAGTTCACCACCAGAAACACCCATTCCGATAAAGTTAATACCTGACTTAGCAAGTTTTTCACTTCGAGCCATAGTATCGTGGAAGTTAGTGTTACCACCGTCAATAAGAGTGTCACCCTTATCAAGTAATGGTAATAGTTCAGCAATAACGGCATCAGTTGGCTTTCCAGCTTTAACCATCAATAAGATCGTACGAGGTTTTTGAATTGATTCAACGAAATCCTTAACGTTGTAACTTGGAATCAAGTGTTTGTCACCGTGATCCTTCATTACTTGTTCAGTCTTACTTGCAGTACGGTTATAAATTGCAACTGTGTAACCGCGACTTTCAATGTTGAGGGCAAGGTTCTTACCCATAACAGCCATACCAACAACACCAATGTTTGCTTTTTTATCAGCCATAATATACCTTCCTTTTCGAATATATATGTTAATTCATTACACTAGTAGTTTACCATTTCACATTAGAATTGTGAAATAGAAACTTCAAATTTTGTAAGCACTTTCTTTACTTTTCAGCAGGGAAGTACCAACTGTGACCATCTCGAGCTAATAACTCGTCTGCTGCCTTTGGTCCCATTGAGCCTGGTTCGTAATTAGGAAAATCAGGTTTGGTTTCGTCCCAGTACTTCTGAATGGGGTCAACGTACTTCCAAGCGGCGGCAACTTCTGGCCAGCTTGCAAAGTTGGTGTGATCACCATTTAAGATGTCATGGAAAAGACGCTCGTATGGTTGAGGAACTTCTGAAGCCCGAGCATCATTTTGTAGGTAACTAAGGTCGATGGTTTCGGTATGGAAACCTTGTTTGGAGTCCTTGACGTTGACCCTCAATGTAATTCCACCACGAGGGTCAATTAAAATTGAGAGGACGTTGGTTTTAAGAGTATCTGGCAAACCGGCTTTACTGAAGATGTTGTTAATGTCTTTTTTGAAGACAATATCAACTCTAGTGGCTTTGGCTTTTAACTTCTTACCAGTTCGAACGTAGAAAGGAGTGCCCTCCCATCTAGAAAGATTGTAAGTTACTTTTCCGGCAACAAAGGTATCATTATTAGAATCGTGTGGAACGTCTGGCTCGTCACGGTAGGCGGCTGAACCACTACCAGCTCCATATTGACCACGAACAAAGTTCTTTTTGACACCCTCAGTATCATAGAAGTTCATACTTTCAAGGGTTTTGACCTTGGTAGCACGAACGTCAGTATCAACAAATGATTCTGGCTTATCCATTGCAAGGAGGGTCATGATTTGCATGGTATGGTTTTGAATCATATCACGTAAAGCACCAGCTGTGTCGTAATATCCGGCACGGTCTTCTACGCCAAGTTTTTCGGATAGGGTGATCTGGACATTATCGATGTAGTTGTGGTTCCAAACGGCATCGATGATGGGGTTACCGAATCGAATAACTGGGATACTTTGAACCATTTCTTTGCCTAAATAATGATCGATGCGAAAGATTTGGTCTTCCTTAAACGCAGCGGTTAATTCATCATTTAATTTTTCAGCAGATTCATAGTCTCGACCGAATGGTTTTTCAATTACCAAGCGGTTAAAGCCACCATTGTCTGAAAGAACGTGTTGTTCCTTCAGATTTTTAGCAACGATTCCAAAGAATCTTGGGGCCATTGAAACATAAAAGATCCGATTACCATTAAGTTCGTATTTCTTGTCAAGTTCGTCGGCTAATTTACTCAAGGCCTGATAATGTTCCACGTTGGTAACATCATGAGATCTGAAGTAAAAATGACTAGCAAACTCTTCAGCTTGTTCTTGATTATCTGCTTCTGACGAGATGGAATCCAAAACCATTTTTTGAAATTCCTCATCGGTGTGGGGTCGTCTAGCTAACCCAAGCAGTGCAAAATGATTGTCAATACTGCCCTTTTTGTAAAGTTCAAATAAGGCTGGATATAACTTTCGCAAAGCAAGGTCACCAGTGCCACCGAAAAGCATGAATAATGCACGGTTAGCAGTTGCCATTAATACTCACTCCTTTTAATAATTATAGTTATTCGTATACAAGACCAATTATATAACACTACTGCTACCAAAAAAAGTGGTTTATTCCTTATTGTTCCACATATGAAAGCGCTATCTAAAGTATCCCTAACTTGACGCATTTCTTCATTATAAATAGTTCAAAATAATTTTTTGATTGCCAAATTGGTACAGGTCATAAAGTGGTTGGCCGTAAAAAAAGGCTTATAATTTAAACGACATAAAAAAGTTTTCTACCATAATAGTGGAGAATCGATGGTTAAAAATAAAATGGTAGTGGGAAAGTCAAAGCGGGAAACGGTGATGATGTGAATTTAATGATCGTTACATTAATATAGTAGAAACAGGTCAAAAAAGGGAAAATTAGGTTGAATTGACCTAAAAATAAGGTTGTCAACCTTTTTTTGAAGTGATTTTGAAGAAATTGAAGGGAATATATGGCAAAAAAACGAGTAAAAATTACAAAATGATACAGGAAATACTTAATAATCCGGTGATTTTTAGGGTTATGTTGCAAAACATGTTACTTATGTTACAAAATAACAAAAATCGGCGATTTTTTTAAACACTGTGTTATTTGTGTGTAATGTTTTCCGTTTAGTATATACATTGTTGATTGATACAGGAGATCAACGAATTTAAAAAACAGAAAACCGGAAAACGAAAATTAGTTAAGAAATTTAGATTAGGAGTGATTATTATTATGAAGTCAAAAAGTATCAAGGCCGTAGTTTTATCAAGTGCCGCAGCATTAGGTTTATTAGCAGTAGGTGCTAACACCACCCACGCTTCAACAAACGTTACAGTTAAATCAGGTGACACTGTTTCAGAAATTGCTCAACAATACAAAGTTTCTACTAACCAAATCGCCAAAGCTAACCATTTACAAAATGTTGACCAAATCTCAGTTGGACAAAGATTAGTAATCCCAACTGGTGTTACTGTTCCAAATGCTGTATCACAACCAGCACAAACTACTGGTTACCAAGCACCAAAGACTACTCCAGCTGTTAAAGCTCCAGTTGCTAAGGTTGCACAACCTGTACAACAACCAGTTGCTGCTCAACCAGCACCAAAGGCTCAAGTACAAGCCCCAGCCCCAGTAGCACCAAAAGCTCAAGCTCCCGTACAACAAGCCCCAGCTCCACAACAACAAGCTAATACTCAACCAACCCAATCACCAAAGGCTAATGTACAAGCATCAGCTCAAAAGAGTACTCCAGCTCCAGCAGCACCACGAACTAACCAAAGAACTTACACTGTACAAACTAACACTGTTAAACCATCTAACGTTAACTACTCAAGCAACGGTGGTGATGATGCAGCCAAAGCTTGGATCACTGCACGTGAATCAGGTGGTTCATACACTGCTTCAAATGGTAACTACTACGGTAAGTACCAATTATCTAAGTCATACTTAAATGGTGACTACTCAGCTGCTAACCAAGATCGAGTTGCTAACCAATACGTAACTTCACGTTATGGTTCATGGTCAGGTGCCCAATCATTCTGGCAATCACACGGTTGGTACTAAGATAAATTTATACTAACTAATTAATAAGAATTAATTGAAGTCACGGTGATCGAAAGGTCACCGTGATTTTTTTAGCTTGAAAAGTAATCAATTTATAAGTTATACTAATAGTAGACTTTTGCATGAAGTCAGGATTCTATTAGGATATTGTGAAAAGAAGTGGGTGTTGTGAAATTTTTCCTATTTTTATTGCACAAGGATTTTATTCTATGGTATAATGTCTTTGTGAAAGATGTTATTAGATTGCGTGTCTGTGGTGCTTTATCACCATTACAAACATACAATTTATTAGCAATAAAATAATATATTTTTTGGAGGTAGTTTTTTATGGAAGCAAATATTGGTAAGAAATTAGTTTTAGGTGTGGCATCATTAGCAGCCGTTTTAGGTTTGTCAATGGCCATTGAGAACATTAATGTAAACGCTGCTCCTGTTCATCTTCCAGCAGACACTAGTGCAACTCCTAATGACACTACTGGTTCAGTACAAGGACAATCAAAAGCTCACGTTCAAGTAAGAACCGGATACTTAACTTTACAAGAAGTTCCAGATTTAAACTTCGGTGAAGCAGCCAACAACAGTAACCCACAATTTGGGATTCCGTTGCATGATAACCAAACAGGTAATGGTAAACCACAATTAGTTGTTGTTGATGGTCGTACCGTCAAAGATCAACCAAATGGTGCTGGTTGGACTGTTTCAGCTGCTTTAGGTCAATTCAATGATCAACCAGGTAATGGTTGGGGTGTTCAATTGAACCAAACCGCTGTTAAAAACAGCATTGGAAGTGCCGCTCAAGTAAATACTCCATTGTTGAATGCTGGAGCTGACAATTCTTCCCAAGTTCTTTCAGCTAATGCTGGTCAAGGTTTAGGAACGACTTCAGTTGACTACTCAAAGAGTACTGACGCTAGTTTGAACATGCCAGCTAACGTTACTCCAGCTGATTACAACGCACCAATTATTTGGACTCTTAACGCACAAGGCCCACAAAACCCAACTAACTAATAGTTCTCTTTACGGGTGTGTATTGTATAACCAAGAAGACAGACCACGTACGGTTTGTCTTCTTTTTAGTAAATTAGAAAATTAATTAAGTAGGACGTGATTGTAATTTTATCAAGGTTGAAGAAATTCTGGTTACCGTTTTTACTTGCCGTTGCAACCATTCTTTTGATGATTCCGATACTTGGAACCTTAAAAACAAATGCAGCCCAAGGTCCATCAATTGCGGTTAAACCGAATTACACTAAGAATCAAATTAAGCAAGATGGAGTGATCTTTGTTCAAACCAAGCCGGGTCAAACCCAACAAATTAGTTTGAGCATCGTTAATTTATCCAAATCACCCCAGTCCTTTAGCATTGAACCAACAACTGCTTTTACTTCCGGTGGTGGTGCCATTGCGCTCAATCCGACTAATAAGTTTCCGACTGATAAAACTTTGAAGTATAAATTCAAGGATTTAGTCCAAGGAGACAAGGAGCAGACGATTAACTTAGCTCCTAATAAGGGAACCAACGTTAACTTTAACGTAAAAGCTCCTGACAAGACCTATCAAGGTGTCATCATGGGTGGACTGTACGTTAGTCCACAATTACCACCTTCTGCAGCTAAATTAAGGGGGGTCAGCGTTAATAATAAGTTTGCTTTAGCAATGCCCGTCTATCTTCGTGACAACACTAATCAAACCATTAAACCAAAGCTTACGGCTCAAGGCATTAAACCGGGGAAGGTATCTAATGAACCGGTGATTTATACTAAGTTAGCGAACGAAAAGCCCACGACAGTTAGTCAAATGCATTTAAAAGACAAGATTTACCGAAAGAGTAATCCAAAGAAAGTCTTGAGTAAGGCCAACCAGAGTGGCTTAAGTATGGCGCCTAATTCCAACTTTAATTTTATGAATAATTTTGGCAAAAATGCGTTGTTACCCGGTAATTATCATTTGAGTTTGCAGGCTTCAGACATTAACGGAAACAAGTGGGATATTGAAAAAGATTTCCATATTTCAATTGCTCAGGCAGCAATTAATAATGCTAATAAAAACTGGTGGTGGATCATCCTATTGATTATCTTGTTAATCTTAATCTTGATCTTATGCTATGTTTTGTACCGTCAACACAAAAAACAAAAGGATTTGATTGCCGCACAGCAAGCAGAACTTGATAAAAGAAACGATCAATCTAAATAACTAGGTTGGGAGATGTACAAATGCGAATACAATGTTCTAAGTTTTTAAGGATGGTACTGTTAACTGGATTAACTATTTTAATAGCCGTTGGGTTAGAAGCGAATGCAGCTTCGTTTGCGAAGAGTGAATCTAATTCAAATACCACAATTCGAATTGGTAGAAATGTAACCCCAGCACCCAATGGACAGGGTGGTCAACCTGAAGATATGTCTAATAAAACCCCAGGTCCCTCTGAATCAGAAGGCACTAAAATTCCGCCAACCATTGCTGTTAGTGGAGAGCAACAAGGTACGTTACCTCAAACAGGACAAATGCTTAAATGGGGCACAATGGTAGCCGGAGTGATTTTTCTCTTTATCGCTTTTCTGATTATATTAAACCGTCATTTCATTAAAAAATTAGAATTGAAGAATTCGAAATAAAATTCAAATGCGAAAACTAATTAAAATTATAATTTTAGTTGGAGTTTTGTTGATTGAACTGTTTGTGCCAATGACTTCCCAGGCCAATTCGGATGATTACCCGTCATTTTCTGCCACGCCAGTTTTGGGTGGACTCCCGCTTCAAAAGGGCAAAGAGTATTTTGCGATTCAAGCTAAACCGAATCGGGAATACCAGCTTCCGCTTCTTTTGAAAAATCATGGAGACCGTCCCATTAAAATTAGGTTAACGCTGAATAATGCAACGACCACGTCGAGTGGCAGTATTTCATACGCTAATCCAAGCGTGCTTAAAAATGATCAGAATTCGGTTTCTAGACAAGTTGTTGGAAAACTTAAAAGAGAAGTGAATTTGGCTCCGGATGCAAGTAAGGTAGTCAATTACCAAATCAGGACAAATTCACGAGTTATGGGAACAGAACTTGCTGGCATCACTGCTACTGGAGTGGTTCCTTCCGTTTCAAACGAGAAGGTTAACAGTTTAGCCAGTTACGTTATTGGAGTTTCGTTAAGTGGACAGGATGGATTGAAATTAGATCGTTTAAAAATTTCAAACATTGAGAGTGGAAATTATGATGGATTAAATGCGTTTAAAGTTACGATTAAGAATAATTACCCACAGCTGATTCAACATGCGAGGGTGCGAGTCAAAGTTTTTCATAACGAAAAAGTGGATACGATAAAGGAATATTCGAATGTCAGTATTGCCCCGAATACTCCTTTGGTGTGGACAATTCCCTATCAAAAATTGCAACCTGGTAGGTATCGAATGGATGTTATGATCCATTCTGACAAGCAAACGGTTCGATTGCACAAGACGTTTACCCCACTAAAGTTATCAAACCAAGTAGAGTCATACGTACCGGTTTTAATTGCGGTATTTTTGACCATCGAAATTTGGATTATTTTTTGGATTTGTCGGATGTTCTATCACAAAAAGAAAAATAAAAAGAATTGAGAAAAAATGAGAATAAAAAGAGAAGTACTTTATAAGCTATTAATAGGAGTGGTTTGTACTGCTGTATTTATGATTTGTGGCGCAATGATGAGTGTTAGGGCGGATCCAGATAATCCGTATAACATTCCTGCACCACCGGAATCAGGTCCGTCAATGGACGAATTTATGTTTGCTGGGATTCAACCGAATGAAAGCGTTCAAAAAAGATATCCCAACGTTCAGGTGGTAACTGATAATACTGGTGATGATCATTCTGCTCAAACCATGTGGTGGAAGAACCAAGTTGATTTACAAAAACCGTTTACAATTAAGTTTTACGTTTATATGAAAAACCCGAAAAAAGTTAAAACATTAGCTGATGGACTGACCTTTACCCTGCAAAATGACAATCCAAATGCCATCGGATCATCGGGTGAATCACTCGGTTCATATGGAAACGTCCGAACCGCTTCAAAGGCAATTGACAATGATCATGTTAATCCTAAAAAAGCATATTTGAGAACCCAATTTATTCACAATGCTTTATCGTTTGAGTTTGATCCATACTACAACGGAGATTATAGTGACCATAAATTGCCGCGAAAGATTCCACATACGGCGTTCATTTACCCAAATGAATTCACTGGTCCATTTGACTGGCACGATAAAGATCATATTGGAATCAATCACCATGATTATAGTCAGACGCCATCTTTAACGGCTAATCAGGGAACATGGATCCCGGTGACTTATAAGTGGATGCCTAATGACTGGCAACCAGATAGTAACGCCAGGTCGGATCATGCCACCGCAACCGTTACGTATAATGATCCCAAGTCTGGTCACTCAATTGACGGAATTGATCAGCATACCACTACTGAAAATGTTCCTTTGAGCCAATTTCAAGGTAACTACGCATGGTGGGGATTTACTGGTGCAACTGGTGCGTTGAACATGGTCAGTGCCATTGCCAATACCGAAATTCCTCAGATTCCTGGAGTTAAAAAATTAGTTTGTGATTTAAGTGCACTTCAACGTGAGGGGAAGTATAAGGACATTAATCCCTACGATAGTGATACCGGTGCCGCAAATGACATGATTAAGGAAATTGATCCGAGCGAATTTAAGGACCTTGTCACTAACGCTAAGGTTGGAGACGTGATGCTTTATAAGGTCGATACCTATAACTACAAAGATAATGGTTTAGGAAATACCTGGGATAACGTTAAGGTCACGGATGACATGACCAATCTAGGGATGCGTGGTCTAGACGATAACGATCAAATCGTGGCAGAATACCCCAACGGAATTGAACCCATCGACGATGACGGGAAACCTGACTCGGTTGGATTTCGAACGATTATTACTGATCCAGATCCTAATACTAAGCAGAATACGGTAACCGCTAAGGGAAGTAACTTTACGGCACCGGATGACGGAGTGGTTAAGTCAAGTCAGGCGACTGTCGAAATGTCGAATAACCCGTACGACAACGTTAAGCCACGGGTTATTTTACAAAACCAGATGTCAAATGACGGTGGTAATACTTGGACCAATAATCTGACCAACGTCAAAGACGGAAGTGAGGTCCAGTACAAGATTTCCCTTCATAACATGATTGAAGGCACGCAGTTTAAAGATGGTTCGTATTCATTTGTGGTTCCAAGTATTAAAGACATCAAGAACATTGATGTTAACGGAGAACCAATTAGTAATAGTGATTATACGGTAAGTGACACCACCGATTATGAGATTAGTGGGAAAGACTCCAACTCTAACTTTAAGAACGCTAAGAAGATTACGATTAAGAATCTTCCAGACATGAATGGTCGAGAGGTAACTAATGTTACCGCTGACCTTCAGCTTGGGGACAATAATCCTGATAATATGAGTTCAATCCCTGAATTGACGGGAACCGATCGCAACCAGGATTCACTTAAGTTTCAAGGACGAAAAGAGACCTATAATTTCTACAATGGATCGGTTGTTTTGAATCAACCGCAGGATTTAGACTACGGCTTTCAAAATGACTACTTCTTTAAGGATCAGTACATGCAACCAAGAAACCTTGGCAAGAAAAAGACCCCGATTGACATCAACAAAGGGTACGAGGTTGCTAGTTTAACCGATGACCGTCGTGTTAAGAGTCCGTACAGTGTCTGGATCTCTCAGGAGAATACTCCTGAAAATCCACATGAGATTGGAAGACCCGGCTCACCATTTTCACTGGCTTACTTTGCCTTAAACAGCAAGCAACCCACCATTTTGAATCCAGGATCTGGCAACGTCCAGGTTTACAACTATCCTGGGAAAAAGGAAGATGGTAAGATTACGACTCCAATTAAATGGAATGCTAATCAAGGACTTGATTTAAGGATGAACCAGAGTGGGAGTGCCGTCGGTAGTACCGGAGGATATGACGCTACGCTTAATTGGAGCATCAAGTATGGTTCAAAAGATAGTGGAACGCCATAAAGACGGTCAATCAGTGATCGTGATTATGAGATATTTTGCCAAACGAAAGGCTATCAAGGACTTGATAGCCTTTTTTGTTGCATGTAAATTAAACATAACGTTGGTAATTGTGAAACGCTTTTCTGATGGGCTTAAAATCTCTATAATGGCGTGCTATAATTAGCGTAAATCTATCAAAGTGAGGAAACGTTATGGGTGAAATCAAGAAAAAAATGAAAGATCGACTTGATGCCTTCAGTGACGCCATTATTGCCATCATTATTACCGTGATGGTGTTGGAACTGCCGATTGAGAAAATGGGTGGAAACGTTGAGTATCTGGTTCTATTTCGTGCCATTGGAATCTATGCCGTTAGTTTCTGTTTTGTTGGGAACTTGTGGTACCAGCATGCACAAGTATTCAATGATACCGAAAAAGTTGCCAACAAGACGGTTGTCATGGACCTGGTGTTCCTCTTTTTCATGTCGTTAATTCCAACTTTTACAAAGCTTATGACCGACGATACATCGCAAATCACGGTGATGCTTTATGGCACTCTTTCACTAATTTTATTGGTGGTCTTTCGCATCATTGTGTCACAAATTGCGGAAGTCAAGTACCGAAAGCACTCCAAGCAACATGAAGTTTTCAACTATATTTTTGCCAGAAACTTTAACTATTCAATTGCGGCGTACGTCATTTTGATTATTTTGGCGTTTTTCTTTCCTAGAATTGCTTTGACTTTATTTATCATTATTCCAATTTGGTCGTTTATTGAAAACAGCCACGAGCACGGGACCTTGAACTTGGCTAATCAAGGAATGGAAGAGGGCCAGGTTAATTTAACCGAGTCGGTGAAGAATTTAACGGCTGATCAGAAAAAATCCTTAAAAGCCAAGTTAGCTTCGACGATTAAGGCGTCAAAAGGTACTGATGATGAGAAAGAAAAGCATGAGATTTGGACCCAGTTTGCCAAGTGGGCCGCTGATCAGAGGTAAAACTTAAAGCATTGCTATAAAATATTTTTAGGGATTGACGTCAATGAACAAATGATGTTAGTCCCTTTTTTTTCAACATTTTTCTTTCAAAGTTAAATATATGTTAAAATTTATCTAAAGGTAGGTGTTAAATATGAAGAAAAACGCATTTACTAGTCGTATCAGTTTACTGTGGACGGCCATGGCCATGATTTTATTTGGAACCAGCGTGGTTGAGGGGATTCAGGAGATTATCTACGGTTTTCCCATTGGTTTCATTGACTGGATTTTGATTATTTTGAGTGCCCTCTGTATCATCATTTGGGCGGTCACCTTATTTATTAAGAATCCAGCGATGGAGATTGCGGGTGAAATTACCTCCAAGCAACGTGTTTGGGGTGGGGTTGTGACCCTGCTGGTGTTTCTTTTGGTAATAATCGGGATCTCTCATCTTTCCGTTATGTGGACTGATTTAATCCTGATTCTAGGATTTATTGGCTTTTTACTTAACGAAGTATGGACGTTTAAAGATTAAAATTTTTGATAATTAAATCTGAAAAAAATCCATTCCAATGTTGAATTGGGATGGATTTTTTGTTTACCTATAATTATTTGAATATGAAGATGGAGATAATGAGAAAAAAGAGATAAGCGGCTGCTGGAATGGCAGTCTTCCGCATTACTGTCCCCTCTTGTCCCTTCAAGCCAACTACGCCACTCACGGAAACAATGTTGTAGACACAAATCATGTTTCCAACGGCGGCGCCGATGACCTGACCGGCGAGAATGAGAAATTTATCTAAACCAGCGTCCACGGCGACATCAGCCTGAATTGATGAGAAAGTCAAGGTGGAGACGGTCGTGCTCCCGGTGACAAATGATCCCACCGCGCCTAGGATTGGTGCGATTGCTAGCCAGACGCCATGCAGGTGAGTAGCCATAAACGATGCCAAGTAACCGGGCATGCTGTCTAATTTGGCGCCGTTAAAATTGGTGTTAGTAAAGACTTGGACCATGATTAAAGTCACAATTAAGGTCAGAAGCGTGGTCTTCATTGATTTCACCACGTCCCACGCTTCGTGTGAAAACGAACGAAATGATTCTTCACGAAGCAGAACCGTTAGTAGGGCAACAATCAAGAGGACGGTTCCCGGTGAAGCTAAAAGGAGCCAGCTCGAGTCAATTGCCTTAAAGCCAAGAATGTTGGTTAATGATAGGTTGACGTGGCTGTTTAACCAGTTATGGACCGGTTTGACGAGTTTAGGGATTACCAGTAAAACGACCACGAGGACGTATGGTAACCACGCTCTAATTAGTGAAATGTCGGTTCGGGGCTCTTTGATAGTTACTTTTTCGGACTGCTGCCATGGATTTTTCTTAACATCCCTTGGTAGTAAGATGTTGAATTTAATACTTAAGATGGCGAAAATCAGGGCAATGATGGGGCTGATAACGGATGTTAGTTCGTACCCCAGTAATAATTGACTGATAATGGTTGAAGTCGAGTAGATTAACCCAATGGCAAGACACCATGGAGTAACCTGTAAAACTGATTTGAAGCGGTGCTTGGTGTATTGATTGGGAAGCAAAAAGACCAGCATAACGATGAGGATCAGCGGAACCAGGGTCCCACTGATTAACTCGAGGTTAGCAATCTTTAACCCGACTTTGCCCATCTCAGCGGGACTAACGGTGTTACTTAGACCAACTGTTATTGGAGTTCCTACGGCTCCAAACGAGGCGGCAGTTGAGTCGGCTACAAGGGCTAAAACGATTGAAGAGAGCGGTTTAAAGCCCAGAGCAATTAGCAGTGGCGCGGTGACCATGGCTGGAGCACCGAAGCCCGAGACTCCCTCAATTAGGGACCCAAACAGAAAGACAATCAGGATGGCTTGCAGGCGCATGTCGGTGGTTAAATTGGTGAAGCCAGCGTTAATCCGGTCCACTGATCCGGTGTATTCCAGTGCTCTTAGTAATAACAGTGCCCCAAGGAGAATCCAGGCAATCGTCAGACTTTTGTGGACTCCCTGAATGGCTGAGGCTGCCAGAGCTTTCATTGGCATCTTCCAAACCAATAAACTAGCTAAAATAACAAGTATTGCCGTTACACTCATTCCCTTTAAAGCTGGCATGTTTAAAAAGCCCAGCAGAATTATTGGGACTAGTATCGGAAACATTGAAACTAATAATTCCATATAATGTTTTCTCCTCTTAGTGCTTTGCGGTAAAGATGTCTTATAACTATTATACATGAGTCACCGAGTTCAAGCTAAGGGAGATCGAACAGTTAAAACGTAAAATGAGACGCCCCTCACCAAAGGGACACCTCATTTTTGCTTATTTACTTAGATATTTTTTTTCGTAGTGGTGGTACAAAAGATAACCCACAATACCAAACAGTACTGGTCCTACGACCATCCAGATACTGCTTACGTAGTTGCCACTCAAAGCGGGAGCGATAATCGTAAAAATAATGGCAAAACCGACCGTTAGCATTACGACACAGACCGCTAATTTAGCGACCAGTGAATTCTTGTAGAAGACAAAGGGCTTCTTGATTTTCTGGTTGGCTTTAAAACCAATGAACGAGAAGGCAATGAACAGGTACGGAATTACCATGGCCACGTTGGTCATCTGAACCAAAATGTTGAAGAAAGCTTTGGCACTTTGTCCTCCAAACGAGATTACGAGGATGAATAAGATGACTAAGAGTCCCTGAATCACCATGGCATTGCCTGGTACGTTGTGTCGGTTGATTTTGGTAAAGAACTTCGGCCAGATTTCTTTGGGTGTTCCTTCCACGATCGTCTTGATTGGCGAAATAACGAGGGTAATGAAGGCCCCACTTAGCGCAAGAAAAATGGAAACCCCGACGTAACGGCTGACCCACATCCCGATTTGAACGGAGACGCCATGAGGAAAGTTCAGGGCGGTCCCCAGTTGATAACCAAAGTTATTCATGATAACGAAAGGGATGTTGACTAAGTTAATGTTGTGTTTTGAATCCAAGATCTGGTTCCAGTTCGTAAAAGCTCCGACCATGAAAATGCCAATCGAATAGACAACGGAAATAGTGATGGCCGAGATGGTGATTCCCTTAGGAAAAGTCTTTTCGGGAGTCTTGGTTTGATCAACGAGCCCCCCAATGGTTTCTAGTCCACCATAGGCAAAGATTGCGTATACGATAAATCCGAGGACATTAATTAATGAATCGTATTGCGGATTGGGTGATACTAAGACGGCTTTCCAGGAAAGTGGCTGAAAGGTATGTCCGTTAATTAAAAGGATGATGGCCCCACCAACAATGAGGATTACGTTGGTTAGCATTGCCGCAAACCCGCCGATGGAAGTGACCTTTTGAATTTGACCGATTCCACGGGTAGCGATGAACGTAATTACGACCATTAAAAGGACGGCTAAAAGTCCGATGGTTTCAACGCTTGAAAGTCCAAAGAGATGAGCATCTGACGTTTTATCAACGCCGAAGATTGCATTTGAAAGTGGGACCCAGATGGCGGAACTGGTGTTGACCATCCAGATGATGGCGGAAGCATACCACATTGAGATTCCCGTGAAGGCGAATTTAGGGTTAACTGATTCGCTCATCCAAGTGTAGATGCCACCGTGTTTTTCTGAAAAAGCCGCACCAAACTCCGCAATCATGAACGCGAACGGGATGAAGAAGCAGAGCGCTGCCAGGATGTACCAGATGATTGAGGCATACCCCATTAGATAGAACGCTCTGGAAATGTTCGCTGATCCGAAGACGGATGTAAAGATCATTAAGACTAACGCAAATAATGATAACTTTTTATTGTCCATCAAATGTAACCTCCAATTTCTTAAATAATTCTTAAAGTATAACAGGAAAATCCCGATTTGTGACACAAAAAAAGAATTCATTGCTGAATTCTTTATTTTTTAAATTGAATTTTAACGTATTCGCGGTACTTGGGCAGGGTCTTGATTAACTCTTCATGAGTCCCATGCCCACTGATTTCACCGTGATCAACAAAGTAAATGTCGTCTGAATCAACGATGGTACTCAATCGGTGAGCAATGATGAGAGTGGTACGACCCTTCATGAGTTGATGAAGCGCCTTTTGAACCATGGCCTCTGATTGTGAATCAAGACTGGCGGTAGCTTCGTCAAGCATCAAAATCTTTGGATCCCGCAAAAAGGCCCGGGCGATCGCCAGTCGTTGTCTTTGACCACCACTGACCTTGATTCCTCGTTCACCAACTTGAGTGGAAAGTCCCTCAGGCATCTCCCTTACAAAGCCCTCCGCGTACGCCAGGCTTAGGACGTGCCAAAGTTGTTCATCGGTGAACTGTTCGTCTAGTCCATAGGTCAAGTTATGGCGAATCGTTCCCGCCATGATGGCTGAATCCTGACTAACCAGTCCGATTTGATGTCGCCAGTTAGAGAGGTTAATGTCCTCGATGTTTTCCTTGCCAATCGTAAGGGTGCCAGACGTTGGCTGGTAGTAACGTTCAATCAAACTGAAGATGGTTGATTTACCACTTCCAGAAGGTCCGACGAAGGCCGTGGTTTGATTGGGCTTGGCGGCAACGTTGACGTTTTTTAGGACCGGTTCGTCGGGGTCGTAGGCAAAACTAACGTCATTGAGACGCAACGTTTTACCTCCAATATCATCCGAGAAGCCTGACGCAAAGTCTTCTTCGGGTTCAATGAGGAGTTCTCGGACGTGTTCGGTAGAACCATTGGCCTTCGAGAGGTCAGTGACAAAACGACCCAGCATGCTAACGGGACCAATGATTTGAAACAGGTACATTAGAAAGGCAAACATGGTTCCGATGGTCATGGCTCCAATGGCAACCCGATGAGCGCCATATGCTAAAATGCCGACGATCATGGCCATCATGACCGTGTTCAGAATTGGTCCCGCGATGGAGTCATAGACCGATTCTTTGAGACCGATTCGATACAGATTGTGAATTAAGTTAGAACCAGCGTTGGTTTCGTACGGTTCGGCATTTGATGATTTAACTAAGCGAATTTCGTTTAAAGTTTCCTGCGCCTTTCCGCTGAAATCAGCCATTTGGTCCTGACGCGACTTCCCAATCTGACTTGACTTGTGAATAATGGGTCGCATCACAGTCATGACGATGGGAATGGCAATAAACATGATTAAGGCCATTCGCCAGTCCATGATTAGCATGATGATTAGAGCCCCGATCAGTTGAAAGATCGACGTAATCGTGTTGGGAAATGAAACTGACAATAAGTCTTTAATCTGATCCGTGTCACTCACGAGCCGCGAAGTCATTTTTCCGGTCTTCACGCTATCAAAATAGTGAACGTTTAACTTCACCATTTTCTCCCATAGTAGTTCTCGAAGGTTAGCCACTACGTCTTCACCGAAGAAACCCAGGAGCGTTCCTGAGCCCGCGTTAATTAGGGCACTTAAGACGAATAAAATAACCATGGCAAAAATCAGGACTAGACTCACGCCCTTGGCGAAGTCGTTCACCATGACCTGGGCAATCTTTGGAACCGTTAGTTGGGCTCCAGTAGCGACTAGTCCCAGGATCAGTCCGACCATTAGTTGCCAGTAGTGGGGTTTAGTTTGTCGAATTAGATGGAAGAATCCCCGAAAGTTAAAGGATCCGTTATTTTTTTGGTTTTTCTTTTTCACGTTATCACTCCTTAAATCGTAACTACTATCCTATCACAAATCGACTTGCTTGAAACGAATATTCATTCCGCCTATCCTAATCGTAGAAACACATTGAGAGGAGTTCTCATCATGGAATATGAGTATTACACGTTAAATAACGGAATGCAGGTTCCAAAGATTGGTTTTGGGACCTATCTTTTAAAGGGTTTTGAAGGTGCAATGGCGATCACTTCTGCCATTCATAAAGGTTATCGGTTAATCGACACTGCCTATAATTATGAAAACGAAGGGGCCGTTGGTCGTGGAATTGAAAACTCGAACGTACGGCGTTCTGATTTGTTGGTAACTTCAAAGTTGCCAGGCCGTTACTACGACCGAAAGAGTGCCATTAATGCCATTCAAGAGTCACTTTATCGGGCTGGTCTAGACTACTTTGATATCTACTTGTTGCACTGGCCTAATCCCAAAGAGGGGAACTACGTTGAAGCATGGCAAGCACTGATTGATGCCCAACAGTATGGTTTGATTCGGACGATCGGAGTCTGTAACTTCCTACCAGACTACTTGGACAAGCTAGTTGATGAAACTGGTGTCATTCCATCAATCAACCAGATTGAACTTCATCCCTACTTTAATCAGGCTGATATGCGTCACTATGATGAAGAACACGGGATTTTAACCGAAGACTGGAGCCCACTTGGTCGTGCCAGTGAGATGTTAAAGAACCCAGTTCTGGTTGATATGGCCGCTAAGTACCATAAAAACGTTGGTCAATTGATTTTACGCTGGGAGATTCAGTTGGGAACGCTGCCAATTCCTAAGTCAGCTCATCCTGGTAGACAGAGTGGTAATTTGAACGTCTTTGACTTTGAGATTACTCCTGAAGATATGGAAACGATTGATTCGTTAACCAAGCCAGATGGTCGAACTCATAATCAAGATCCAGCCACTTACGAAGAATTTTAGATTAATTAATGCTTGAAATCAATTAATAAAGGAGGCCCAGAAGTGGGTCTCCTTTTTGTACGGATTAATTAATAAATAATTTCAAGAACTTTTTGAAGCCGATGAAGTAATTTTTCAGAATCTTTGGGAGATTCCATTGCTTCTTTAATCGTCTGGTGGCACAGAACGGTAATGGCCCACCGTTTGGCTGGCAGCTTAATGATTGCCGAATCATCAATGTTTTTCTGATTATGCAGGATGTCCATCTGAATAAATTCAAAGTATTCACTTTCAGCACTATCTTCTAGAAAGGAACGGGCGGCATCAACGTAGTCGCTTGGTTTCAGTTCATCAAGCTTTTTATTTGTGAAAGGCTGGTGAATGGTTGATAAAACCAGTCTGCGCGTGTAATCATAGCCGCCCTTTAAGGTAATGAAGTATTTGTAGTAGGCTCCACGTGAGATTTTGGCATCCTTGATGATCCTGGCAACTTGGGCGTCAGAGAAGGGATGAGCGGAAAATTCATTTAAAAGGGCACTGTTGATGCGATCCTTTTTTGCCTGGGGGAGATTTACAAAAGTTGATGATGGCATAAAAAATCCTTCCTTCTATGTAATAATTTAATTATACCCACATGTTGACACGGTGTTAACCGCTAATTCACAATAATCGATTGATGAAAAATCCGAAGAGATATGCAAGGATTCCTAACGAATAACTGATCATGGGATAGGTGAGGGCCGCTTTGAATTTATGCTCGAACTTAAAGTTGACAATCTCACTGTTGAAGGTGGAAAAAGTGGTAAAACCACCACAAAATCCTGTCCCAATTAAGAAAGCTAGTCCAGATCCCGCGAATGGAATTAACATGCCCAAGATGAAACTGCCCACGGTGTTAACAGTTAGTGTGGCAAGCACACCACGATTGTGTTTTTTGGATAATTGAGTCATGGTGAATCTCATAACAGCGCCTAACCCCGTTCCAACTGCGACTAAAAGGTATGAACTAATCATTAAATTCACTCCTTTCAACTAATTTGGCGGCAAGATTAGTGCCAAACAATGCTAAGGCGAAACCAAGAAAAATGGAAATTACGAGATAGATGACTAAAAAGAGCCATTTAGACATCAGTGCTAACTTGATGGTGTCGGCCATGATACCAGAAAAGGTGGTAAACGAGCCAATGAAGCCCGTGCCGATGACCCGATTGAAGATTTTGGGAAGACGTAACTTTTTAAAACCGTAGTCCGTCCAGATTGGTAAAAGAAATGTCCCAATTAAATTGATTAAAAGGGTGGCAATGGGAAAAGTGTGGTAGTAGATTAAGTTGGTAATTGCTAATCGGCTAATTCCCCCAAGAGCACCAAAAACAAAAATTAACAGAGATTCCATGATTTCCTCTTTTCATAATAAAAGACCGAACATAAATGTCCGATCTTAATTGTTAGGATTAAGTTATGCGAAGATGTAGCCAAATCCACCGGGACCAACGTGCGTCATAACGATGGGACTTGTCAGACGGCAGGTGACGTCGATGTCAGGTCTAGCTTCCTTGATCTTAGCGGCAATTTTCTTTGGGGCCGTTCCGTCATCAACGTATGAAAGACCAACTTCAGAAATATCCTTATTATTGATGATTTCATCAGTGACTTGGTTGGCAATCTTGGTCATTTTCTTGATGCCACGGCACTTGTACTTCAGTTTTAAAGTTCCCTCAGTCAGTTGAATTACGGGCTTTAGTTGAATTAGTGAGGAGATAAAGCCAACCGCCCGGCTAGCACGCCCACCCTTGACCATGTAATCAAAACTGTTGATGAAAACGTAGGTCATGATGGTTGGTACAAAAGCCTTTAAATTGTCCATAATTTCGTTAACAGACTTGCCTTGATCGGCCAATTTTTTAGCGCGTATGACGGCAAAAGTAAGACCACTATCAGTGGAATCACTGTCTAGGACTGAGATGTCTCCGCCCACTTGTTTGGCAGCGGTCCTAGCCGTCTCAACCGTTCCGCTTAAAACCTTGGTTAAATGAATGGAGATGATTGAAGCGTCTGGATCTTCTTTTTGAATTTTTTCGTAGGCTTGAATGAATTGACCCAGAGAAGGTTGACTGGTCTTCGGAAATTCTTTGTCGTTTGCAAGATGATCGGAGAATTCTTTTCTGGTAATGTCAACACCATCTTCATAAGTTTTACCATCAATGGTAACCTGAAGTGGTACGACCGTGAGATTATTTTTTTGAATTTCATCTGGGGTTAATTGAGCAGTTGAATCAGTAACAATATGAATCATGTGTTTCTCCCTCCAATTAACGTTTCGTTAATTTGCCTTATGGACCTTAATTATAGTAGAAGGATCGGTTTTTTCCCAGTTAAAATTGGATTTAATTTTAGTAGAGAGTTTGGTTAAGCGTGGGACAGGTAACTTCATCTTTGAAAGTGCGGTTACATAGTGTGAATGGTGTAACCGGTCGGCAATCACATTATAAAAATTATAAATTAGAGAAAGAAGTAGCTTTTTTGTCGCAAACAAGATATAACTATATTAGGGAGAAAAGCAGGGAGTTTCATCATGAAAAATAAAATGAAAATCCTGTTAACCAGTGTTGTTTCGGTGCTGGTAGCGGGTTCGATGGTAGCCGGATTGGTTGCCAAAAAGCGTGATAACGAAAAGAAGCATGCGACAAAAAAGTAAGCATTGCTGATTATTAGGGGGATTTCAACTACGGTTGGGTTTCCCCTTTTATTATGGTCGATCGTGTAAGCATTGAAATTAAAGAAAAAATTAAAATGAATAATGAAGTGAGGCAAGCAAATGGTAAAGGGAAGAAAAAAAGAATTAAGGTTGAGTACCGTTTTAATCTATTCGTTACTATTAAATACCGGGTCATCCTTTATGTGGCCGCTAACCACGGTCTACATGCATAATTACCTTCATGAATCTCTGACAACGGCCGGCATCGTGCTGTTTGCCATGTCAATGTTCATGATTATTGGGAACTATCTGGGTGGTTATCTTTTCGATCGCTGGTCACCATACAAGACTGCCATCATCAGTGTTCTAATTACGATGACTTCGATTGTGACTTTGATCTTCTTTCACGGCTGGCCCATCTTTGGAATTATGTTACTGCTGTATGGACTGGGTAACGGGTCCAGCATGACGCTCTTAAATTCGTATGCTTCAATGATCACCTCTAAAAGTACGCGATACGTTTTTAATTCGTTGTACGTTGGACTTAACCTTGGGGTCGTTGTCGGAACCGCGTTGGTTGGTTTCTTGATGAAGTACGGCATTTCGATTGTTTTCATCGTGGCAACGGGTTTTTACATTGTGTTGTTGTTGATGACGATTTTTGAATTCAACATTAAATTACATCGGCCAGAACCGACGGCCGTTAAGCGTTCACAAGATGACGACGATGTTTCTGAGAAAAAGAGTCACGGTTTAAAACTGATTTGGCTAATCTGCATCATGGTTTTTTGTATTTATATGAGTTATACGCTCTGGGAAAGTGTCATGTCAGTCCACATGACTCAACTAGGGATCTCATTTGAAAATTACAGTTTCTTGTGGACGATTAATGGGTTATTGATTGTTTTCATTCAACCGATTATTAATAAAATCGGGGCTCGGTTTAAGATGAGTCGTCAGATTGCCTTTGGGGTAATCATTTTCGCGCTAAGCTTCTTTATGTTAATATTTGCTAGACAGTACGCCGTTTTCGTAATTATCATGGTTATTTTGACCTTTGGTGAGATGAACGGATTGCCGGGAATTCCGGCGTGGATTGATACGTTAGCGGACCCCAGACAAAAAGGAAAGTTTCAGGGACTATTTAATATTTTTATGTCACTTGGAAGGGCTGTGGGCCCACTCTTTGGTGGATTAATGGTTGAATTTTTCAACTATCCCGCTTTATTTATCGTATCCGGCGGACTGATTTTATTCGCATTGTTCTGTGTGATGAGCGAATCAAGAAAGTTAAGTAAAACACGTCAAGATTAGTGAGGTAAACCATGGTCGACACTTATTATAAAGATTCAATTGATGTGTCTGACGCACACCAAAATAATTTAAAGCACGTTAACGTCAAACTCCCTAAACACGAAATCACCGTTTTTGTCGGTGAGTCCGGATCGGGGAAATCGTCGTTAGTATTCGACACGATTGCGGCCATGTCACGTCGTGAACTAAACGAAACGTTTCCTAGTTTTTCACAACAGTATCTCCCAAAGTACGGGCAGCCGCACGTTGGTGACATCAAAAATTTGCCAGTTGCCATTGCAATTGAACAGAAACAACTAACCGGCAACGCCCGGTCGACGCTTGCCACCTATACGGGAATCTACTCGTTATTACGACTCCTGTTCTCACGGGTTGGAAAGCCATTTGTGGGATACTCGGAGGTCTTTTCGTTTAACCTGCCGCAGGGGATGTGTCCGTACTGTCAGGGATTAGGTTATGTCGATGAAGTTGATGAGTCAAAGTTAATTGATCCAGAAAAGTCACTTAATGACGGAGCGATTACCTTCGTTAGTTTTGGACCCGGAACCTGGCGTTGGCGGGGATACGGTTACAGTGGTTTATTTGATAATGACAAACCAATTAAAGATTATACTCCCGAAGAGTATGACTTGTTGATGCACGCGCCACAACAAAAACTGTCCAATGCGCCCGCTTACTACAAAACGAGCCAGTACGAGGGTGTGGTTCCCAGAATCAAACGTTCAATCATCAACAGTCGTGAGGGTAAGCACCACAAAGAAGCCATTAGTGAGATTGTGACCCGGGAAGTTTGCCCGGTATGTAAGGGAGCTCGACTTAACCCCAGATCTTTGAGTGTTAAGATTAATGATTTTAACATTAACGACGTTTCTAAGATGGACCTGGTTCAGTTCTTGGACTTTTTGGAGTCCATTAAAGATAACCTTGGAGATGAAATCATCCGGGGTTTAGAGTCTAAGATTAAACCTTTAATCGACATTGGATTAGGGTACTTGACCCTCGATCGGACCACCAGCACCTTATCAGGTGGTGAAGTGCAACGTATTAAGATTGCTAAACACCTGACTAATTCATTATCAGATATTCTGTACGTTTTTGATGAACCAAGTGTGGGTCTTCATCCCCACGACATCGCTTTGATAAAAAAAGCCATGATTAACCTAAAGAAAAAGGGTAATACCATCTTTATCGTTGACCACAACCCAGAGATCATGTCGATTGCCGATCACGTGGTCGAAGTGGGACCAAAATCTGGTGCCGACGGTGGTAAAATCACCTTTACTGGAAGTTATCCAGAAGTGTTGGATTCTGACACCCTGACCGGAAAATGGTTAAGGGCACCCCATCACTTCGCCAAACCACTTCAACCTAAGGGATTTGTAGACTTGAAGCACGTTCACATGCATAACATTGACGACGTGAGTGTCAAGGTGCCAACCGGGATTATGACCGTTCTGTCGGGAGTTGCCGGTTCAGGTAAGAGTTCACTAGCGGAGGCCATGAAGGACCATTTAAACGGCGATTACGTTGATCTGACGCAAAAACAAGCCGGCATCAGCATTCGTTCCACTCCCGTGACCTATCTCAACATTTTAAACCCAATTCGAAGACTTTTTGCGAAGGCCAACAACGTTTCGACCCAACTCTTTAGTTACAACGGCAAGGGTGCTTGTCCGCGTTGTAAGGGGAAAGGAGTCACAATTACCAACATGGCCTTTATGGATCCGGTCGTTCAGACCTGTGAGTTGTGTCACGGAAAACGCTACAGTCAGGAAGCCTTAGGATATAAGTATCACGAACAAGACATCGCTGACGTTTTGTCAATGTCGGTTGCTCACGCGGCTGAATTCTTCAAGGATGTCCCTGAAATCGCTAATCCGTTGAAGCAGATGAGCGAAGTTGGACTGGATTATTTAGCGTTAAATCAGGCTTTGACCACGTTATCCGGTGGTGAACTGCAACGACTACGATTAGCCCAGATGCTAGAAGAGAAGGGCAAGATTTACTTTCTTGATGAACCCACGGCTGGTCTGCACATGAATGATACGCAACGATTGCTGAAGCTATTTAAACGGATGGTTGCTGAGGGTGACAGTTTAATTATCGTCGAACATAACCTTGATGTAATCAGTCAGGCTGACTGGTTGATTGACATGGGACCTGGAGCCGGAACGTACGGTGGAAACGTCCTGTACAGTGGAATTCCCGAGGGATCGGAAAAAGTTCCTCAGTCGTTTACTGGAAAAGCCCTTAAAAAGTACATGTTGCCTTATAAAGAAAGATAAACAAAAAGAGATCATCACTGATATCAGTGATGATCTCTTTTTGAATTAGAATCCGATGAAAGACTCAATGTTGGCTTTTATCATATTGATACCATCTTGGATGGTCATGATAATTTGTTGAAGAGCATTATTATCCCGTTCACTAGCATTTTGTTCGATTTCTTGTTTGGCTTTTTCAATGACATCTTGAGTTTTTTGGTTAGCTTCATTACTGCCATTGTTGCCACCATTATCAGCATTATTCTCAGGTTTATTGTTATAATTTTTAACCACCACGGGCGGATTTTGTTTAACCTGTTGCTGGGCACTCTTTCCTGAACGGTATAAGCCAAAGATTCCCAACAAAATGATAATCAGGAAAATAATTACGATCCAGCGGAACCAGTGGTGTTTCTTCTTTTTAGGAGCACTTTGGTACAGCGTTTGATTGGGTGCTGTTCTATCAACACCAGGGGAAACCACCTGCGCACTTGGTGCGTACACCAAGTTGTAAGTGAGCGTTCCTCTTGCAAAAGTTCCGTTGATATTCTCGTTCGGATTGACGGCCACAACCCGACCCATGTTTGCCGGATAATCAACGTTTCGTTTAAAGGTGACGTTAGTGAGGTAACTGACGGCATTTTGATCACCACTAAGTCCCTGAACGACGTATCCCTTTAGGTCAGGGACTTCGATTGAAAATGCTTCCCCGGGAGTTTGCGAATATTTTAATGGGTTAGTCAAATTTTGACCGTTTTTATCAACAACGTTAATAACTACGTTTCCGACATTGCGGTCCATTCGACTACCAACTGTTTCATTGTTCATTGATTGAGTGCTCCTTTAATCAGTTTATATGCATTATCTTACCATTATTTCTCAATCTCACAAAAAGAATCCAACCCAATTTCCCGCACCTTAATGGGTGATCAGGTGTCGATTAGTCGCCTCAAATGTGATATCATGATTACTGTAAGTGATAGTCATTAACTATCAGACTGAATATTGAGAGGAAGAATGACATGAGCGAAAAAAAGATTATTGAAAAACTCGATGACATTAAAGATTACGAAGACAAAATGGCTGATTTAGTATCAGCAATCTTGACCGACCAACCTTGGGAACAAACTGATGAAGTTCGAAACGTTTACTTCTTGGATGTAACTGATTTTGGGAAAGACCTTCAAGACGTTTTGGACCAAATGAACGTTTTGCGTGACCAATACGATGAAACATTACACTCATACTTGGGTGTTCCATTCATCCCTTACGTTCCACTATCAAAATTAACTGATGCCGCTTTTCAAACTTTAGTTGACGTTGACCCAACGGACAACATCACTAAGACTAAGAAGAACAGTGTCTTTGTTGATTCACGTGTTATTGATAGTAAAGATGGTAAGCACATTAGCTTGGACTTACAATTTAACGAACAATAAGATTAAGTGTAAAGAGAGTTGACATCTCGGTGTTAGCTCTTTTTTTATGGCGTTTTTGAAGTAAATATTTTAAAAATGATTGACAGAAAATGATTTGAGTTGTTTAATTAGTGGCAATTAAAGAAGAGGAGGAATATTCCATGAATAATCATATTGATCATCAAAACGACCTTTATACTTACTTTACTTGGTACAAGTGCGTATCTAAGTAAGGTTGTTTTGAGGGCCTAATTAGATACCGTAAGGATACTAACTAGGCTAATTACAGATTATCGTTGGATATTCCTAATAACGAATGTGTTTTTAATCCCAGTTAGCATCGAATGTTAACTGGGATTTTTTTGTCTATCGAAAGGAGAATTAGAATGTCAAAATCACTAATAAGTAAAATGAATCAAGAAATGCTGCAGCTATCACCATCGTCGATTTTAAAATTTAATGATGAGGTGAGTCAGATTCCTGATATTATTCCGTTAACGTTAGGTGAACCAGACTTTAACACCCCTGAACACGTTAAGGATGCCGCAATTAAAAGCATTCAACAAAATGAGAGTCACTACGCTCCCACGAAGGGAACTAAGCGACTTCGGGATGCAGCTGCGCACTTTTTACAAAGTAAATACGATTTAAACTACGACCCGGAGACGGAGATCATTATGACCGCTGGAGCTACCGGCGGAATTTATACGGCGTTAACATCGGTTTTAAATCCCGGGGATGAGGTTTTAATTCCAACGCCGATTTTTCCACTCTACTTTCCGATTATTAAACTGCGGGGAGCCACCCCGATTTTTATGGACACCGCTAAAACTGACTTTGTCCTCACTCCAGAACAGTTAGAACAAAATTTAAAGGATCATCCCAAAACCAAGGCGATTGTTTTGAATTTTCCCACTAATCCCACTGGCAAAACTTATCATCCTGTCGAACTTCAAAAACTGGCCGATGTGATTAAAAAGCATGATATTTTTGTGATTTCTGACGAAATTTACAGCGAACTGACTTATGATGGCAAACACGCCTCAATCGCTAAATATCTTCCCGAACAAACCATTTTATTGAATGGAGTTTCAAAGTCACACGCGATGACCGGATGGAGAATTGGGATCATGGCGGCGCCTAAAGACATCACCAGCCAACTTGAAAAAATCGATCAATTTACGATCACTTCAACCACTACAAACGCGCAAGCTGCGGCCGCCGAAGCCCTTGGAAACGGAATGAATGATACTGATGCCATGAAAAAGGAGTACCGAAAGCGACGTGATTTTGTTTACGAGAAATTGAATGCGATGGGCTTTAAGATGGCCAATCCCGATGGCGCTTTTTACATTTTCGCTAAAATCCCAGCTGGCTTAATTCAAAATAGTATGGACTTTAGTTATGACTTAGCCCGTAAAGCTAAGGTAGCCGTCATTCCCGGAAGTGCGTTTGGCCCAGGTGGTGAGGGTTACGTCCGTATTAGTTATGCTACTTCAATGAAAAACTTAAAAGAGGCCATGGACCGAATTAGTCAGTATGTCGAAAAAGAAATGGGGAAATAGTTGTGACATTAAAGCCCTTAACTACTTACGATAGTTAAGGGCTCTTTTGCGGTGTATTTTATTTTACTTACAATTACTTGTTTTTGGCTTCTTTTTCCTGAGCCGCTTGACCCAAGATGTTGAGGTAGTTAAACGGACGGTCAAAGTTTGGTTGAAACAGCATGTCAACCATAGCCAGGTCGTCAATGGTGTTTTCGTTTTGAATGGCAACCGAAAGCACGTTAGCGGATTGTGAAATGTCATAAAGACTGGTCAATGCGCCACCCAAGATTTTGCGGGTGTCAGGACTGTAAACCAGTGACATTAGAACAGGAGTCGTGGTGGGCATGAATTCAGGACGATAGTTATCTTCAACAATTACTTGATGAGCGTTAATGCCCTGAGCCTTAGCGGCACTCATGGTTAATCCGGTTGAGGCGAGGTTTCGGTCGTACAACTTTAAACCAGATGAGGATTGCGTTCCCATGTATTTTTCGGTGTCGTTTTCGATGTTCTTTCCAACCAAGATTCCTTGACGAACCGCATTGGTGGCAAGCGGAATGTAGGCGTTTTTGTGGGTTGGATTGTAGTGAACGGCGGCACTGTCACCAGCGGCGAAGATGTCCTTGTTAGATGAATGCATGTAATCATCGGTGATGATTGCACCGTTTTCAAGCATGTCAACTTGACCCTTGAGTAGACTCGTGTTGGGTTTGAAACCAATGCACAAAATAGCTAGGTCAGCAGTAAATTCGTCACTGCTGGTCTTAATTGAGACTGTATCACCGTTATCAATGAACTTTTGCACCATTTGGTTTCCTTCGAATTTAACCCCATGGTCCTTGTAGTCTTTTTCAACGATGTCAGTAAACTTAGGGTCATAGTATTTACTTAAAACCCGGTCAACTCCATCAATCAAAGTGACCTCATGGCCAGTCTTGGAATAGGCTTCGGCTAGTTCGGCCCCGATGTATCCAGCTCCAATGACAGCGATCCGTTTAGCGTCCTTGGCGTCATCGAAAAGTACCTGAGCGTCGGTCCAGTTCTTACAAAGCTTGACGTGATCGCTATGAACGCCCTCGATTGGAGGGACAACCGGAAGGGAACCACTGGTCATTACGAGCTTGTCGTAATGTTCGGTCTTACTTTCACCGGATTCTAAATCCTTAACGGTGATTTCCTTGTTATTTGAGTCGATGTTAGTGACTTCGTGCTTCATTTGCACGTCGGCGCCAAGTCCCTTTAATTCCTTTGGATCAGAATAGAACAGGCCTTTTGGATCCTTAACTTCGCCACCTAAATAAAGGGCGATTCCACATGATAGAAATGAGATATTGTCATTTTTTTCATAGACAGTTAAGTCATAATCGGGATGCTCTTTTAAGATTTGTTTAACCGCAAAAGTTCCCGCATGGGTACAACCAACAACAATAATTTTCATGATGCAACTTACCTCCTAGTGTGAAACAATATTCATGAATTATAGGCTATCCTACCAGATAAAATTGTGAAATGCTAATCAATACACTCATAAAATGGTTCTTATTTGTTATTTTTTGAAAGCGACTTCATTGCTATACTCTCTGGATCTTTCACACATGATTTGATAAATGCGAACGACATCACGATCGGTGCCCCTTAATTCGTATTCTGCAATTTCAGGGACGTTAAAACGTTCCGCATATCTTCTGGCTGTGAGACAAAATTGGACGTTAAAATTGCGATTACCACTGCCGACGATTCCCATGCAGTAGTTAGCGTTATGGTCGTAAGCAACGTATTCGCCCATGGTGTTGGTCATGAGTTCTTTAACTCCGTTATCGATTCCGTTTCCGCCATCAAGATAGGTTGGCACGAAAACAAAGTACGGTGATGTTTCGTCAGCAAAGTCACTTTGATCTGAGATTTCGGTTGATTCAATTAGTGGATTACTAGCATCTTTTTGGTGCTCGGCTTCCGCGTAGTCCTCTAAATTTTGCACGAAATTGCGGGTGTTGCCGGCAATTGAGATGTATAAAATGCGAATGGGTTTGATGATTACTACCTCCTTAAATATGAAAAATAGTCACTATTAGTGTAACCTCTAACAAGTTTAAATGCACAGAATCTTAGAAGTTAAAGCAGCCAAAAAACGCACGGAGTTAGTTATCCGTACGTTTTTAATTTAATTTCGTTTCTTTACGATCCAGATGACGATTCCACTGATAGCGAGGATTAAAATTCCAAAGGCACTCGCAATTGATCCTAATAGCAGTCCGGGAGTTTGGTATTTCAGTTCAATCTGGTGTTTCCCAGCCTGAATGGGTGCTCCGACAAAGCCAGTGTTGACCCGACTAGTGGGCACCTGTTTGCCGTCGACGAAGAGTTTCCATCCCGTTGAATATGGAATGGAAGTGGTTAAGACGGATTTCTTCGGGTTATTACTGATTCCCTTGACTTCGTTCTTTTTAACCTGAAGTTTTTGGAGACGGTTGCGTTGAAGTTTTTGAATCTGTTGTTCATACGAATTGCCAAACGGAACGGCGATAATCTTGGCATGTTTAAAATTAATCTGGTGGACACCATCAAACGTCAATTTAATTTGATTGCGGCGTTTGGTGGAATACCCTAGGTTAATTAAAGCGTTTTTCTTTTGCGTGTAGTTTGAGAGATTGTCGCGTCCATACTGTGAGTAACCGTTCTTCATTCCTTTCGTTGCGGCATTTAAGGAGTACTGACCGACAAACGGAGTGTGGAGGTTCTTTCGTTTCTCGTTTAGTTTCATCATCTTCGTGTACGGTTGATTTTTGATGGCGTGCTGTCTTTTGGTCATGCTTTCCTTTGAAGCCGACGAGTAATCGTGACTCTGAATACCCTCTAATTGTAAGTAAATTTCGGCATTTTTGGTGCGGTTAGGTTGCTTAATCTTAAGAAAATACGGGACTGATTTACCAAGCGCATCCTTAGTTACCACGTGGAGACCGTCTTGATTTTGCTTCTTGGTGTCATTTTCTAATTGGACGTTTTCGGAAAGGATCTTTAAGGCGGTCTTCTGAGACGTGTGATTAATGGTTGGTTCGTTGTACTCAATACTCTTAGAATTGTTAGTGAATGCCGTTAATTTATCGTAGTTATCAAGGGTCTTTTCGTAGTCCGGTTTCACCTCATAACTAAGTTGTTTTTGGTTCTGTTTTAGCTTGGCTGATTTGATGCCCTGAATTGACGAGTCAACGTGGACCCCACTGATCATTGCTTGTTCACGTGCGGTTGGTGATAGTTTTTGGTACTGCTGGTTTGAGATTGTTTGATCCTGGGTGTAAGCAATTGGGAGCGCGTTTTTGTTTTTTAAAACGTAGGTTCCGTCGGGGTCTTTTTGATTCACGAGCGGATTATCAGACGCAAATAGGAGCGGCTTTTTGTCCTTACCTTTGACCATCTTAAAGCCAAAGGGTTGTGATTTGTTTTGTTGACCCGTGCGAATAAAGAGGTACTTGACCCCCATTAGGTTATCGAGGGTGGTGCGGTAGTCATTTTGAGCGACCGGAGCGTTAAAGGTCCGTTGGTTATTTTGAACGGAGTTTTCAAGTTGACCAACGGCCCCATTTTCCACCGTCAGATATGATGAAATATCACGGGTCGAAAATAACATCGGGATGTTGGTATTGATGTTAGAGTAGTTTGATAAGTTGACGTCGTTTCGACCAGCATAGTGGTATCGATTACCAAGTGAGGTCCGATATCCACCTAACCGTGGTTCAACGTACTGATCGGCTCCGTCGTAGAAATTATTGATGAAGTTAGTGGCAACGTGTTTATTAAGCATGCCCTTTGAAAAGCCGGCAACGTTGGGACTGTAGTAGCCAATGCCAAGTGAGATAAGGTTAACGATTAAAACCGCGGTCACACTTCCAATGGTTGTCACTGGCTTTAAATGGAAGAGCTGACTACATAGGATGACTCCCATTAAAATCAGCAGGAGGACGATTTCGCCGTAGTCATGCGCACTTAACTTCATGATGAATCCACGAGAAGCCCAAATAAACACAATGAGAGCGATGATTGCGACAATCATGACTTCTACGTCACGCTTAGTTAACGTGGTGAGATGATCTGAAAGAATTGTGGCAGCCATCCCAATTGGAAGTAAGCCCAAACACATCCACCGGTTTGATGGGGTCGATATGGCGTTAAAGACCGCTCCAAAAGCCGGAATCAGGGCACCAATGAAAACCACCAACAGGCCGATGTTTAGGTAAAGGTATTTCTTGAAGTGAGTCATCGTGTAAACAATGCCAAAAAATCCGAGTCCACTAATCCCAACAATGAGCCAGAAGCTAATGGTCAGGTAGCCATTTCCGAGAATTTTACTTGGAATGGAAAGGTAATAGTAGAGAGGATAGAAAAGATAGCCGTTCGCAAAGGTCGATGTGGTCCTCGTGGAACTCAGGGCAAATAAGAGCGTCGGAACGAAAATGACGGCACTAATCAAAATTCCCGCTAGAATGGCCGCAACCATTTTTACCAGTGAACTCACAAAATGAAAATCAGGATTTTTACGAATGCTGAAATACCTAATGATGACGTAGATAATACTGCCAAGTCCAATGATGTAGGCAAAGTAGAAGTTACTTAAAAAAGTTAAGGAAACGGCCAGCATCAGTGGAATGAAGGAATGGTTAGAAATGATGCGTTCGACGCCGTAGCAAATCAGTGGGAAGAAAATCATCGGTAGAATAAAAAAGGGATGGTGCATCCCCGAATAAAGGGCGTAACCCGCAAACGTGTAAGTTAAAGTTCCGAGTACGACACTGTATTTTTTAAAATGAAATTGTTTGATGAATAGTAAAAAGGCCAATCCAGCAACGTACAGGCGCAGGATTACCAGGAGTCCGTAACCCAGTTCCAGTAAGTGGTCTGGAAATAAAACGATCAGGTAGTTGAAGAGATCACCGACAACGTAGTACGAAAAACTGGTTAACTGATCAGCACCGAGGCCAATGTTAAACGACCAGTTGGTAAAGCCGTGACTGGGATGGGCAAGAAATTCAGTTAGCATGTGTTTAAAGTTTACGAGGATGGGATAGTGTTGGGCAATTCCGTCCATTCCCCAAATTAGTGAGTTACCGGTTAAGTAAAACGTCCAGATGTAGGCCATGATAATAATCAGAAAAATTAGACTGTAAAAAAGCCAATCCGGACATTTTTTTAAAACTGTTTTCATTGTTTCTATTACCCCTATGTATTAGTAAAGCCGAGGGACAGCCTCGGCTTTATTGATATTAGTTATTTGTCTTTTTGGTCGTCATCTGCGTCTGATTCATCATCAGTTGGTTCCAGTTTGTTGACCTCTAGCCAGTTAATGAACGAGTTCTTGTAGTCAAGAACTTTAAACTGAAAGCCGTCAATTGTAACAACGTCACCCACTTTAATGTGAGGGTTCTGTTCGATGATGAAACCAGCAATCGTAACGATGTCAGAGTCGTCAAAAGCAGGCATCTCAACGTCGAAGTACTTTTCAAAGTCATACGTGTTTAATTTTCCGTTCACCTGGAAGGTGCCATTGGGCTGTTTAAAGATGTACTCATTAACCTGTGGGTCAATCTCGTCTCGAACGGTTCCAAACAACTCTTCGTAAATATCTTTATCGGTAATTAATCCCGAAGTTCCACCGTATTCGTCGATGACCACGACAATCGGTTGGTGCATCTTAATCATTTGTTGAAGCACCATCGTAATGGGAGTGGTTTCGGGGGTGGTACTAATCTTTCGGATTAACTTTCCGACCTTAACGTTTGAATCGACCTGCGATTGTCTGACCAAATCGTAACTGTAGACATAGCCAAGGATGTTATCCTTATCGTTGTCTTTGACAACGGGAATTCGACTGAATTTCTTTTGAATGTAAACGTTGATGGCGTCTTGGACCGTATCGTTGATGTCGATCGTTACCAATTGGGTCCGGTCAATCATGATGTCCCTGGCCACTTTGTCGTTTAATTCAAACGAACGCTGCATGTACAAGTAGTCGTTTCGCTCTAGATCACCATTTTTAACGGCATCCTTTGAAAGACTCAAAATTTCTGATTGTGAGAAGGCCTCGTCGTTTTCGTTTGCCACGGGGATTCCCAGTAACTTAACTACGCCAGTTGCTGACACATTTAGTAACCACACAAATGGATAGAATAAAATGTGAAAGAAGTGAAGCGGACCAGCAATCACGCTCAAAACCTTCAGTGGCATGTCAATACTAATATTTTTAGGCACAATTTCGGTAAAGACCACTTCTAAATAGGTAAGTAAAAGTACCCCAACAATCGCACCAACACTGTGAGCGGTAGCAGGATTAACACTGAAATCCTTTAATTCCATGATGGAAACCAGGATTTCAATCACGAATGATTCACCAATCCAACCAAGAATGATTCCCGCAAGTGAAACACCTACTTGGGTTGTCGAAAGATACTCATTAAGGTTGGTTACCATTTTCATTTCACGATTAACTTTTTTCTTCTTTTTGTCACTGATATCTTCATCATCCAGTTTTTCTTGGAGGGCACTTGGCCTTGATTGGACCAGTGAGAACTCACACGCGACAAAGAATGCAGCAAAGAAGAACGTTATTAAAATAATTATTAGATCAAGTATTATCTGACCGGTATTCAAATTTCATTCCTCATTTCAAAATTTTAAACAATAAATATATTATAACGTACTTATCCATTTTTTTAAGTATTTAAGATGAGTGGCATAATTAATTGATTTTATCATAAAGCCGCTTGAATGGAAGCAATTTATTAAAATAAATTCCTTATTATGTTACGAAAAATGTTTGATTTTACGGTTTCTAAGAAAAATTAACGGTTAATACGAAAGTTATTTTGTAAGTAGCACTTTTTACCCCAATTATGAGCTAATTTCTTGTGTGAAAGGGACGATCCATCCTAGTATAGACGGTGCTAAGAGATTAGCAAATAAAATAATAAAAAGGGGTTTTAGTTATGGCAAACGATTTAAGAAAAGCTAGTTATGATCCAATGGATGACTTTTTTGGCGACTTTGGCAAGAGTTTATTAAACTCAGTTGCTGGAAGCAACAGAATGAAAACTGATGTTTTAGACCAAGGCGATGACTACGTCGTAAAGGCAGAATTACCTGGCTTTAGAAAAAATGATATTGACATCAGTTATGATAATGATACCCTATCAATTCATGCTGTTCATGACATTGACAAGGAAAACAAGGGTGACAATGGTCGGATCTTAAGTAGAGAACGTTCATCAAGTGACGTTAACCGTTCGTTTTACATCCCTGATGTTGATGAGACCAAGATTTCAGCTGATTACGATGGCGGTGTTTTAACCATTACTTTACCAAAATCACAAGATGATGAAACCCAAAACCATCACGTTGAAATCGACTAATTTAATTTAGAATAAGTGTTAAGAGATGATCCGGTTGGACCATCTCTTTTTTTAACTATTTTTAAAGCTTTGCGCTTTTCTTTCATTAGTGGTGCAAAATTTAATTCCTTCTTATACAATATTAATTAGAAATGAATTAATTACATAAGGAGGTGTAACTGTGGCAAGTGACCAGATCGATATTAATAACGTGAATTCAAGTGAGGGACTAACGAGTACGGAAGTTAAACAACAGGTGGCAGACGGTTATAAGAATACGGCGCCTAAACCACTAACGAAGTCTGTGAAACAGATCTTGGTGGAAAACATCTTTACGCTGTTTAACGTAATCAACGTAGTTCTTGGTGCGCTAGTATTCTATACCGGTAGCTATATCAACATGTTGTTCTTGGTGATTGCCATAGCGAACACTACCATCGGAATCTTTCAGGAGATTCGTTCTAAGCGCCAGGTTGACAAAATGGCGTTGTTGTCTCAGAGCAAGATCAAAGTTAGACGGAACGGAAAAATTGAACTTATTCAACCGGACCAGATTGTTTTAGGAGACATCGTTGAACTGGATCGTGGGGACCAGGTACCGGTTGACGGAGTCGTAAAACAAACCAAGGGGATTGAGGTGGATGAGTCTCAAATCACCGGTGAATCCAATCCAATTGAGAAAACCACTGGCGATGAACTGACGTCTGGTAGTTTTCTGGTTAGTGGAAAAGCATTCATGCTTGCAACTAAAGTTGGCGATAAGACCTTTGTTAACACGATTACAAACCAGGCTAAGACCGACAAGAGTAAGAACAGTGTCTTAATCTCACTGATTAAAAAAATCATCAAAATTCTGACGTTTATTATCATTCCACTTGGAGTAGCACTTTTTGTTTCCCGTTTGATGCACGGAGTGAGCGTTAATAATGCCATTCTGGGAACCGTGGCGGCCATGATTGGGATGATTCCTGAAGGATTGGTTCTTTTGACGTCAGTGACCCTCGCAATTTCTGCCTATCACCTGGCCAAAAAACGGGTCTTAGTCAGAGACCTTTCTTCCATTGAAACTCTGGCACGGGTGAACACGATCTGCCTGGATAAAACCGGGACGATTACCAGTGGCGAATTGAAATTTAAACAGATGGTGAAAGAAGCCCCTAATTACACTGATCAACAAATTGCTGAAATCATGGGCTCTTTGGTCCATGAAATTGATGACAATAACGAGACCGCTTCAGCGCTTAAAAATGAGTTCAAGCAGCACCCATACGCTGCTAGTATGATCGTGCCGTTCTCTTCAGCGAGAAAGTGGAGTGGGGCTGAGTTAGACGACAAAGGCAAATACGTCTTCGGAGCACCTCAGTTCATTTTGGATCTAACTGACAAGCAACAACAAGAAGTTAAACATTACGCCGAACAGGGTTTTCGGGTCATTGCGCTCGCCAAGGTGGACCAACTAAACGAGGATAGTATCGCGGGTAGTGAACTGATTGCTTTAATCTTGATTACGGATGTCATTCGACCAAACGCTTCTGAAACCCTGCAGTTCTTCTATAACCAGGGGGTCGACTTAAAGGTCATTTCTGGCGATGATCCGGTCACCGTTTCAAGCATTGCCAATCGGGTCGGCATTCACAATGCCTACGATTACATTGACATGACGACGATTGAAGACGACGCCGACTACCGTGATTTGGTCAAGCAGTACTTGGTGTTTGGACGGGTCAAACCCGACCAGAAACAACGGCTAATTAAGGCGCTACAAGAAAACGGTCGGACGGTTGCCATGACTGGTGATGGGGTCAACGACTTACTGGCCTTAAAGCAGTCAGACTGTGGAATCGCAATGGCATCAGGATCTGAGAGTGTCAAGAGTATTGCCGATTTTGTGATTATTGATTCCAACTTCGACGCCCTCATTAAAGTGTTAAACGAAGGTCGGAGGGTTATTAACAACATTGATAGCATCGCCTGCCTGTACCTGATTAAGACCATGTTCTCGGTCATGCTCAGCGTGCTCTTTCTGTTTTTTGCCAGAAACTATCCGTTTCAACCAATTCAACTCACTCCGATTAATGACTTAATGGTCGGAATCCCATCGTTTCTCTTGGCGCTTGAACCGAATTATCGAGCTTTAAAGGACCGCTTTGCTTCTAACATTTATGAAATTTCACTTCCAGCCGCACTAAGTGTCGTTTTCTACATTTTAGTGATTGGTGTGATTGGCGATATTTTTGGACTATTCACCTCAATTACTTCATCACTGAGTGTTTTGATTACTGGTGTCATCTGTTGGTTGGCTTTGACAATGGTTTGTCGACCATTTAACCGCTACAAACTAACCATCGTCGTTTTGAGTATCACACTCTTTTTGTCGGTGTTCATCTTTCTTGGTAAAATTTTCTCGTTGGTCACGATCTTTACGTGGTCAGTCGGAGGAATTGGATTATTATTAGCTCTTACAACTGATTTTACATTTGTTGGGGTGCAAAAGTGTGTCAGATTAGTTAGACATAAACTTTTTAACAAATAAGGATTTAGACAGATAGCGTCATGAGGGCGTTATTTGTCTTTTTAATTAACAGTTAGTGCATTATTTAACAATAGTATTCGTCAAATTAATTAATTATTTTTTAAGAGTTTAATAACCGTCAGAATAATAAGTGATAAAAATAACAATGAACCATTGCTTTTTGAAAAAGATGATGATATGATATTAGTTGTGAAGAAAATAACAAGAAAATATTGGAGGCTGGAAGTATGACAGATGCAAAGCAACAACCCAATGTTGAAGAGATCGATAAGAATATTGATGCCAAAGTTCAAAAAGCACGCATTGCCGTAGATGAGATGAGTAATTTCGACCAGGATAAGGTTGATAAGATTACCCACGCCATGGTACTTGCTGGGGTTAACGCCCACCAAAAATTAGCTAAAATGGCTTATGAAGAAACCGGACGTGGTGTTGAAGAAGACAAGGCCATTAAGAACTTGTTTGCCACCGAAGAAATTTGGCACGATATTCGTAATGATAAAACCGTTGGGATCATCTCAGAAGACTCTGAAAATGACCTGATTAAAGTTGCTGAACCACTTGGTGTTATTGCTGGAATCACTCCAGTTACTAACCCAACCTCAACTACTTTATTCAAGGCAATTATTTCAATGAAGACTAGAAACGCCATCATCTTTAGTTTGCACCCTCAAGCCCTTCAATCGTCAATTGAAGCTGCTCGAATCGTGCGTGATGCTGCGGTGAAAGCTGGTGCACCTAAGGACGCCATTCAATGGATTGAAAAGCCTAGTCGAGAAGCTACGAACGCTTTGATTCAGAACCCTGGCGTTGACATTACTCTTGCAACTGGTGGTCCTGGATTGGTTAAGGCCGCATACTCCGCTGGGAAACCAGCTTTAGGAGTTGGTCCTGGTAATGGTCCCGTTTACGTTGAAAAAACCGCCAACATCCCACGTGCCGTTAACGATATCGTTTTATCAAAGACCTTTGATAACGGGATGATCTGTGCCACTGAAAACAGTGCCGTAATCGATGCTGACATTTACAAGGATGTAAAGGAACAGCTCGAATTAAACCGGGTTTACTTTGTTCCAGAAAAAGAAAAACAAAAATTAACTGACGCCATGTTTGACAGCAAGCGTCTTAGTGTTAAGGGTCCAATTGCTGGTGCCACTGCGCAACAAATTGCTGACATGGCTAAGATCAAGATCCCAGAAGACACTCAAGTGCTTGCCGTTGAGATGACTGGAATTGGTCCTAAGTACCCAATGTCAGGGGAAAAATTATCACCAGTTCTTTCGGTCTACAAGTCAAAAGACCACAATGATGCTTTCAGAATTTGTGCTGAGCTTCTAAACTACGGTGGATTAGGCCATACCGCAGCAATTCAAACCTCAGATGATCAATTGGCCGTTGACTTTGGGGTAGCCGTTAAGGCTTCGAGAGTGATCGTTAACTCACCATCTGGTCTTGCTGGAGTTGGTAACTTGTACAACAACATGACTCCATCACTTACGCTTGGAACTGGATCATGGGGTAAAAACTCAATCTCCCATAACGTTACTGATTATGACTTGTTGAACATTAAAACTATCGCAAAGAGAAGAAATAATATGCAATGGATTAAACTACCTCGAATCTACTTCGAAAAGAACTCAGTTCGCTACCTCCACGACATGCCTGGTATTAAAAAGGCCTTTATTGTTACTAGTCCTTCCATGGTTAAGTATCACTACGTTGACAAAGTCTTAGATGAATTGAACCGAAGAGAAGATGACGTTCAGTACTACATCTTCGATGACATTCATGGTGAACCAACAACTGACATGGTTAACGCTGGGGTTACCCAAATGAACGCCTTTAAGCCAGATACCATCATCGCCCTTGGTGGAGGATCACCACTTGATGCCGCTAAGATGATGTGGTTGATTTACGAAAACCCTGAGACTGACTTCTTTGGTGCAAAACAGAAGTTCTTGGATATCAGAAAACGTGCTTACAGATACAACAAACCAGAAAAATCACAAATGGTTGCCATTCCAAGTACTTCTGGAACTGGTTCAGAAGTAACGCCATTCTCAGTTATTACTGATTCAAAGCTTCACGTTAAGTATCCATTAGCTGACTACGCTTTGACACCTGACGTTGCCATTGTTGATCCACAGTTTGTTAAGACGGTACCAAAGGGCACCATTGCTGCCTCAGGACTTGATGCCTTAACTCACGCGATTGAGTCATACGTCTCAACCATGGCTTCAGATTACACTCGTCCAATGTCACTTCAGGCCATCAAGATGATTTTTGATAACCTGACTGACTCGTACAACGGTAACATGGAAGCTCGAGACAAGATGCATACTGCCTCAACGATCGCCGGAATGGCATTTGCGAACGCTTTCCTTGGAATTACCCACTCAATTGCTCATAAGATTGGTGGACAATTCGGGATCACCCACGGGCTTGCCATTGCCATTACTTTGCCACACGTTATCAGATATAACTTCAAGAAACCAAAGAAGATTGCCACATGGCCTAAGTACGAATCATTTAGAGCCGACGACGATTACGCTAACATCGCTCGCTACCTTGGTCTTCCTGGAAACTCCAATGAAGAATTGAAGGAAGCCTTGGTTCACCGCTTCATCGAATTAGCTCACTCGGTTGGAGTTGAACTTGATCTGAAGTCACAGGGTGTAAGCAAACAAGAGTTAGAAGCAGCTGCCGATCATCTTGCCGAACTGGCATATGCTGATCAATGTACAACTGCTAACCCGAAAGAACCACTGATCGCAGATCTCAAGAAGATGATTCTTGACGAATACGAAGGTGTTGGGGTTGAAACGCAAACTGATAAAGAAGTTTAGTTTCTAAGTTATTAAGAACTAAAAAGTAGGAATTCCAAACGGAATTCCTACTTTTTTTGTGCAATTGATTTGGTTAAAACGTTGATTAATTCTTGCTCTTCGGGTGAAAGAACGTGACTTTTACGAAAGGCCACCGAAACATAAAACGGGGGTAAATCTTCATCGTCAATTGGGATGGGGACAAGGTTGTCGGAAGGTTTAATGGCCTTACTAACCAAAAAGGTGATCCCCACGTCTTCAGAGACTAATTGTTTGGCTAGCTCAATGTCAGACGTACGATACTTAATTTTGGGGTGAATGGCGTGAAGCTTAGACAGATCCGAAAAAACCTGAGTGTGAACGAAGTCACTGGAGAGGCCCACAAACTCTTCGTTTTTGAGGTCAGCAAATTTAACGGAGTGAGCGTCTGCCAGTGGTGACTGTCGATTCACGACCAGCATGAAGTGGTCTTTGGTTAAAACCGTTGCGTCAATCTCACTACTTTCAAGCGGTTTGGATGATCCTAAAAGTGCTAAGTCGATTCGACCGTCTTTTAATTCCCCTAAAAGCTTTTTGGAACCACTCTCTGAGTTATCAAGATCATTTAGGATCCCAAGTGAAAATAGTTTAGACGCCAGCTTGGGAAAATAATAGTTGCCAATGATTGGTGGAAGACCAAAGCGAATGACATGGTCACTGATGCTGCCCATTTCGTTGTTAATTTTGTCTACTTCCTTCATAATTACCTGGACGTGTTTTTCAAGGTCGGCGCCGGCCTTAGTGAGTTTAATTTGGTGGTGGGCCTGATTTCGATTAATTAATTCGACGTTGAAGTTATCCTCTAAACGCTTAATGGCCATGGTAATCGTCGGCTGTTTAACGTGATAATACTTAGAAACGTCGGTGTAATTTTTAAGCTCGGTTAACTTGTTGAAGTACATTAAATCTTTTAGCTTCATGATGACCTCATATAAATTAAATTTATGAATAAATTGTGTTTGACTATCTTTTTGATAGTGAATTAGTATTTAAAAGAATCAATTACAGACTATTTTACTACAAAAAGGAGTCTTAAAATATGGCTAAAGGTGAAGAAATATTGAACAATCCCTTTATCAATAAAGGGACTGCATTTACTGATGATGAACGAAAGACATTAGGACTGGTGGGGATGCTTCCACCGAACGTTCAAACTTTGGGCGAACAGGTTGAAAACGTTTATGACGAATACCAACACAAGGGTAGTGACCTTGAAAAACGCATCTACTTGATGAGTATTTTCAACGAAAATCGGGTTCTATTCTATGCTACCTTCGCTAAACATGTCACTGAATTCATGCCAGTCGTTTACGATCCAACGATTGCTGACTCAATTGAAAATTACTCCAGACTGTACGTTAACCCACAAAACGCGGCGTTTTTATCAATCAATCACGATGACCCTGAAACGATCCGTGAAAGTTTGAAGAACACTGCTTCCGGACGCAATATCAAGTTGATCGTTGTAACCGATGGCGAAGGAATCCTTGGAATTGGTGACTGGGGAACTCAAGGAATTGACATCCCAGTTGGTAAATTAATGGTTTACAGTGCCGCTGCTGGCATTGACCCATCTGAAGTCCTACCAGTGGTCTTAGACGTTGGAACTACTAACAAGAGTTTACTCGACAATCCACTCTACCTTGGTAATCATCAGGACCGCGACTACGGTCAAAAGTACTACGACTTCGTTGACAAGTTTGTAAAAGAAGCAGAAGACTTATTTCCTAATTTATACTTGCACTTTGAAGACTTTGGGCGTGCCAACGCTTCAAACATCCTTGATAAGTACAAGGATGACTACTTGGTCTTTAACGATGACATCCAGGGAACTGGAATTATCGTCCTTGCTGGTGTCTTAGGTGGCCTTAAGATTTCTGGTGAAAAGATGACCGATCAGAAGTACCTGTGCTTTGGTGCCGGAACTGCCGGCGTCGGAATTGCCGAACGGGTTTGTGAAGAGATGGTGCAAGCTGGCTTATCCGAGGAAGAAGCTAAGAAGCATTTCTACATGGTTGATAAGCAAGGCCTCTTGTTTGACGACATGTCCGACCTAACTCCTGGACAAAAAGAGTTTGCGAGAAGTCGTTCTGAATTCTCTGACTCAGAAAACCTGACCGACTTACTCTCAATTGTGAAGGCTGTTCATCCATCAATCATGGTTGGAACTTCTACTCAACACGGCGCCTTCACTGAAGACGTTATTAAGGAAATGGCCGCTCATACTGACCGTCCAATCATCATGCCAATCTCAAACCCAACTAAGTTGGCTGAAGCAACTGCTTCCGATTTGATCAAATGGACTGATGGTCGTGCCTTAGTCGCTACCGGTGTTCCAAGTGCACCCGTTGAATACAACGGAGTTAAGTATGAGATTGGGCAGGCTAACAACGCCTTAGTCTACCCAGGAATTGGGTTAGGTGCCATTGCTGCCACCGCCACTAAACTTAACGACGACATGATTAGTGCTGCTGCTCATTCCCTTGGTGGAATTGTGGATTCAACGGTTCCTGGGGCTGCCATTTTGCCACCAGTTGACCAGTTAACCGAATTCTCTGAGACCGTTGCGATTGCTGTTGCTCAGAGCGCAGTTGATCAAGGGATTACGCGCGAAAAGATTACGGACGTTAAGTCGGCCGTTGATGATGAAAAATGGTATCCCGAATACCCAGATTTAACTAATTTAAACAAATAATTGGAGGAATGTTACATTGGCAGCGTTTATTACTTCACTAGAAAGTGTTGCTGAGATTGTCATTGTCATTGCACTTGGATATTTCTTGAGAAAGTCTGGAAAATTCGCCGACAGTTTCAAGGGAAACATCTCATTCTTAATCATGAATGTGGCTTTGCCCATTTCAATCTTCGTATCAGTATTAGATAATTTGACCCGTGGAAAGTTAGTCGGGCTGGCAGGCGGACTGTTATACACCGTAATTAGTTTTGCGTTAGGTTACGTTGTCGCCATTGCCCTAGTCTACATCCTAAAAATTAGAAAGGGTCGTAGGGGAACTTTCATTAACATGGCGGTGAACGCCAACACCATCTTTATTGGGCTACCGTTGAACTTGGCACTGTTTGGAACTTCTGGGATGACTTACTTCCTGATTTACTATGTAATGAACACCATCTCAACTTGGGCCATCGGAATCTTCTTCATCTCAGGAGACGATCCCACCAAGAAGAAGGGTGAAAGCAAGGGGAACTTTAACTGGAAGAAGTTGCTTCCAGCTCCACTGATTGGTTTCTTGGTTGCGTTAGTTTGGATTCTGATTGTTAACGTTAAGTTGCCAATGTGGATCGACAAGACCTGTAACATGATTGGTGGTCTTGTAACACCATTATCCTTAATCTACATTGGGATTATTTTGGCCGATGCCGGTCTTTCATCAATTCACTTTGATAAGGACTCCATTGCCGCACTACTTGCTCGTTTCGTGATTGCTCCGGCAATTATGATCGGAACCTTACTGGTCTTCATGCACACCGGCGCTGGGATTCCAAACATCGAATTTGGCACCTTAGTAATTCAATCTGCCACCCCTGGTTTGGCTGTGCTTCCAATTCTGGTTAGTCAGTCCCACGGTGACGTTGATTACGCTACTAACTTGGTCGTAACCAGCACGATTCTGTTCGTGATCGTGGTTCCAATCTTGATGGCCATTATCAACTTCATTGTATAAATAAGTAATTAATAAAGAAGTCAGACGTTCAATCTGGCTTCTTTTTTGTGTGCTATGCCACGGTCCCGGTTTGAAAGTGGTAACGTAGAAGTATGCACAATTTCATTTATTAATTAATTGGAGGGATTAAACAGTGACCGCATTTATTGCCTCACTAGAGAGTGTCGCTGAGATTGTTATTATTATTGCTTTAGGGTATTTTCTTCGTCGTTCCAACAAAATGACGGATGGTTTTAAGGGAAATGTTTCGTTCTTAATTATGAACATTGCCTTACCAGTTTCGATTTTTATTTCCGTTTTGGATAATTTGAATCGGGGAAAATTAGTTGGACTAGTTGGCGGACTACTATACACGTTGATTAGTTTTACTCTGGGTTATGTAATCGCAATCGCATTGGTTTTTGTTTTAAGGATCAGAAGGGGTCGAAGAGGGGCCTTTATCAACATGTCGGTCAACGCCAACACGATTTTTATGGGATTACCCTTAAATATTGCGTTGTTTGGAAACGCCGGGATGACGTATTTCTTGGTCTACTATGTGATGAACACCGTCTCAACCTGGGCGATCGGAATCTTCTTCATTTCAGGAGATGACCCAACGAAACAAAGGGGAAAAAAGAAAAAGAAGGTTACCCTCAAACAGATTTTACCGCCGCCACTGGTTGGATTTATCTTAGGTTTGGCGTGGATTTTGATCGTGAACGTCAAATTGCCAGCTTGGATTGATAAGACCTGCAACATGATTGGTGGATTAGTGACACCGTTAGCATTGATCTACATTGGAATCATTTTAGCCGATGCCGGCTTATCTTCAATTCATTTTGATAAGGATACCATTGCCGGACTGGTAGGAAGATTTGTGGTTGCGCCAGCAATCATGATTGGAACCCTCTTAGCGTTTATGCATTTTGGCGTGAACATGGCCCTTCCAGAGTTTGGGACGTTGGTAATTCAGTCGGCAACACCCGAACTAGCGGTTTTGCCGATTTTAGTTAGTCAATCCCACGGGGACGTGGACTACGCCACTAATTTAGTGGTAACCAGCACCGTGTTGTTTGTTATCGTGGTTCCGATCCTGATGGAAATTATTAATTTTATTATGTAAGTAAAAGAAGCTATTGGATGGCTTCTTTTTTAGTTATATATTTATAATGTGGGAAATTATTTTAGTAGGAGTGAGAGACTTGAACGATAAAATTGCAAGGGTAAAAGAATACGCCAAAGAGAACATGAGTAAGGATAAGAGTGGACACGGATTTGACCACATCCAACGGGTCGCAAACATGGTCTTACAATTGATGGGGACCGAACCAGCTAACGGTGAGATTGCCCTTTCAGCTGCTTATTTACACGACGTTTTTGACGATAAATTGGTGGATGATCCGGACGCTAAAAGGGAGGAAGTCAAAGAGCGGTTAGCAGAATTTGGCTTTAGTCCTGATGAGATTTTGCAGGTGATGGACATCATCAACCACATGTCTTTTAGTGACAACATTGAACACAAACAACCGTTATCAAAAGAGGGTCAAATCGTTCAAGATGCTGATCGATTAGATGCTCTGGGTGCGATTGGAATTGCGCGGGCCTTTCAGTATGGCGGGGCACATCATCGGACCATTTATGATCCGATGATTAAGCCACGGACTTTAACTACTAAAGCAGATTATCGCAACGCAACTGACGATACTACCATTAATCATTTTTACGAAAAGTTGTTTAAGATTGCTTCCGATTTAAATACCGATGCTGCTAAACAAATTGGAAAGAAGAGAACCCAGTACATGCGTGAATTTGTTGCTGAATTCAAAAACGAGTGGGATGGATAAAAAAACGCCGATCCGAACGATCGACGTTTTTAGTTTATTCGGTAATATCAGCAAAGGTTCCGTTGACTAATTGTTTGACGTCTTCAGCATTTACTTTAACAGAACGACCAATCTGACCGGATGACACAATGATGTCACCCTGTTTTTGGGCTTCTTCATCGATATAGATGGGATAACCCTTTTGTTCATAAATTCCGATGGGGGTATTTGCACCGTGCTCATATCCGGTCGTATTAACTAAGTCTTTTAGGGGAACCATGCCCACTTTTTTGTTGCCAGAAGCTTTGGCTAACTTTTTGTAACTTAAGCGTTCATCTAAAGGAACCACTCCAATGACGGGACCAGTTGTTTTTCCAGTCAGCGCTAACGTTTTGTAGATTAAATGTTGATCAACGTCAGCTTCGTTAGTGGTGATTTGTTGAACGTCTCCCTCTTGATGGGTGGCAAAAATCATCTGTTGAAAAGGAATATTGTGTTTTTTAAGGATTTGTTCGACTAAGGTTTTGTGGACTTGATTCTTTTTTTTCTTGGACAAATGGCTCACCTCTCGGAGGTATTTTATCATATTAATAAAATATAAGTAAAAATTTCATTTACTTTTAATTCTTATTTATGTAGAATCAACGTGGAAGGAGATGCAAAGGAAAATGAGTGAGAAAGATGAAAAAAAAGCACCAAAGAAAAAGCATGCCCTAATTGAGTATGCGAATGGTAAATCCCTCCAAGAAATTAACGGAAGCGTTGATGTCCCTGAAGGATTAGGATTTTGGAAAACATTATTCATGTATTCAGGACCAGGAGCGTTAGTTGCGGTGGGGTACATGGATCCCGGAAATTGGTCAACTTCAATTACCGGTGGTCAGAACTTTGGATACTTGCTGATGTCAATTATCTTGATTTCAAGTTTGATCGCGATGTTACTTCAATACATGGCGGCTAAACTTGGTATCGTGACACAAATGGATTTAGCGCAGGCGATTCGTGCAAGAAGTAGTAAGACATTAGGGGTTATCCTTTGGATAACAACTGAGTTAGCAATTATGGCGACCGATATCGCGGAAGTTATCGGGGCAGCGATTGCGTTGTACTTGCTATTCCATATTCCATTGTTGATTGCCGTTTTAATTACGGTTCTTGATGTTTTGGTACTGTTACTACTTACAAGTATTGGATTTAGAAAGATTGAAGCCATTGTTGTTTGTTTGATTTGTGTCATCTTCTTGGTATTTGCCTATGAAGTAACTCTTTCAAACCCACAGTGGTCAAAGGTTTTCTTAAACTTAGTTCCAAACATCAAAACCGTTCAAACCCATCCATTTGTAGGTGGTCAAACTCCGTTAAGTGGTGCCTTAGGTATCATCGGAGCCACCGTTATGCCGCATAATCTATACTTACATTCTGCCATTTCGCAAACCCGTAAGACTGATAATAACGACGAGGATTCAGTGGCACGCTCAGTTAAATTTTCAGCTTGGGATTCCAACATCCAATTAACAATGGCGTTCTTTGTTAACGCATTGTTATTGATTATGGGGGTTGCGGTCTTCAAGTCTGGTGCCGTTAAAGACCCATCATTCTTTGGTTTGTTTGCTGCCTTAAAGAATCCTGATTTTATGACCAACCCATTACTAGCAAGTGTTGCTAAAACCGGAGTTCTTTCAATCCTGTTTGCCGTGGCTTTGCTTGCTTCTGGTCAAAACTCCACTATCACTGGTACTTTGACTGGTCAGGTTGTTATGGAAGGTTTCATCCATATGAGAATGCCTTTGTGGGCTCGTCGTTTGGTAACCCGTGTCATTTCAATCATCCCAGTTGTTATTTGTGTACTTTTGAGTAGTGGAAAACCAGCCATTGAAGAGCATGAAGCGCTTAATACTCTGATGAACAACTCACAGGTCTTCTTGGCGTTTGCTTTACCATTCTCCATGTTGCCGCTTCTGATTTTTACCGATAGTAAATTTGAAATGCGTGGAAAACGGTTCGTTAATGCCCTTTGGGTTAAAATTGCTGGTTGGGTATCTGTGATTGCTTTGACTTTCTTGAATCTGTATGGTTTGCCAAGTCAGATTGTCAGCTTCTTTGGTGATAATCCAACTCCAGCTCAAACCGATATGGGGAACTGGATTGCCTACATCTTGATTGTTTTAGTTCTGGCCCTCTTGACTTGGGTCGTTTGGGACTTGTACAAGAGTAATAAACGATTCATGGAGGAACATAAGAACGCGAAAAAAGAAGTCGATCAGTACGAATAATTAATTAGAAAAATAGAACTTCGATTTGATCGGAGCTCTATTTTTTTAGCCAAAATTTATTATTTTTAATATGTTAAAATAATGGGTAAGAAACGTCTAATAAGGAGTATTGAATGGCTGATCTAGTTTATAAACGGGTAATGGATGATTTAAAAAAGAAGATTGATTCCAACTATTTCAATAATAATCGTTTACCGGATGAACGGACTTTAAGTTCAAAGTACCACGTCAGTCGGAGCTCGGTTAAGCAAGCTTTAGGTATCCTAGCGGAACAAGGAATTATTTTTAAGAAACGTGGCTCTGGGACCTTTATTAATCCACTTTATTTGAAGAATAAATCCATTTTTAGTTACGAGGGATCTAACCTTGGAATTACCAATAATCTGAAGGTTGAGGGGTACGATCCAAAGATTGATTTACTGGAATTTAAAGTTGTTGCCCCCACCCCTGAGATTTTAGAAGATCTGTTTCTAAATCAAGGTGATGAAGTGTATGAGATTAAACGGCTCCGCTCGGTTGATTCGACACCTATTATTATCGAGTCTGGTTATATTCCGGTTAAAGTGGCGCCCAAGATGAGTAAGCGAGTGGTTAAGGGTTCGATTTTTAACTACTTAGAGGAAAAGCTAAACAAGACGGGAACCAAATCCTACATGTCGATTGAAGCCCAACCGTCCACGATTGATGATCAAAGACTATTGAACTTAAAGCCTGATGAACCAGTCGTGGTCATGGGTGGGATTTTCTTTTTAGACGATGGAACCCCGTTTGAAATTTCCAACATGCGCATTCATTATAAGTACTTTAATTACAACACGTTTGTTGATTTGAATAACTAGAATCGACTTTTACTCAATTTTTTGAGTTAGTTTAAAAGTGATATAATGGAATTGTTGTAAGCACGTACATTGGTTCGGAATTAACGTAATGTAAGAATGTACGAAGAGATTTAAAAGAGTGCCAATGCTGGCAAAAAAGGAAGTATTAAGATGGCGAAAAAGAACGTTAGAGTTAGATATGCACCAAGCCCAACTGGTTTTTTACACATCGGAAATGCACAGTCTGCTTTATTTAATTATCTGTTTGCAAAACATTTCGGCGGAACGATGGTTCTTCGAATCGAAGATACTGATTTAAAGCGTAACGTTGACAGTGGTGAAAAAAGCCAGATGGACAACTTACGCTGGTTAGGGATTGACTGGGATGAAGGCCCTGATAAGCCTAATCCGAAGTATGCTCCCTATCATCAAACGGAGCGAAGAGCTTTGTATGATAAATACATCAGTGAATTAATGGACAAGGGTCTGGCATACAAGGACTTTGCCACTGAAGACGAACTAAAAGAGATGCGGGAAAAGCAACGGGCAAATAAAGAGGCTCCACATTACGATGGACGTTGGTATGGTGCTTCTGAAGCTGATATTCAAGCCGCTGAAGATAAGGGATTACCTTACACAATTCGTTTACATTTACCAAAGGATCATACCTACGAATGGGACGACATTGTGAGAGGTAAGGTTGAATTTAATTCTGACAATTTAGGTGGCGATTTTATCATTCAAAAGAGTGATGGATTACCAACCTATAACTTTGCTGTGGTGGTCGATGACCATTTAATGGACATTACTGATGTTTTAAGGGGGGACGATCACATCGCTAACACCCCTAAGCAAATGGCCGTTTATGATGCATTAGGATGGCAGCACCCTAACTTTGGTCACATCTCATTGATTTATAATCCGAAGACCGGTAAGAAATTAAGTAAGCGTGACAAGGATACTTTGCAGTTCATCAGTGAGTATAAGCGTGAGGGATACTTACGTGAAGCAATCTTTAACTTCATTGCCTTTCTTGGGTGGTCACCGGTTGGTGAAAAGGAAATCTTTTCAAAGGACGAACTGATTAAGGCGTATGATCCAAAGCGAATGTCAAAATCGCCAGCTTTCTTTGACCAACACAAATTAGACTGGATTAACTCGCAATACGTAAAGAGCATGCCATCAAGTGAACTTGCCGATCGAGTGGTCGAACTCGTTGACGAAGGGCAGACTGACATTGCCAAGAAAATTCAAGAAGATGACATTCCCAACCTGCACGATTACGCTGAACAGGTGATTGATATTTACAAACACAGTGTGTTTAAGTTGACTGAAATCATGGAATACATGGATTTCTATTACAATATTTTGGGTCAAAACATTGATTACTCAAAACTTAGCGACTTTTCACACGATGATTTGGAAAAGTTATTCAATGCTTTAGAAGACAAGATTCATGAGGCCAGTGAAAATGGTCAAAATAAAGGACTTGATTATGGTCCAATTGTTAATGAGGTTGGCAAAGAGACGGGGATGAAAGGTAAACAGCTTTATTTCCCACTAAACGTCATCTTTACTGGTGACACATCTGCTCCCCAAGTTGCGCAGATTATGGGACTATTTTCACCGTCAGTTATCAGTGCATTAATTAATAAAGCGCTTCGTGGAATTGAATAAAATATTTTAAGTCTCCAATTGAAAAATTGGAGACTTTTTTAGTGCTTAAAATTGCTTGAAATTAGGGTTTTTAAGGGCTTAAAATTGGTTCGTATCAATTGTCGAAATGGTTGACATTTCACCAAAAGTCTTTATCATAGTTGTTGTAGGTAAGCCAATAAGTTTGGCGCTTTCAAAAACAGATTAGATCCAGCTCGAAAACGAGCTGCCGATTATTTAAAAGGAGTGTTATAGCATGGCAGTAGATTATGATTCCAAATCATATTTTGAAAAAATGCAACAATACTGGAATACTGCGAATTACTTGTCAGTAGGTCAGCTATTTTTACGTGCTAATCCTTTGCTTAAGAAGCCTTTGACTTCTGAAGATGTAAAGGTTAAGCCAATTGGACATTGGGGAACAATTGCCTCACAAAACTTTGTTTACACCCATTTGAACCGTGTCATCAACAAGTATGACCTTAATATGTTCTATATTGAAGGTTCAGGTCACGGTGGCCAAGTTATGGTTTCAAATTCTTACATGGATGGAAGCTACTCAGAAATCTATCCTAAGATTTCTCAAGATGAAGCCGGAATGGCTCGCCTGTTCAAGCAATTTTCATTCCCTGGTGGAATTGCATCACATGCTGCACCTGAAACTCCAGGTTCAATTCATGAAGGTGGAGAATTAGGTTATTCACTTTCACATGGTGTTGGTGCAATCTTTGATAATCCTGACGTTATCGCTGCCGTTGAAATCGGTGACGGTGAATCAGAAACTGGTCCTTTGGCTGGTTCATGGATGTCAAGTAAGTTCATCAACCCTGTTACTGATGGTGCTGTTTTACCAATCATTAACTTAAATGGATACAAAATTGCTAACCCAACTGTCTTAGCTCGTATGACTGACGAAGACATTACTAAGTACTTTGAAGGTATGGGCTGGAAGCCTCGTTTCGTTGAAACCAACATGCCTTATGGTACCGACCAAATGGAAACTCACGAAAAGCTTGCTAAAGTTATGGATGCTTCAATTGAAGAAATTAAAGCCATTCAAAAGAACGCTCGTGAGAACCAAACTGCAGAAACTGCTACAGAACCAAAATGGCCAATGATCATCTTCCGTTCACCTAAGGGTTGGACTGGCCCTAAGAAGAACGCTGAAGGTCTTCCAATTGAAGGATCATTTAGAGCTCACCAAGTTCCAATTCCACTATCAGCAGATGACATGGGTACTGCTGATGAATTCGTAGAATGGATGAAGAGTTACAAACCTGAAGAATCATTTGATGAAAATGGTACTTTAAAGCCATACCTTAGAGAATTAGCTCCTAAGGGTGACAAACGGATGTCAACGAACCCAATCACTAACGGTGGTATCGATCCTAAGCCATTAGACTTACCTGACTACCGTGATTACGCTCTTGATATCAAGACTCCAGGTGCTACTGAAAACGAAGACATGGTTGTTTGGTCCGAATGGCTACGTGACGTTACTAAGAGAAATCCTAATAACTTCCGTGGATTCGGCCCTGATGAAACATGGTCTAACAGATTATGGCACTTATTCGATGTTACTCGTCGTCAATGGTTGCCAAATATCAACCCACCATATGATGAGTACATGGCTCACTATGGTCGTTTGATTGATTCACAACTATCAGAACACCAAGACGAAGGTTGGCTTGAAGGATACACCCTTACTGGTCGTCATGGATTCTTCGCAACTTACGAAGCCTTCGGTCGAGTTGTAGATTCAATGCTTACTCAATACTTCAAGTGGTTGAGAAAAGCTTCTGAACTCGAATGGAGAAACAAGTATCCTGCATTGAACTTCATCGATTCATCAACTGTATTCCAACAAGATCACAATGGTTACACTCACCAAGATCCAGGTATGATTACCCACTTGTCTGAAAAGAAACCTGAGTTTATCCGTGAATACTTCCCAGCTGATGCAAACACATTATTGGCTGTAGGTAACGAAGCATTTGATAGTTACGAAAGAATTAACTTGATTACTACTTCAAAGCACCCACGTCCACAATGGTTTAACATTGACGAAGCTTCAAACCTTGTTAAGAACGGTCTCGGCTACATTGACTGGGCTTCAACTGACAATGGTGAAGAACCTGACGTTGTTATGGCATCTGCTGGTGTTGAATCAACTCTTGAAACCCTTGCTGCAATTTCAATCTTGCACAAGCGTTTCCCTGAAATGAAGATTAGATACATCAACGTTGTTGATTTGCTTAAGTTACGTAACCCAGAACTAGACCCTCGTGGTATTAGTGACAAGGAATTCGATCAACTCTTTACTAAGGACAAACCGGTTGTATTCGCATTCCACGGTTTCGAAGATATTATCAGAACCATCTTCTTTGATCGTCACAATAAGAACGTTCACGTTCATGGATATCGTGAAAATGGTGACATTACTACACCATTTGACATGCGTGTCTTGAACCAATTAGACCGATTCAATTTGTCTAAGGAAGTTGTTTCTGATATTCCAGAATACGCCCTTAAGGGTACTGGATTTATCCAAGAAATGAACAACATGCTCGACAAGCACGACCACTACATTAGAGAGTATGGTACTGACTTGCCAGAAGTTGAAAATTGGAAATGGGAACCACTTAAAAAACCAGCTAAGAAATAATTAATGTAACTAATTAATTAGAAAAGAGTGAACTCATATGAGTTCACTCTTTTTGTTTACATATTGAATTCAGGCGGTAGTGGGGCAATAACTTCAAGTGGTTGATGGTAGAACGGTGTCATCATTTGGACCCGCCAAGAATGAAGCAGCATGGGATGATTAGGATAACCGTTCGGGTCGTACAAGGGATCGTCAATAATCGGATGACCAATGGAAGCCAAGTGCACCCTGATTTGATGGGTTCGACCGGTCTGAAGTTGAAGGGCCACGAGGGTTTTGTCTGGATCCGTTTTTATGACCTTGTAATTTGTGATCGCTGATTTAGAATTTGGTCCGTTAATTTTGCGTTTACGCTGGTCGTAAGGATCAAAACCAATTGGCTGATTGATTACTCCCAATTGATTTTTAAAATGACCATGAACCCAGGCCAAGTAAGTTCGCTTGACTGCTTTAATTTCAATCATTTTGACTAAGATGGGGACCACGGATGGATTCTTGCCGATGATAAGTGCACCACTGGTTTGTTGATCTAAGCGATGAACCATGTAAGCGTCGTTTTGGGGTTGAAGGTAGTTGGCAGCAAAATTAAGGGTGGATCCCATTTCGTGAGGTTGATTGGCATGAGTCTTGTCGCCGCGATTCTTGTTAACAATTAAAAAGTCAGAGTTTTCGTAGACAACGTTTAGTGGTTTCGATGAATCTGATGGAACGTGTGGGAACGGGACTTTAAAATCGGCAGCAATAAACTCGAGTGTGACTCGATCATTTTGCTTAACCAGAAAGTTCATGGGCAGGTACTGACCGTTAATTAACACGCGATGATTTTTTCTTAGTGAGAAAATCAAATGCTTGGGAATTAAAAGATATTCGTGCAGATACTCCCGAACGGTTTGTTGATCAAATGATTTTGGGACGGTTAATTCATATTTCCATTTCTTCATAAAATTCCTCAAAATAAAAAACCCACTCAATAAGTGGGTAGAGATTTTGTGACTATTTGACTACTAAGACGTCTTGAGTAGCAGCACGTGTGACGTAGCTAGTGACCGAGCCAACCATCAAACGTTCAACGGCTGAAAGACCAGTAGCACCGATGATGATCAGGTCATCATGGTGATCGCTTGGAAATTCCTTGGCAATGACTTTCTTGGGATTACCAAAACGCATATGAATTGATACGTCGGTTACCCCAGCGTCAATTGCTTGTTGTTTCAAAGTTTCAAGAATCTTCTTTGTCTTGTCAGTTAACTGGTAAACAGCGTCGGCGGTAATTGCATCCCCGTAACTACGGTTGAATTGGTTAACTTCAATTACATTTAAAATATCTAAGTGACTGTCATTTTGTTTAGCCATTGTGATTGCACGACTCATAACAGGCATTGTATCTTCAGCACCATCCACCGGTGCTAAAATCCTCTTGTAATTCTTGGCCATTTAGCTCACCTCATTTGTTTTCTTATACACTAACTATACCATGTTTTAAGAATTTACGTAACGAATTTAGCTAAAACAAAAATTGTTGGTATCAAATTGAGAAGTTCGTTATACTGAAGCTAAAAGGATGAGTAAAATGAAAAGAAAACAGACGTTAACGTGGGCGTTTATTTCACTGATATTGTTCTGGATTGTAAACATTGTTATGACGATGCCAATCATGAAATTAACGGTCAAGTCGAGTGTCAGTGGCCTAGTTCGCACGTCAGCCATTGCAGCCATTATGTATTTGATTCCGATGATTCTGGTTGCGTTTAAAAGTCGTTTAGGATATTATTTGTTGGCAGCCGTTCAGGTTATTTACACGATTGGGTTAATCGCAGCGATTATTGCGATGATTACCATTAGTCGTGCAACATGGCCACTTCGAATTGCCGTCATTGTGCTGGTAATTGGTTCCATTGGTGTAAATATTTACTGGTTCATGATTGCTTATCAGGTCCGAAAGGCAACGACGAAAGAACGTGTGGCTCATTATATGAAGTTTAGAAAATAAAGTTAGGTGAATGAAATGAAAATTGATGAAAAAGAGTTTGTTGAAGCAGCTGGAAATGATGATTTTCAGAAACAGGTGTCGGAAATGTCCCTTAAAAAGTTGCAATCTGACTTAAAGGGAAACTTGAAGAAGATGACTGATTTTATCGCAAGTAATCTGAAAGAAGACAGGATTGCCAGCGCGGAAATCACCGTTTCTGATCATGACATTCAGCTGAAACTGCAGACCTCGGTCATTAATTTACCGCTAGACTACGCTAAAAACATTGCTAAAATAACGGTGGGAGACGGTATAAAATCAGTTAATGTGTACATGATCATTGCTTCTCCCAACGTCAACCGTTCTAAAATGCGAATTGATGAGTTGGCGGATTCAACTAGTTTTGAAAAGGAGCCCGATGGGACTTATTTGGCGCAGTTCGTTGACTGGACTCAGGATAAATTAGATCAGATTGCGGCTAATGAACAGGATGACGCAAGTTCCAAATAGCTTTTAATTGCAAATTATGATACAATATAAGGATGCGACGAGCCGAGCAGACTTTTTAGTCTGATTGTGGGAACCATGTTTATCTGCCGGATTGCAGATGGTTTGATTAGCAGGTGATGTGAACACCTAGTTAGTCCGTCTGACTTGTTCAGATGCCAAAAAGAGCTTCCAACAAAAGTTGGAGGCTCTTTTATTTTGCTAAATAAACGTGATCTTGGATTAAATCGAAGTTTGAATAGTGTTGATTCAGGTTCTTAATGCCCTCGTCATCGTAAAGTTGTGCGTTTTGCCAGAACTCTTTGGAGTCGGTGGCCCCGTTTCTCTCACCAATGACGATTAATTTGATATCACGATTTGACTTTCTGATTGCTTCAAGAAGTTCATTATCGATTGGAATGCCATCTGGAGACCACGACATAATTACGTAGTCAATCTGGTCCTGATACTTGTGAAATGCGTCGAGAGCTGATAACTTTTCCACGTTAGTGACGGGATGTCTGCCAGTTTCGTTCTCGTTTTGCCAATCTAAACTGTCAGTTGCGATGACGTTTGCGTGGTTATCACGGAGTCCCTTTGAGATGTAGCCGTTACCCGCCATTACTTCAAGGGCAGCATGACCATCTAAGTATTTTGCAAGATGGTAGGTAAACGATGAGGAGATGTATGCCCACATCCCGTATTGATTTTCGAGATAATCACGAAAGTCACGCAAGTGCTTGTCAAGGTCAGAAAGATCGCCTGAAAGCCGGTTCCATTCGGAATCACCGCTACGATCATTCATGGCGTACTTGGAATTGATTTTTTGATAAATCTGGTCCTGAATGTCATCAGGAAGAATCAGCTTGGGCAAATCCTGCGGAAGTCTACCAGCCGTAAGTAATTGATTGGCTGCTAAGACGTTGTTAATTAAGTATTTAATCTCAGGATACTCCCGATACTCGTCACGATACTGTTCCATTTGATGAATGTAAGGTGGAGTCGCCTGTTTCAGCTGATGACGTTTTTTGAGTTTTTTTCTGAGTTTACGTTTATCCATTTGATGTCCTTAGTAGTGTAAGTCAAGCGATTCTTGGTGATTTTTGTGGTCATCGTCTCTGTTTTGTTTACCGTGAAGGTAGCCGTTGATAAGTTGAAAAATCTCGTACCGATCGTTGTTATTAATGGCTTCGCCGTTGAAGAAGAGTTGCTTTCCAGAGATAAATAACTTGGAAAGATCGGATTCTTCATGGTCAACTCGGCCACTCAAATAGTCCATTGACACCCCAAAAAATTCAGCTAATTTTTTGACTTCAATGTAAGAAGGATTACGGATTCCACGTTCCCAATTGCCGATCTGTGAGGCGGTATTCTCATGCTCTTTGTCAGTGGGAAACATTGTGTTTAATCCGTTTGCAAGGTCAGTCAATGTGATTTTCTGACCGGTTCGTAAAGCTCTGAGTCTTTCAGGAAACATAGAATCACTCCTTAATACCATTATACTTCATGATATCATCAAAAAGCACGAGTGACTTATTTTAAAATAAAGATTTAAATGTTATTATTTAAATAGATTAAAATGAATTGAAAAGAAAGGAAGTGTCAAATTGATAACTTCCATTGCAATTATTATTGCACTCTTACTTGGAGCAGCATGTGGCTACTACGTACGAAAAAACCACGTCTACAAGGGACTGACAGCTGCCAGAACCGCTGCTAGTGAGATTAAAGATAATAACCAAGTTAAGATTAATGATACTAAAAGAAAACTTGAAGATAAAAGTAAAGCAGCAGCTGAAAATTATCGTAAAGAAGAAGAAACTGAACTCGATGCCCAAGTTCAAGAAAATGAGAGCCGCAAACTGCGAATTGATCATAGAGAAAAAAGCTTGGAGACTTCCGTTGCCCGCTTGGACAAGTCAGAGGCCGCTCTGACAATTAAAAGGAACAGTAATCACCTTCTAGTTGAAAACCTCAAAAAGGCTCGTAATGACGTCTTAGAACTTGAGAAGCAAAGAAAACAAATCATCCACGATCGGGGTGAATTAACTGAAGGTCAAGCCAAACAGCTCGTTTTGGCCACTCTTGAAGCTGATTTAAAACGTGACTTTGATACTACCGTTAAGGAAAATAATGACTTAATGGCATTTAATGCTGCCAAACAGGCCCGTAATCTTATGATTGAGGCAGTTCAAGATGGGCCAGTTGATGTTCCTCGTGACCACATTGAGCGCTCAGTGATTATTCCAGATGCCGGAATGCGCGCCAAGATTGCTGGCAAAGATGACCAACGATTACGATTGATTGAGACCCTTACCGGAGTTGATTTAATTTTTGATCCAGAACACCCGGAAACGTTAATCATTAGTACCAGTGATCCGGTTAGAAGAGAGATTGCGCGCAATTCCATTAACGATCTGCTGGCCATTAAGCAGGTTAATAATGGTGTAATTGAAAATGAAATCAATCAAACCCAACAGGAAGTTTTGGATGAATTAAGAAAGACTGGTGAGATGACCGTTAGTCACTTGCACCTTGGTTGGGTTCATCCGGACCTAATGAAGACGGTGGGACGCTTAAAGTTTCGAACGTCGTATGGTCAAAACGTCTTAGAGCATTCTATCGAAGTTGCCGAACTATCAGCTGTGATGGCTGCTGAACTTGGTTTAGACGTTCGGATGGCTAAACGGACTGGATTATTCCATGATATCGGGAAGGCGATTGACAGAGAAGTTTCCGGAACACACGTTGAACTGGGAGTAAAGTTAGCTGAGGCTTATGGTGAAGATCCAATTGTCATAAACTCAATTGCGTCTCATCATGGGGACGTTGAACCAGATAACCCATACGCTATTTTGGTCGCAGTGGCAGACGGAATGTCAGGAGCTCGACCAGGTGCCAGAAGCGAATCGGTCGAAGAGTACATCAATCGATTAAAGAGTTTGGAAAAAATTGCGAATGAACATCCCGGTGTTAAGGATAGTTACGCCATTCAGGCCGGTCGTGAGATTCGAATCATGGTTGATCCAAAGAAGGTTAACGATACGCAAAGTAGTGAGTTAACCAATGAAGTAAAGGACCAAATTGAAAACGAATTGACCTATCCTGGTAAAATTAAGGTTACTACAATTCGACAGTTGCAAGCCGTTCAGTACGTGGGCGGTAAACCGAAAAACAATAAAAAGAAAAAAGCTGGATAAAAAAAGTTCTTCACCATTGGCATTTACGTGGTGAGGAACTTTTTTATTTAATGACTTTGAAGTTTTGTTGGTTGTTAGCGTCAACTACGGGATGATCTTGAAGGTACTTCGCAATCAAATTACTCATGGTAATGGTGTTATAGGAAATAATTTTACTTTCGTCGTACATGGGGTAGTGGCCACCACCAACGGCACGGTACGCGTTTAAGACGATCTTCAAGGGTTGATGGTCCAGAACTGGGCGACCGTGATAGGTTAAGTTAACGATTCTGGAACCAATCGGCCGGGAGACGTCAATAGTGTAATCAATGCCCGCGTACATGTCATAGTTATAGTCCCGGTGTTTCGGATAAGTATATACTGGATTGACGATGATTTTATTATCCTTTAAGGCAAAATAATCAGCAGTTTTTTCAAGGGCAGCTTTTAAGTCCGCTCCAGTAATGTTTAAGACTGCTAACGTGTTTGGATAGACGTAGTTGGTGATGATGTTTCTCATGGTGATTGGATTTTCGAATCCATGGGCTTCGTCGGTAAAGAGCGCGGTTGCCGAAATATCAACTCCCATTGTTTCCATTTGGACCCTTTGAATAAAATTGATAAAGGCCGATCCATGGGTTCGAACTTCGAAGGGATCTTTATATTTGAGATTACCTTTAATCTTTGAGAGTGGTTTTGAGAGCCATTTTTCAACGTCTTGGTCGACTGGATCAACGACGTTTTTGGTCGGCTGAAATGGTTTGTTTTGAGCCGTTGAGATTAGTTTGGCGTTACTATCAACCACCGTTTTATCGTCATCATTAATATCAAGGGTAATTTGGCCTACGTAATCACCACGATGTCCCGGTTGAACGTATGGAACACCAAAGAGATGGTTAGCGAGCTTTCGGTGCTGGTGACCCGTCACTAAAGCGTCAATTCCGGGAACTTCTTTTAAAATTTGATAACTTTCGTTTTCACCAGTGAATTTTTCACTAAGTTTGCCTACTTTGTCTCTTTCAAAGCCCCCGTGATACAAAATAACCACCACGTCAGCTTTTTGGCGAAGAATTGGGACGTATTTTTTGGCCGTTTCTAAGCCAGATTTAAACTTAAGCCCTTTAACGTTGGCCTTATTCTCCCACTGGTTAATGGCCTGAGTGGTAAGACCTAATACTCCCACCTTTAGATCCCCAAAGTCTTTAATGGCATAGGCCGACCCAAAGGCTGGCTCATCTTTTTCGTTTAAGATGTTCGCGCAGATAAACTGGCGCTTGGTGTTTTTGATGGTATTTTTTAAGTAGCTTTGTCCGTAGTTAAATTCGTGATTACCGAGTGATCCAAAGTCATAGTCAATCGTATCGTATGCTTTATTAATCGCCTTAGCACTCGGAAGTTTTAAAACTTCGGCCGTGTAGTAGGCGAGAGGAGACCCCTCTAAAAAATCACCATTATCTAAAATTAAGGTGTGGTCGAAGCCTTCCTGTTCGTGCTTAATTGTGGTTGCTGCCTTTTCTAAACCAAAGGGCATGTTTTCATTTGGTTTAACGTAATTTGTTGGCGCTAAATAACCGTGAATATCGCTCGTACATAGTATTTTGAGTTTCATAGTTTGGCCTCTCCCTCTTATATAATACAAATTATAATATTTATTAAGGAAAGTGTAAATAAAAGCTAGAAATCAGGCTTTATTTAAGTTTAAAATAACGTTGACGAAGTAATAATATATGATACAATTTAGTTGTTTAATAAGTACATTCGTACTAATTTAAACAAGTCATGTTAAATGTTAGACATGAGGAGGTTATTACATGTTGAATTTATATGTTGCACCAAGCAGCGCATCAAGTCGTAAAGCCCGTGCTTGGTTGAAAGACCATAATATTCCATTTAAGGAACGAAACATCAATTCAAACCCACTTAACGCTGACGAAGTAAAACAAATTCTTCGTTTAACCGAAAATGGCAGTGAGGATATTATTTCAACAAGATCAAATGTTTTTAAGAAACTGCACTTGAACTTAGATGACTTATCTTTAACCGAGTTAGTTGACCTATTAGTAAAGTACCCTGACCTAATCAAGCGTCCGATCATTTTTGATGACAAACGTCTTGAAGTTGGCTACAACGAAGAAGAAATTAGACGGTTCCTACCGCGAGATGTTCGTGAAGCAGAATTGAGACAATTAGAGTCGAAGTTAACTTCTTAAGATATGAAAACGCCCGGTATGGGCGTTTTTTTATGAATAATTTAAATGATGAGGAATTAATATGATTAAAATGATCGCACTCGATCTTGACAACACACTGCTTACAGGTGATAAGAAGATCAGTAAAGTAAACGAAGACGAGTTAAAAAAGTTACACCGACAGGGTATCAAAGTGGTGCTCTGTACTGGACGACCAATCAATGCCATTTGGAAGTACATTAAGCAACTAGACCTTGATGAGCCGGATGATTATACCATCACCTTTAATGGTGGGCTCGTGGTTCAAAATGCCGATAAGTATGAATTATTTAAGCGTGGGATGAATCGAGATGCGTTCAAATTACTTTATGAATACGCTCAAAGAAACGGCCTCCCGTTAGATATTCTTGATTTTACCCAGGTCTATCCAATCTCCGATTTAAAACCATCGATTTATCAACAAATGTTGAATGCTGACATGCAGTTTGTACCAACTAAGTTTTCTGAGATGCCAGACGAAAGCTACTCTAAGGCAGTTATCGCAGCCGAACCAGACGTTCTTGATAAAGCTGTTAGTAACATGCCCGAAGATGTGAAAAAGCAGTATCACATTGTTCGTTCACAACCCCAAATCCTAGAATTCTTGGCACCCAGTGTTGATAAAGCTTATGGATTAGGAGCATTGCTTAGTCACTATGGTGATGATTTTTCTAATCTAATGGCATTTGGTGATGCTGAAAACGATGCTGGAATGATTAAGAAAGCCAAGGTTGGTGTTGCAATGGCGAATGCGCAGAAGCCAATCAAGAAAATTGCGACGGATGTGACCAAATCGAATGATGATGATGGTGTGGCAGTTTTTTTAAAGCAATATTTTAAAGCAGATCAATAAATATAAACACAACCAATAAAAAATGAGCTAAACAATTATGTTTAGCTCATTTTTTATTTTGTTCTTTACATGGTCTCAAACGCATTATTCATATTTTTCATAAATTCTTTTAGGTAACGTTTGGAGTCCACCGCTACAGCAACCTTAACGTTGGTGTTAGGATCATCTAATCGATTCTTGTCACCAATCGTTCTAGCATAGTATGCGTCGGGTTTGGTGGTAACGATCATATTCATATCAATGAATTTTACGAAACTGGGGTCGACCGCTACACCAACGGCGAGTGGGTCATGAAGTGAACAGCCGCCAAGTTCAGGATACATATCAGCATAGATGTTGATGTAGAAATCCACGATGTCAGCCATTTTCTTTCCAGCCATTGTCCCAGATTCACGCCACTTTTGGGTTTCTTGCTTGGTCAAAAGGGTTCGTAACGTAACGTCAAGGCCGACCATGTTGATGTGAAGGTTACTGGTAAAAACTTCGTTGGCTGAAATGGCATCTTGGTTGATGTTGGCCTCGGCGACGGGGGTGACATTACCCGGAACTGTTAAAGCACCACCCATTAAAGTCACATTGCCAACCTTCTCCATGGCTTTTGGAGCTTGTTTGATTGCTTGGGCTAAGTTAGTAAGAGGACCAGTTGGCACAATCGTTAGATCATTGCCGTACTTTTTAGCGGATTCAATCATGAAGTCGACCCCGTTTTTACTTTGGACCGCACCGCTTGGTTCGGGAAGGTCAACGTCGCCAATCCCATTTTCACCGTGAATGTCAGCGCTGACTTGCATTCTGACATAATCTTCGCTTAATGGATGAGTTTCACCAATAAAGACCGGAACGTCTGAAGCACCAAGTAAATCTAAAATTTTAAGGGTATTAACGGCTGCCCGTTCGGCTTCGATGTTGCCAAACGAAGCAATGACCCCGATTAAATCAATCTCAGAATTGCCAACCGCGTAGGTTAGTGCCATTGAGTCATCGATTCCAGTATCAAGGTCCAAAATCATTTTTTTGGTACTCATATAAAGTCCTCCTATATAACTTCAGTTACAGTACAACTTTATAATACTTTAATATGTAGGAAATTGCGATAGATATGAAATTGGTTTTTTTATTTTGTCTTCGCATGGTAAACTTTGGTTAAAGATAAAATTAGATAAAGAGTGATAAAAATGGAAAATATGTACGATATAACAATTATTGGCGGCGGTCCCGTTGGGATGTTTGCGGGATTTTACGCTGGCCTGCGGGATGCTAAAACGCAGATCATTGAGAGCCTTCCTGAACTTGGGGGCCAGGTCAAAGCGCTTTATCCTGAAAAGACCATTTTGGACGTGGCTGGTTTTGCGGGCGTCACGGGTGACGAGCTGATTGCACGACTGCAAAAACAACTTGACACCGTTGATGTTGACCAAAAGGTCGAGAGTAAGGTAGTCGATGTGATTAAAAAAGATGACTATTTTGAGATTGAAACCAGTAAGGGGACCACTAAGAGTAAAGCCGTCATCATTGCGACCGGAAACGGTGCCTTTAAGCCACGTGAACTACGGGCTGAAAATGCCGAAGAGCTCACTGGGAAGCGCCTTTTTTATAGTATCAATGATTTAAACCAGTTTAAGGGGCGAGACGTTATGGTTGCTGGTGGTGGCGATTCCGCCGTTGACATGGCTTTAATGCTTGAACGGGTTGCAAGTAAGGTATTTTTATTGCACCGGCGGGACGAATTTCGTGGTCTTGAGTACATGGTTGACCGATTGAAAGAGTCATCCGTTGAAGTGGTTACTCCATACTTAATCAAACGACTGGATGAGGTTGATAATCGTTTAAGGGTTACCAGTAAAAAAGTTAAGACTGAAGATGACGAGATGGAAATGATGGTGGATGATCTCGTGGTGAACTACGGGTTTATTTCGAATAATCGCCAGTTAAAGGAATGGCAGATCCAACCAGCCCTTGATCATCGCTTACTTGAGGTTGATCAATCTTTTGAGACCAGTGTGCCAGGAGTCTTTGCGATTGGGGATCAGATCACTTATCCCGGCAAACAAGACTTGATTGCGACTGGATTTGGTGAGGCTCCCACCGCCATTAACGTTTTAATGAAAGAAATTTATCCCGACCGCAGGGGACCCGTTCACAGTACTTCGCTTCACCGCAAGTAGGTTCAAGAAAGGATAAATGTTGTGAAATCATTAACATGATGCTATCATGAAACTAGTTGAAATTTCTTAACTGGAGGATGATGTTCATGACAAATGAAGTATTTCCCTTATTTTTAAAGCCCGTTTTACAGAATAAGATGTGGGGTGGAACCGAACTAAAGCGGTATCACTATCAGTTAAATAGTAATCACGTTGGAGAGGCGTGGATTGCTTCGACTTATGGTGATGACTTGTCAGTGGTTTATAACGGATCTTATGATGAAAAGACTTTAAAAGAAGTTTGGAAGAAACATCCAGCACTATTTGGTGGGCATCCGGCTAACGCCTCCTTTCCACTATTGGTTAAAATTTTGGATGCCAAGGAAAACTTGTCAATCCAGGTTCATCCAAGTGATGAGAACGCGCAAAAGTACTTTAATGAAAAGAATGGAAAAACTGAGTGCTGGTACATTTTAGACACCAAACCAGATTCAAAGGTATATTACGGTCATTCCGCCAAAAGTAAGGATGAAATTCGGCAGGCCATTAAAGACCACCAGTTAGACCAGATTTTAGAAACGAAAACGGTTCAACCAGGTGAGATGGTTTATGTACCAGCTGGGACGCTTCATTCTTTGGGAGCAGGCATTGTCGCTCTTGAGGTGGAACAAAATTCTGACAACACGCTCCGGTTTTATGATTTCGACCGGGTGGATCAAAAGACGGGTAAGAAACGACCACTCCAGGTAGAAGATGCCATTAAAGTAACCAATACTCCGAACGTTCTACCAGACCCCGAGCAAACCCAACTGGTTGTCGATTCAAATAATCCAGCCCGGACGCGTCTATTGAAATCAAAGTACTTTAACGTTTATCAAATTGTGGTTCACGGTCAAGCCGAGATTAAAGACATGCAGACTTATTCAGTGAACGTTGTTATTGATGGAACAGGTACACTAATTGTCGATGACAAATCATATTCGCTTGAAAAGGGAAGTACGTATGTCTTGCCAGTTCAAGCCAAAACGTATCAGTTAAAGGGAGACCTCCGAATTATTCAGACAACCGCAAACTAAAATATGACAAAAATACCACTACCTCAATGATAGTGGTATTTTAGTATCCAATGACATCCTCTGCCACCGTTTCTAGCGTCTTGGTTTTGATGTCGGCTACGTTAATCCAATACAGGCAATTTTGGCGTGGATAAAACAAGCCTAACTGCTTAACCATTTCAAAATAAGACTTATTTTCTGAATGGAGTCCCATGATGTAGTACATCAGAATCTGGAGGGTGAATTTATTGGTCGGTTTAGCTTTTGATACCTTGAAATCCCACAGCCCATCCTTGGTCAGGTAGTCACCATCGCCGTTTACGACGGTGTCGGTGTACGCACCGGGAAAATCAAAGTCAATTGTAATGGGACCATCTTCTGATACTTGCTTCAAGAACTGAACGCCCCGGTTAACCATTTGTTTGATGTGCTCAATGGTAACCTCATTCGCTTGGTACTTGGGACGAGGAACGTAGTAACTAGGCCCCATCCGGTAGGCAATGTCATAATTAACGAGTTGAATGGCGCACTGAATGCTATCATCATCAAGTCCGGAATTGATTTCACTGGTTAATTGTTTAAAACGGTCCATATTACCATCGTAATGGTGACCAGTCTTTTCGGCCGCTAGTAGGTCAACGTTATGGGCACCAATTTCAGGAATACTGAATGCTGCCACGACGTCTCCGGTGACTTCAAACCGTGTTAGATAGTCGACGACCAGTCCCATAAAGCTGGGCGTGATGTTTTCACTAGCAATCGGCAGAAATTCGTCTGGCGTAAACTGCTTGATGTGAAGGGATGAGACGGGAATGAAACCACCACGGGGCTGTTTATACTGCTTGGCTCTTTTTGTAACTGTATATTTAGTCATAATTTATAACCTTCCATCCCTAGATTTACCCGTATTATAGCACAGGTAAAAACTAGTACAGTCATACAAAAGAACCCACATCAACTGATGTGGGTTCTTTATAGTTATTCTTTGTTTGAATCAGGGTTGGTAATTTGAATTCGATTAGAGTTAGTTGAACTATGGTAAAGCTCAGGAGCATCGGTATGGTATAAACTGTTCGTACTCTTATCATGTCGTTCTGAGTAGAGACTGGTTGAGGTTTTTCCAAGCTTCTTTTCAATGTTTTCTTCATGGTCCAATCCGTTAGCATAATTGTACTTCTGCGGGTTAACTGGTTTAAATCCTTTAGGATGATAGAAACGAAGTAGGTTTTGTTCATTCAGTGTATCGGATAACGAGAGTTCCAGATTGACTTTATCCTGCGTCTTTTCTAACTTCTGTTTCAACTTTTTATCCGGATGGATTACTTTTTGGGTCTTGTTATCGTAGACCGTTCCATTAACCGAAGTGTACTCAGGAGAAACCCAATCCCGATTTCTGAAGGCCACCACTTGATCATGATGCTTGGAGAAGAGGTCCGTCCCAAATTGGATGTACTTCTTGGAACTGATTCCAAGAAGGTGCATCAAGGTTGGAAGTACGTCAATTTCACCACCATAGGTATGATCCACGTGACCATTCTTGATTCCTTGCATGTTAATCATGAACGGAACTCGTTGCAACTGGGCGTTATCAAAGTCATTCCAGTCGTTGGGGTCTTTTCCAAGTAGCGGTGCTAAGCTGGTGTTTTCAGAGTTCGATAAGCCATAGTGATCCCCGTATAGGACAATCACGGAGTTCTTTAGTAAACCGGCTTTGTCAAGGTACTCATAGAGTTCCTGAACTGATTGGTCGAGATAGTGGGCCGTTACAAAGTAGTTGTTAACGGCTTCATCATTAGTATCAGGGGCCTTGAAATCAGAATCCTTCTGATCCTCAGCGTCTAGTTGATACGGGAAGTGATTGGTAACGGTGATGTATTTAGCATAGAACGGTTGCTGGAGGTGCTGAAGATAGTTGGTTGAATCTTTAAATAAGAGCTTATCCTTCAGTCCGTATCCGGTTGACTTATCACCCGAGGTATCGTAGTAACTGGCGTCAAAGAAGTAGTCATATCCTAGGTTTTTGTAAGTGTTGTTTCGGTTCCAGAAGCTAGCAACGTTTCCGTGAAAGACGGCGGACGTGTATCCCTTTTGACCAAGGATGGCAGGAGCACCCTGGAAGGTGTTGTCACTGCCAAGTTGAGCAAATAAGGATCCCTGTGGGAGACCATAAGTACTAGTCTCGAGCATGTTTTCTGCATCGGACGTTTTACCTTGGCCAACCTGATGGAAGAAGTTATCAAAGGAATAAGTTGACTTACTGTGATACAACTTGTTTAAAAATGGAGTGACTTCCTGGCCATTGATCTTTTTATCAATCACGAACTGCTGAAAACTTTCTAGATGAATGATAATGACATTTTTACCCTTGGCAATCCCATACATTTTCTTATTAGGAGCGGCGTAGTGTTCTTTTTTGAATTTAAGAATACCCGTTAAGTCAGACTTATTGGCATTGGCCCGCATATTATTGGTTTGTTGAGACTTAATTCCGTCATAGACGGTAAAAGAATCCAACCCCAGGTATTTAACGATGTAAGTGCGGTCAAAGGTTCTGGTCAATAATTGGGGACGATCCATGTCGGCCAAAGTAATGTTACCAACTAACATAAGGGCTCCAAGTGAGAAAACCGCAAAACCAACTCGGGCCTGTAGTGGCCGTTTGTCAATCTTAATCACTTTAAACAAAAGTAAGAGGATGACGATCACGATGTCGATCCAGTAAAAAACGTCGTGGGGCGAAGTTAGTGCTAATGAGCTTCCGCTTAGCCCCTGGTTGACCTTGGAATAACCGGTCATGGTCGACACCGTCATAAAGTCGGTGAATTCACGAAAGTAAATTACGTTTAAGTATAAAAGAACCGTGTTTAGAAAATCCAGAAACAGGATTGCTGGATAAAAAAGTTTAGCTGGTTTTAGATAAAGCGCCAAACCTAACATAATAACGGTGGTTGCGATTGGATTAATTAGGAGCAAAAACAGTTGAAAGATACTGTCGACACCCAAATTAAAGTCAGTGAAATATGCGTAAATTGTTTTAGCCCAAAAAAGCACTACTAGTAAGACGAAAAACCCGATTCTAGTATTGCATTTAGACAGAATTTTCTTGATCGTTTTCAAGGTATAAAGTCCCCTTTTTAAGTCCAACCCCTATCTTATCAGATTTATTAAATTTGGGTAGGATTGAGGGAGAATCTTAGAGAAAAGTTAAAGCCCACAAGTGATATACTTAGAGTGTGAATGGAGGAGATACAATGGCAAAATTTACCCTATACGTTGTCCGACACGGACAAACTTATTTCAATATTTTTAACAAATTACAAGGCTGGAGTAATTCACCACTAACCGACAAGGGAATTACTGGTGCCAAAAAGACCGCTAAACGTTTATCTAACATCAAATTTGTTCAAGCTTACTGTAGTGATACTACTCGTGCTGAAGATACCGCCGGGATTATTCTAAACGATAATTTAGTTTCAGATATTAATGAGCCTGTTGTATCTCCCAATTTTCGTGAACAATTTTATGGTTATTTTGAAGGATTAAACATGGATGAAGCGTGGTACGAGGCCGGAGCACCTCATGGAGTACCAACTTTTAAAGACATTGTAAATAAATATGATATCAATACGGCTAAGGACTATATGAAAGAGGCTGATCCTTTCCATATGGCTGAAAATGCAGCTGATTACTGGAAACGACTTGATAAGGGGTTAGATATGATTACTCACGATGCTAAGGTTCAAGATGGCGACAACGTCCTCTTGATTAGTCACGGAAATACCCTGCTTAGTTTAGTAGAACGTTTTTCTGACGGACAGTATGATATGACAAAACGTCCCGAAAATGGCAGTATTACTAAGATGAGTGTTGATGGTAATCAAATCAAGGTCACTGAATACAATAAGTAGTGGAGGCGAGGCGACAAATGCATGAAGCTAATGACAAGATCATCAATTCATTTAACATGCAGGACTTTATTTTTCGAATTGGTGAAGTTAGTAAGATGACGGGGGTATCACCAAGACAACTCCGATACTGGGAGAAAAAGGGATACGTGAGAAGTACCCGGGTTGAAAAATTAGCGTCACGAGTTTTCAATTTTTCAAATTTTGTACTGATTAAGTTAATGAAAGAATATCTAGATGACGGTTACACCCTGACGTCTGCTTATCAAAAGGCGACGCAGTTTAAATCACGAATTGCTTTTTTGTATTCCTTTTTTAAGCGAGTGGATCATGGTTGTGACGAGGTGAATGGAAAACGAATGGCAGACATGGGATACTTTGATGATGCGCACACGAAGCGTTTGTATGGCTACCTTGATGACGACGGGGAAGTTAAGTACCTCTTAAAAGATAACTAAAATTACTCAAAAAGACACCAAAGCTGATAATTAGTTTTGGCGTTTTTTGACGGAATGACTCATGTACGGTAGCATGTTTATTGGCAGTAGAAAAAGTAGAGTGCTAGGAAGGGTCATTTGATAATGGCATTGCTTGAAAAAGTCATTTTGACAATGCTGGGATTGGTATCAATTTTGATACTAGTTGCTGTTTTGTTAGTATTTTAGAATTTAACCCAGTGGGGAATCGGCAGAGGTGCCGATTCCCTTTTTGTTAGGAGCCTTGTTTTTAGGGACCAAAAGTATATACTTTTGAATAATCATTAATTATGTCGGAGGTGTGAACGATGGAAAGCGAATTTCAAGAAATTGGCAGTAAGTTTTCAGCACGTCATGTAACGGTATTTATTCAAAGACAAACTGTTCCCCAAATAGTTGTGAAATGAAGTTGAGTCATAATTTCATTCGATTATTTGGGTGAAACATTCATCCTGAATCAATCATTGAATTTCCTCAACTTCATTAGTAATCGTTAAACTGAAATGAGGGAAATTATGAAAAATATCAGGAAAATGTATACGTACGCATTCTTTTCTAACTTAACCTTTGAATTAGTAATTTGGATGCTTTATTTGAAACATATGGGATGGTCAGTTGGCCAAATTGCATTATTACAACTTGTGATTAACGCAACGCAGGTTATTTGTGAACTACCATCCGGAATCATTGCTGACAAAATTGGCTACAAGACCACCTTGATTTTGGGTCAGGTAATGTGTGTATTATACGTTGCAACTTTTTTTGTCGCACGTAACCACTTGTTAGTATTTGGTGGATTTATTTTGTTTGGAATTGGACTTTCGCTAATTTCGGGAACCGATGAGGCCATCATTTATGAGGCGGATGAAAAACAACACTACCAGAAATTTTGGGGACGATACAACGCCATCATGATTTGTACGGTTGCTTTCAGTAATATGGTTGGTGGGTATTTGGCAGACGTTTCGTGGCCACTGGTCTTTACCGCCTCAATTATGGCCCACGTTCTTTCAATCATGACGGTATTAGTGATCAAACCCCGACCGGTGGTTAATGAGCCCAATGCTCCAAGTGTCTTAAAGCAATTACGGACTTTCCTGGTTAGTAATAAAAACTACCAGAAGTTAATCCTAGTAGTGGCGATTTCACAGGCTACGGCTTCGATTATGTATCAATACGGGTCGTTGTATCTATCCCACATTACAAGATTTAGAACCGGTAACATTGCGATGATCCTAGCGATTGTTGATATCATTGGAGCTGTTTTTTCGGCAAACGTCTTTAAAGTAGTTGCTAAATATGGCCGAATGAGGGTGATTTCTTTAAGCATGGCAATTGGCTTATTGATGTCACTGCTCTTAGGGATTTCGAATTTCATCGTTGCTTTAATTGCATTTGTAATTTTTAGTTCACTTTTTGAAGTGTGGGATACGACACTAAACGCTGAACTGCAGGATACAGTGGTGAAACGACTCCGAGTTACGTTGATGTCTTTTTGCAATCTAATTACGGCTCTTTTGATGGCGCTTGAGTCATTGTTTATCAGTGCCTTTTCAAAGGTTATTAACATACAGGTGATTTTTGTATTATTTGGTGTTACGGCAATGTTTGGTTCTTTGGTCATCTTGTTTCTTTACTTTAAATCAATTCGTAAAATGAATTTTTAGGGCATAATAAAAGCCATCAGTTTAACTGATGGCTTTTTGATTATTTATTTTTGGCTCGTTTGTTTTTATAAAGGGGCCAATGATGCAAATCGGAACGAGGTAACGTGATTGCTAGTTTGCCAAGTCCAGTCGTGACAAGTGGCAGGATGACATTAAAGATAATAACCGTGATGATGACGGTCAGCCCGATGAAGTCAAGCGAGTGAAGCAGACTAACGAAAAGGCCGAATGTAATGATAATGGTAGCAAACATCACGTAACTAACTGTTTTTGTAAATGCACTTGTCCCACCGGTCAACCATCCTAGTAAGTCCGGATTTTGTTTTCGGTAGGAAATGGCCAAAAAGGTTAATTCAAATATCCCAATTATGGAAAGGGGAACCAGCATGGAAACGGATGCCTGCCAGTTTAATTGACCGTCACTTGCGGCATAGTACATGATAAGTTGGGTGGCCTTCAGTGCGGAAAAGACACTCATCACGTATGTGATTAACCACCAAAATGGTTGGAGAATGGAACGACTAACGATGATGATGGAGGCGAAAACGATTAAGATGATCATCATCATTCCAATAATAAAGTCGTGGTCAAAGTTAGTTTGAACGTTGGCGTTTTCAATTGGCTGGCCGGTATAAGCGACCTTAGCATTTTCAAGGCTGGTGTTTTGTAACTGGTTTCTAACCGTATTTTGCATGTTGTGAACGTTATTTAAGTTCGTGTTTCCGGTGGGCTCATTGTTAAATTCTACTTCAAGCTTGGTTACTTTTTGGTTCTCGCTTGCAAAATTATACTTAGTTTGATAAAAATCGGTGTCATTAATCTGTTGCGGTGAGATGTAGAAGGTATTCCCAGCACTTGACTTCTTGACACCATTTAAATAACCAGTGACGGGCGTTAACTTATCTTTACTTTCCCTTAAAGTTCGGTTAACGGACGCAATTTCACCACGAACTTTAGACGCTTGTTCGTTGTATTGCTGGACCGCTTCTTGCGCTTCCAGTCCAGAATTTTGGGCGTCAGAGATTTGGTTGCTTAACTGGGTCAAGCTTTGACTGGTGGTACTCAACTGATCAGACACTTGTGAGAGATTTTGGCGAAGTTTTTTGGACTTCTGGGCTTGATTAGATGACTGAGCCGTTTCAAGTGGAGTGAATGTGCTGAAATTGTTGGTGTCAGCTTGTTCACTCGTATCGCTAATCCGATCAAGTTGTCTAATCAGTGAATCGACTGATTTAGTCTGATTCTTAATGTTTTTCTGTTGAAGTGTCTTGTTTGCACCCTTAAGGGTTCTTTGTGATCCCTTAAGAGAGTTACTAATGCCATTAAGGGTTGAAGTGGTCTTATTCAATTGATTTCGTAAATAGTATTTATCAATTTCATCCCCACCTGGTTGAGTCACAGAGTACACCTGCGCAACGTTTTTTTGAGACTGAAGCTTCGTTGTAACCTGGTCAATGGCACTAATGGTGTTGTCATTATTAAAAGGTCGGTTATTTTTGATATAAATAGTGACTGGAGTTGGTTTTCCCTTATTAAAGTGATTTTGAAGGATGTGTTTACCGACTTCAGCCTGATCATTAGCAATTAAATTGTTGTTAGTAAGGTAGGTTACATTAGAACGATAGAATAAAACCAGTGGGACCGTAATCACTAATGCAATTAGTAGGCCTAGGAGAGGTTTTAAAAGCGAGACATGGGCAAGTTTACCCCAGAAGCCCTCGTTTGCTAATTTTAAAGTTTTCTTCTTTGGCCAGAAGAAAGTTGGTCCAAGGAGTTGCATGAACATTGGGGTCACGGTCATCACGGCTAATAAAGTTATTAGTACGACAATGGCGACGCTACCAATGGCCCGAACCGAACTAAACTTGAGCAGGTAAAGTGATCCAAATGCTAATGACGTAATTATTGCGGTCGCCCCAAGTGGATATGTAAGACTTTTAGTGGCTGTTTTACTGGGGTCAATGCTTTCTTTTTTAAGTGCCAATTCAAAACGTCGATACAAAAAGAAACTAGCAAGGGTACCAAATAAAGTTACTACCAAGCCAGTTACTAAAGGAATGTATGGCGAATACGGGAGACTAAGTTGAGTTGACATTAAAGCTGTTGCACTTAATGAAACCAGGTAAGCGATGATCAGGGTGATAAAGGTAAAAACCGGTGCTAATAGTGATCTAAATGCAATGGCAATAAAGACTAAAGAAAGAATGAAAATTGCAATGGTCACAATGCTAGTGACGCTTAAAATCTTCTCATTGTTGTCTTGATTAATTAATTGCGGACCGGTGACGTACGTCTTCAGTCCATTATCAACGTTGAATTGCTTTTGAAGCGTGTTAGCAAAACTTGCACTTGTGGCATTGCTTTTTGGAACATGAATATTCACAATCTCGGTTGATTGATCGTTGGAGATAAACTTTGAGGCACCATTCGGGCTCGTGTGAGCGGTGGTGATCCGACTAATACCGTTGTCCCCGTTACTTTTCTGAATCTTACCAACCCGATTGTAAATGTCCTTTTGCTCAGAACTGGTAATTTTACCCTTGTTGGCGTGGTAAACGATGTTCATACTTGTGGTTCCATCTAAGCCTTCGCCCCATTGGTTCTGTAAGTTCTGTGCTTTATACATCTGGGACTTTGAGTTCATTTCCGGGTTGCCAGCCTGCATCACAACCTGACTCAGGTTGGGGAGACTGACAATTGCCATAAAAATGACAACTAGCCAAATAATTAAAGAGAAAATCCTATTTTCGTGTAACGTCCTTATAAAATGTTTCATCGAAGAAAATTCCTTTCATTTTATTTCACTACCCCCTCATGCTCATTTTATATTAAATTAGTTCTTAAAGAAATGGTTTGCGCGTAAAAACAGCAACACAATGATGATAAAAATGATCGTGATGATAATGGTTATAATCCACGCTGATGGTTTATCCATAAATGGAAGTTTTACGTTTTCACCATAGAACCCAAATACGATGTTTGGAACACTTAGAATTAACGAAAAAACGGTTAAAAACTTAATCGTGTTGTTCAAGTCACTATCAAGGAGGTTGGAATAAGCGCTTGCTACTTGCTGGGTCGCGGCGTTCGCCATCTCTGCCATTGAAAGTCCCTGTTGAAGTTCGATACTGATATCTTCAACGGCAGCTTTTTGATCCTCAGTGAGGTCCCTTGTAAAACGCCGCTTGAAGTCGTTAATCATATCGTTGTTTGATCCGAGTGACGTTAGGAAATATACTAAGTCGGTCTGTAGATTAAGCAGGTGGTTGATGGCACTTTTATTGGCCTTGCCACGTAAGTTACGTTGAATGTTAGTTCTGACACTGTTGATTTGGTTAATATAATCAAAGTATTGGACGGATAGTTGGTACAACGTTTTATTAATTACGTCAATTGGTTGTAATTCTGCGAGTTGTTTTGAACCGGCTTTTTTTATAATGGAAGAAATGAGTTCGTTAACGAAGTTAGTTTTATCGGCCGTGAACGTAAATAACATGTTGTCATGGGTTATGATTCCAATTGGTTCAGCAGAAACATCCCCGTTAAAACGAGTCGGTTCGGCCACATCAAAAATGAAGAGGAGGACTCCTTCTTCATCGTAATATTCAACCCGAGGTCGTTCGTGACGATCAAGTGCATAATAGAGCATTTCGTTGTTTAAATGGTATTCTGTTTTTAAAATTTCCTTATCAGCCGGACGGCAATCGATGGTTTTAATCCAGTTAATATTTTGGTTGATTTTTTCAATTTTAATCAATGCAAAACTACTCCCGTTACTATATTGTCAGATATCTTCATACTACACTAAATGGCTAAGTTAGTCGATTTTAGTGAGTGTTTCTTCTATTATAATGCGTAATTGGAAATGAGTAAGAAACTTTTTTAAGTAATCATAAATACTCAACAAAAAATGGTTGGCTAAGGTATAATAACCACATAGGGAGATGTTGTCCGTGAAACACAGTAAAAAGAAAAACGTGTGGATTGCAGTTGTGATTGGAGTAGTCGTCGTCTTACTACTTGTGTTCGCTGCATTTAAGATTAGACACATGTTGATTAATCATTCATATCAAGTTCGACAAGAGCAAATGAATAACGCAACCAAGAAACGTGATAAAGAGATCGAAACTCAGCACAAAGAGTTTATTCAAAAAATTGGTGACCCAGCCGTTAAGATTTACGAGAAAAAACAACAGGTTTTGCCAAGTATCGTGATCGGACAGGCTATTCTCGAATCGAATTGGGGGCAATCCGAACTCTATAAGAAAGCCAATAATCCGTTTGGAATCAAGGGAACGTACAATGGTCAGTCAATCTCGTACGATACGACCGAGTACGTTAATAACAAGAAAACGACCGAAGTGGGTCAGTTTAGAAAATATCCATCGGTTGCTGATGCCATCGAGGATCATAATGAGACTTTAAATACCAAGTTTTTAAAGAAAACGGGCATTACGAGCTTTAGGCAAGAAGCCAACTTGTTGCAAAAAAATGGCTACGCTACCGATCCCGATTACGCTAATAAGCTGATTGGTGTCATCGTGAACCATCAATTAATGAAATACGACGTTAAAGCAATTAACAATTACTAATTACAACTAACTAATGGAGGAGTCTTTGATTGTTCGACCTACTCGCTAAATTATATGGTCCTTTTTTTGATCTACATAACTGGGAAACCGTCATAACGTCTGGAAATGACTGGTTGATTATTTTCTCATTGGTAGTGATTGAATGTCTTTTATCCGTTGATAATGCAGTTGTCCTTGCGGCCCAGACTCAAGTTCTTCCTACTAAAAAGTGGCAGGAAGAATCTTTGTTTTACGGAATGTGGGGAGCATACATCTTTCGCTTTTTGATCATCGGAGTCGGAGTGTACCTAATTAGGTTCTGGATCATTAAGGTATTAGGTGCAGCTTATTTGTTTTATCTTGCGTTTAGTTTCTTCTATAATATGCACAAGAATAAGCACAAAAAGAGCCGAACTCATCAGGTCAAACCAAATAAGAAAAACCACACTCGCAAGTACTTTTGGTGGGTGGTAGTTCAGATTGAATTCATGGACATTATCTTTTCAATTGATTCGGTGCTAGCGTCGTTAGCCATTTCACCTAATCCAGTGATCGTCTTAATTGGTGGGATGATTGGGATTTTAGCGATGCGTGGGGTAGCTGAAGTCATAATGATGTTGATGAAAAAGATTCCTGAACTACAGCCGATGGCGTACTTCTTGATCATTATCATTGCATTGAAACTTTTCTTATCGATTCCAATGATTGACATTGAGATTCCAGCGGGATGGTTTGGAATCTTGGTAATTGTCACACTAGTGGCTACTTTAGTTATCCATGTGATTAACGTGAAGAGGGGGAAAGACTATGGCAGTGGATCTAAACCAGAATAATTTTGACTCAGAAATTACGGGACCAATGACCGTGGTTGACTTCTGGGCACCATGGTGTGGTCCATGTAAAATGATGGATCCGTTGATTTTAGAACTGGAACGTGAGTACAAAGGTCGAATCAAGTTTTTAAGGCTTAATGTCGATGATAATCAGGAGATTGCCAGAAAATACCGGGTCATGAGTATTCCAACACTACTATTATTTCGTAACGGAAAGGGCGTTGAGAAGGTCACCGGAGTGTATCCTAAGAGTAAATTAGAGCACTATTTTAATCGAAAATTAGCTGAAAAATGATGAAATTAAGTAAAGTCTTATGCTTTTAATAACTTTTTTTATGGCAGAAGGCTTTTTCTTTTGCTAAAAATTGGTGTTGTGAATTGTTGATCAATCCTTGAAAGCGGGCATTCTTACGAGTTTTGTTACATTGATGTTACAACGTGACAAAATAATCGGTTTTTTTAACATTGCTGTTTTTGCCATGTAAATAACAGTATTTAGAATGTGAAATTGTTGTTTGAGTATATTTCAGTTTTAAGAAAACGGAAGTAACAAAAATTTATAGGAGTGATTTATCATTTTATTAAAATCTAGAAACGTAAAGGTGCTTTTAGCATCTATTTTCACAGTAGCCGGTGTGTTAATGACTGCAGGCTTCAACGCCAACGCTGCCACTAACACTAATCAAGTTACCGTTAAGAGCGGTGACACAGTCTCAAAAATCGCAAAGCAACACAATACTAGCATCAGCAGCATTGTTAAGGCTAACCACCTTAAGAATGTCAACCTGATTCATGTCGGAGAAAAGTTAACATTACCTACTAACGAAAGCAACATGACTTACCAAAGTAACAATACTCAAACACAACCATCTGCTCAGGTAAGTAGCAATGCACAATACACTGCTGCACCACAGCAAAACGCACAACCTGCTCAAACACAACAACAAGCAACAACTACAACCACTACTCAACCTGCTGCAAGCAGTAACAATAATGCAAGCAATGCCGGTGATAACTCTGGTTTAGCATCAATTGCACAAGTTGAATCTGGTAACTCATACAGTGCTCGAAATGGTCAGTACATTGGTAAATACCAATTGTCTTCATCATATCTAAATGGTGATTACTCTCCAGCTAACCAAGAACGTGTGGCTCGTCAATACGCAGTTTCACGTTACGGTTCAATCGCTGCCGCTGCTCAATTTCGAGCATCACATAACTACTGGTAAGATTTAATTTCAAGTTAACGATTACTCAAACGAAAAACAAGATGCAAAAGGGACGAAGAATAATTCTTCGCCCCTTTTTTGGATCCAAAAAATCCCAGTACCATATTTATGATACCGGGATTTATTTACTTAACCTTAGCTAAGAAGTAACGTTTCTTGCCGCGTCGTATGATGATAAACTTCCCGTCAAATTGAGCTTGGGGGTTAATTTCAGTATTGACGTCGGTAACCTTTGCACCATTGATGGTAATAGCGCCATTATTAACGTCTTCTCTAGCCTGCCGTTTGGATTTATCAACTCCAACTGCAATGATTAAATCGACTACGTTTACGGGATCAGAACTAATCGAAGACGTTGGGACACTGTTAAATGCCTGACTAACTTCCTTTACTGATAGGTCTTGAACGTTGCCTTTAAAAAGAATTTTTGAGATATTTTCGGCCTGCTTAACGGCGTCTTCACCGTCCACAAATTTCGTGACCTCACGTGCTAATGTCTTCTGTGCTTCTCGTTTCCAAGGCTCATCTTTAACTTTTTGGGCCAGTTCATCAATTTGATCCTTAGGCAAAAAGGTGAAGTATTTGAGGTATTTGATAACGTCAGCGTCGTTTTGGTTTAGCCAGAACTGGTAAAATTCATACGGTGAGGTCTTTTCTGGATCAAGCCAAACAGCGCCACCAGCGGTTTTTCCAAACTTAGTTCCGTCTGATTTAAGCATTAATGGGATGGTTAATCCGTATACCTCGGCGTCTTGACCTTCAACGCGATGAATGAGGTCAATTCCGGCCGTGATGTTTCCCCATTGGTCTCCACCACCAATCTGAAGTTGAACGTCATGGTCACGATAAAGAGTGAGAAAGTCCAATGCTTGTAGGATTTGGTAGGTGAATTCTGTGAAGGAAATGCCCTTTTCCAGGCGACTGGCCACCACTTCTTTTGATAACATGGTGTTGACGTTAAAGAGTTTTCCGTAGTCACGAAGAAAATCAAGCAGTGACACGTTAGACGTCCAGTCGTAGTTATTCACGATGTGAATGTTACTGTCACTGCCAAAGAGGTGCTTCATTTGCTTTGTTAAGGCGTTAACGTTGTGTTTGACCATCTGTTTGGTCTGAAGGGGACGTTCGGTGTTTCTCCCACTTGGATCACCGATGGAACCGGTAGCCCCGCCGATTAGGATGTAAGGGTGAAAACCAGCCCGTGAAAAACGTTCCATGATCATAAACGGAATTAGGTGACCAATGTGCATACTATCACCAGTTGGATCGACCCCACAGTATAGGGCAATCTTTTTCTCGTTGGTTAATTTTTCTAGTCCGTCTTCGTCGGTTGTTTGGTTAATGGCACCTCGCCATTTTAAATCTTCAATGATATTCATTGTTGTTTTCCTCCTGTTGTTGATAAATAAAAAGCGTCCTAGTAGTAATTGACTACTGGGACGCTTGTGCGCGGTACCACCCACGTTCAGATACAAAAGTACCTGCACTTATCTTAATGTGTAATTTTAGGTAGTTCATCTAATATCCTGTGTGGCTTGCACCAACCGCCACTTCTCTTATCACTTAAATATTAGACTACTTTTGATAAACTCATCGTATCATTACCTAGCCGAATTAACAATATGCAAATTATTCAAGGTAAATTTGACGTAACTGATGAATGTCGGCATTGGTCAATCCAATACCTTCATGGAGAAATTGGTTCATTCCGCCGTATAATTGATTGATTTCATCCATTGCGGCATTGAAAAAGTCTAATGAGACACTATAAAGGGATCTTAGACTCTTTAGGGCTGCATCATTATATCCTTCTTCTTTGGCTTGCTCTAATCGAGCATCAATCACTGGTTTTGCCACCTGATTGGTTAACAGGTAATCTTCTTCGATGGTTTTACGATCGACTCCTAGGGCAGAGAGGATCATGGTCGCAGACATCCCGGTTCGGTCTTTTCCAGCTGTACAGTGAAATAGGACGGACTCGTCATCTTGCCTGTTATCGAGTAGAACTTCAAATAATTTTTTAAAAGCCAAACGACAGTGTTTCGTTTTAATCATGCTTTTATAGACGTGTTCCATATGATCATGACCATAATTAGGGTGATTGCACAGGACTTTCTTCATTTCAGCTGGACTTTTCGAATTGTCGGTTGCGTCTTCTTTAAAGATCGGATCAAAAATGTAGTCGACGGCAGAAGTTTCCACTTGATCGGCCAGCATGTCGACTTCAGGTTGACTTCTGAGATCAACGTCAAAGCGAACCCCGTAATGCTCAAGGGTTTTTAGATCATTTTCACTGAGCTCACCTAAGTGTCCCGCACGTAGTAACTTGTGCCACTTAGTGGTTTTACCATCAACAGTTTGGTATCCACCTAACTCACGAAAATTTTCACCAGTTGGAATGGCTAGAACTCTTTTATTTTCCATGTTTTCCATGTAACCCACCTTTCAATGTCAGTGTAATATAATTATATCATGAAGCCCGTGTTCCACATGATTTTTTGAGATATGATTTTACAAATATTAGAAAATAGAATAAGCTTAGCGTATGAAGATTATTAAGGAGAGTATGAATTATGGCAATGACTGAAAGACAAATGATTCAAGAAATCTTAAACACGGTTGACGTTGGTTATGATTTTGAAAACGTTGATGAAGATAACAAGCAGTACACGTTATTGATTAAACGTCAGGATAATGATGTTCGTGATTTAAACGAGATTAATGCTGAAATTAAGGAATACTTTAAAGATGCTGATTTTTCTTATGACGAACAGGTTGAGCCAAAAGACATTGATGCTGACATTCGGGTTGAAGTTAAGCGTTAATTAATGATGCCATAAAAGAGAAAGTAGATTTTAATCTACTTTCTCTTTTATTTTCAAGTAGTGAGATGAATTGAATCGTGCTAATATGAGTATCAAAAATACGATGAAACGGAGATGAACCAGTTGTCTGACAATAAAGATTACGTCCTAGCGATTGATCAAGGATCGACTAGTACGAGAGCGATTATTTATGATCATAGTGGTAGAAAAGTCATTGAGAGTTACAAGGAAGTTCCTCAGATTATCAATAGTGACGGATGGGTTGAACAGGATCCAAACGAGATTTGGAACTCCGTGCTTTCTGCCATTGCGAGTGCCTTGATTGACGCCTCCATTCACCCCGAAAACATTGCCTCAGTGGGGATTACCAATCAGCGTGAGACCACGGTAGTGTGGGACAAAGTGACCGGCAAACCCATTTACAATGCCATTGGTTGGCTTTCAAAACAAACTAATTCAATTGCTGAAGACCTAAAAAACAGGGGGTACGAGGACCTAATTCATAAAAAAACGGGCCTAGTTATTGACTCGTATTTCTCCGCTACCAAGGTCAGGTGGATTTTAGACCACGTTAATGGTTCACAGAAGCGCGCTTCTGATGGTGAATTGTTATTTGGGACCATTGATACGTGGCTCGTCTGGAAATTGTCTGGTGGGAAATATCACATTACTGATTATACGAACGCCAGTCGAACGATGATGTTTAACATTAATGACTTAAAGTGGGACGACGAAATCTTGAAGATTTTAAATATTCCAAAGATCATGCTTCCGACCGTTCATGCTTCTGATGAAGTTTATGGAACGACCGAAAACTACCAATTTTATGGTGTTAGTGTCCCAATTGCTGGAATTGCTGGTGATCAGCAGGCGGCGTTGATCGGACAAATGGGCTTTTCAAAGGGAATGGTTGAAAACACCTATGGTGATGGTGCTTTCATCATGATGAATACGGGACACCAGCCGCAGTACTCAGACGAGAATTTATTGACGACCATTGCGTATGGAATTAACGGAAAAATTACGTATGCACTTGAGGGTTCAATCTTCGTGGCTGGAAGTGCGTTGACGTGGCTTCGAGATCAAATGAAGATTATCACCAGTGTTCCTGAGTCCAGACAGGCGGCTAAACGATCGACCGACCACAATGAAATCTACGTTGTTCCCGCTTTTAATGGATTAGGGGCCCCATACTGGGACCAGAATGTCAGAGGAGCCGTTTTTGGGATTACCCGAGGAACTAACAGTGATGATTTTGTAAAGGCCACGCTTCAGTCAATTGCGTACGGAACTAAGGATATCGTTAACACGATGGAGTCCGATACCGACCTCGATATTCCACAGATTCGAGCTGATGGGGGAGCTAGTCGCAATAGTTACCTAATGCAGTTTCAGTCTGACATTTTGAATATTCCGGTTCAACGAGCCAGCGATGAAGAAACGACCGGATTTGGGGCTGCCATCTTGAGTGGACTAGCAACCGGGTTCTGGAAAGATTTGGATGAAGTTCAGTCCATTTACGAAGAGGGAAAGATTTTCACCCCTTCAATGAAAGCAGCTGAACGAGATAAATTGTATCAGGGATGGAAGCGAGCGGTTAAGGCCACGCAAGCTTTTAAACCCATTAATTAAGACTTGCTTTGGCAAGTTTTTAAATTTTTCTTAATGAAAACGTTTTCTTTTTATTTTTGACGTGTTATAATTAATTTCGTAAATAAGGGTTACAAAAGTATTTTGAAAAGAAGGTATGGGATATGAGTTTTGAAGCAATATTAATTGGATTAATTCCAGTGATTGGTTGGGGGCTATTTCCAACTATTTCATCAAAAATTGGTGGTAAACCAACGAACCAAATCTTTGGTGCCACAGTTGGTACATTGATTTTTGCGATTGTTGTCTTATTATTCACACAAGCTGGCTTCCCAATGGGCTGGAACTTAGTCTACGGAATCTTGTCTGGTATGGGTTGGGGCTTCGGTCAAATCATGGCCTTTAAAGGTTATTCTTTGATTGGTTCTTCAAGAGTTATGCCAATCACGACCGCATTTCAGTTGATTGTAACTGCTTTGTGGGGTGCATTTGCGTTAAGTAGTTGGCCTGGTATTGGTCACAAGATCATTGGAATCCTTGCTTTGATCGTTATCATTATCGGTGCCACTCTTACCACTTGGAGTCAAAACAAAGAAAACGTTAATAAAGGTGCGCTTGAAAAAGCCGTTATCTTACAGTTAATTGGTGTTATTGGTTACTGGTTATACTCAGCCGCTCCACAGGTTAATAACTTGACTTGGGCTAAGGGAATTTTGCCACAGTCCACTTCAGTAATGACCCCAATGGAAGCATTCTTGCCACAGGCAATGGGAATGGTCTTGATGGCTATTATCTACGGTTTGATGAACATGAAGAGTGAAAATGTGTTTGCTGAGGGCGTTTCATACAAACAGATTATTGCTGGTTTCTTCTTTGCAATTGCCGCATTCTCATACTTGATTGCTGCACAACCAAACATGTTAGGTCTTTCAACTGGATTCGTTCTATCACAGGTATCAGTAGTTGTTGCTACCTTGACCGGTGTTTACTTCTTACACCAGAAGAAGACTCCAAAGGAAATGGTTGCTACTTTGATCGGTTTAGCTTTGATCATCGTTGCTGCTGCCGTTACCGTTATGCTATAAAATCATTAATCTCAAACAAAAAAACACTTCACATTATGTGAAGTGTTTTTTGTGTTCCTAATTATTTATAATAATGACTTCGTTTTAAAAGTTCAGCTGAACGTTTATTGATTGGAACAAATCCCTTATTTTGCAAATGCCGGAAAAACATCATATTGTATACAAAACTCCATGCTAATGGCATGATTGCAAAAATCTCATAGGCAGAGGATGCGATGTTTAATCCAGTTAAGACGGTAAGTGCCATTGCTAGGATAAAATCCACCCCTAGCATACAAAGGGTATTATAGAAATCACCACGAAAAATAGAAGGCCAGATTCCAAAAACTAGCGTAGTGAATGAGAAGCCCACCTTTTGGACTTTGACTTCTTGGGTTTCTTTATTTTGCACGACGGCGTAGTTAGGTGGCAAGAACATGTTGTTCATGCCATTATTCCCACTATTATTGCCGTTATCGAATGGATTCATTGACAATTGGACCTTTCTAAGACTTTAAAGTAAATTTGACGACGACTTCGACGTGCGGAGTCTGTGGCATCATATCAACTGGTTGCAGGTAGTCCACGTTATAAGACTTCGTTAGTTGAACTAGGTTCTGAGCTAGCGTTGATGGATTACATGAAACATATACAAATTTTTGTGGTTTAGCGGTTAAAATAGCATCAATTAGGTGTTGGTCAAGGCCAACGCGTGGTGGGTCAACCACCAGTGCCGTGGGTTTAAAACCTTCGGTTATCCACTGCGGCATCAAATCCTCGGCACTGCCAAAGTAGTAGGTGGCGTTATCAATATGATTGATTGCTGCATTATGATTGGCGTCGGTGATGGCTTCCTTAATGGTATCCATTCCTCTAACTTCAGAAACTTGGTTTGCTAATGAAAGACCGATGGTTCCTACCCCAGAATATGCATCAATCAAACGATCATCAGAATCAAGATTGAGGGCTGTTCCAGCTAAATCGTAGAGTTTTGGTGTCATGATGCTGTTGAGTTGGAGGAAAGCTCTTGGTGACAACTCAAATGATAAACCATTAATTTTTTCGGTAATACTATCATTTCCAGCTAAATGAACCGTCTTTTCTCCCCAGATCAAGGGTGAGTCACCAGGATTGATGTTTTGCATGACGGAAGTGACTTCTGGAAGGCGATCGGAAATCATTTCTAAGAGTTGATTTTTCTTAATCAACTTGGGCGTGTTAGTGATGAAAACCACCTGCACGTCGTTGGTATTGAGAGCTGCTCGAACTACCAAGGTTTTTAAAATGCCAGAGTGATTGGATTCAACGAACGTTGGGATGTTTAGTTCCTGAACCATTTCGACTAAAGCGCGCATGACCTTCATGGTAAGCGGATATTGAACGGAGCACGTCTCCATGTCGACCACTTCGTGAGTTCCTTCTTTATATAATCCGGCGATGACTCTTCCGTTTGCTTCAGTTCGAACTTGAAACTGGGCCTTATTACGGTACTCATAGGGATTATCCATCCCGATCGTTTCTCTGACATCATAATAATCATAAGCCCTCGGATGATATCTTCTAAGCGATTGTTTAACTAAATCACGTTTGAATTCCAGTTGCTTAGGGTATGCGAGGTCTTCGAGTTCAAAACCACCGACTTCTCCAGCATATGGATCACGCGGTTTAACCCGAAAGGGACTTTCCTTATCAATTTGAACTAATTTTCCGCGTAGGTATTTAGGTTTAATCTCGGTTACATCAGCTTGAACTAATTCACCAACTAGCGCACCAGGAATAAAAATTAATTTGCGGTGAAAATAACCAATTCCCTCACCATTAATTCCGAGACGCTTGATGGTGACCGTAACTCGTTGGTGGAGTTCTACCGAAACATTTGACGATCTTTTTGAACCGTTTCTAACTCTTTTATAACTCATTAGAACTCCTTTTTTCTTCATAACAACGTCTACGTCATTATAGCAGACTCATATATGATACAAAAGTGTTGTATAATCATACTGTTAATTTGTTAAAAAGAAAAGAGAGGTATCAAAATGGCAGTACTAGAAACTAAAAACCTATGCTACGACGCTGATGGACGTGAAATTATCAAGGATATCAGCTGGAGCGTTGATGCCGGAGAGATCGTTACGATCACTGGTCCATCAGGGAGTGGGAAGACGACTTTTGTGAGACTTTTAGCGGATCTTTTGACTCCCAGTTCTGGTGAAGTAATTTTTGAAGGCCAAAACGTCGCTGATTTAAATCCAATTGAGTATCGGAGAAAAGTATCATACGCCGTTCAGCAACCCACCTTGTTTGGCAATACGGTCAAGGATAATCTTGAGTTCCCATATCAGATTCGAAATAAACCGTTTGATAAAGAACATGCGTTAAAAGCACTTCAAACCGTCGATCTAGGTGATGGTGATTTGGATCGGACGGTCGATAATCTTTCTGGTGGGGAACGCCAACGGGTCGCATTAATTCGCAACATCATGTTTGTGCCCGATGTGCTTATTTTAGATGAGGTTACCACTGGCCTTGATGAGAACACCAAGGAAAGTGTACACAAGATGATTAATTATATTAATCAAAAAGATCACACCACGGTCATCATGATTACTCATGATCAAGGTGAGATTGACCATGCCACCGAGTTAGTCACAATTGTTAACGGACGACTAGTTAAAGGAGATAAAGATGCCTAATTTAATTGTTTCAAATCAAGCGCTCGCATTAACTGGACTCCTGGTCTTAATCGCGTTATTTGTCGGATGGAAAGAAAAGTTGGGCATTGATAAGTCAATTATCATTGCCACCATCCGTTGTGTGGTTCAGTTATTTATAGTTGGGTACGTTTTACGATTCGTTTTTCGGATCAATAACGTTTTTTTAACCCTGATTTTAATCTTAATTATTTTGTTTAACGCAGCTTATAACGCCAAAGGACGTAGTGACGGTATGGAACACGCACTCCCCATTTCCATCATTGCATTAGGAAGTAGCACGATTGTGGTACTTGCGGTATTAGTCTTTGCGGGAGCAATTAAGTTTATCCCGTCTCAAGTGGTACCAATTACCGGAATGGTTGCCAGTAACTCAATGGTTGCCCTGGGACTGTGTTATCGAAGTATGAATTCCATGTTTAAAGACCGGAGACAGCAGATTATTGAAAAATTAGCTCTGGGAGCCGACGTGAAAACATCCTGTTCTGACATTGTGCGTGACAGCATTAAGACCGGGATGCAGCCCACGATTGATACCGCGATGACCGTTGGACTGGTTAGTTTACCCGGGATGATGGCTGGTTTAATCTTTGCTGGTGTTGATCCGGTTAAGGCCATTAAGTACCAGATCATGGTAACTTTCATGTTGCTTGGGATTACGGCCGTTAGTTCAATCATCGCATGTTACATGGGTTATCATAGTTTTTACACTAAAAATGACCAGCTTAGAAATATGAATTAATAAGTAAGGGCTCTGACTAGGAGTCTTTTTTATTGCTTCTGATAGGATAAATTGATGGAGTGGTTTATAATTTAATTGGGTCAACAGTTAAATTGGAAAAACGAAAAGAGGGATTCTATGAGTAAAATGACAGCAAGTAGAGCACTGGTGAAAGTGCTTGAGAGTTGGGATGTCGACCATTTGTATGGCATCACAGCTGGCTCTTTGAATAACTTATTGAATGCGCTAGATGAGGAAAAAAAGAACATTAAATATATTCAGGTTAGACACGAAGAGGTCGGTTCTTTGGCCGCTTCCGCTGACCATAAGTATACCGGTAAGATTGGGGTCGCTTTTGGTTCGGCAGGACCTGGTGCAACTCACATGTTTAACGGTTTGTATGACGCTAAAGAGGACAATACGCCAATGCTAGCCCTCGTTGGACAAGTTCCCCAACCAATGATGAACACGCGGTTCTTTCAGGAAATGGATGAACTACCGATGTTTGCTGACGTTTCGGTTTACAACCGCCAGGCGTCAACTGCCGATCAGATACCAAAGATTATTGATGAAGCCATCAGGACGGCCTATCAAAAGAAGGGGCCAGCAGTCGTCATCTTACCGAATGATTTACTTGGAACTAAGATTGACTATGAACCAACTAAGACAGCCAACGTTTCAAGTAGCATTAAAACGGTTCACCCTAAACAAGCTGACGTTGATGAAGCCATTAAGATGATTAAGAAAGCCAAACATCCGGTTCTTTGGTACGGAAGAGGTGCTAAGGGTGCCCGAGATGAGATCGTGAAAGTTTCCGATCAGTTTAGCATGCCAGTTTTGTCCACGGCTCCTGCAACTGGGATTATGCCAAACGACAATCTGAGCTACATGGGTGCTCGTGGTAGACTGGGAACAAAACCCGGATTTGAAGTTTCTCAGGCTGCCGATCTGATTATTATGCTTGGAAACGACTTTCCGTTTGCTCGCTTCATGCCTAAAGATAAGAAAATCATTCAAGTTAATAACAATCTAGCTGATTTGGGTCGTCAGTATCAGGCCAACCTCACGATTCACGGTGATGCCAAGGAATTCTTGGAAATGTTAATTAATTCAGGAGTTAATCTCCCTCAAAGTGATTTCTTAAAAGCCGCTCGAATTGATCGCGAGAATTGGTTAAAGTGGCTTGATAGCATTGCGACTGACTACGACGAGGGTCTTAGAGCTGAGACTGTTTTGAAGGCAATTGCTGACCATTCTAAGTCGAATGCGGTTTATGGACTTGACGTTGGAAACAACACCATGCATTCCATTCGTCAACTTCCCTTTAATCAGCAGCAGCAGTTTGCCATGTCACCATGGTTTGGAACAATGGGCTTTGGTCTACCAGCTTCCATTGCTGCTAAACTCTCATATCCTGATCGTCAAGTTTGGTCGATTTCAGGTGATGGGGGATTCGCAATGGTCATGCAGGATGTGATCACGCAGGCCAAGTACAACTTGCCGATTATCAATGTCGTTTTGTCAAACGAACGCTTTGGTTACATTGAACACGAAGACGTTCAATCTGGCATTAGTGATTATGGTGTTGACCTCTATCAAGCGGATTTTGCCCAGGTTGCTGAAGGCATGGGTGCTCATGGCTTTAAGGTTTCGGGTCAAGATGAACTTGATAGTGTCATGGTTGAGATTGACCGAATGCAGGCTGAAGGTAACACGAAACCGATTGTGATTGACGCTAAGATTAAGGCGTTTGATCCAATTGATACTAGTTTTGTCCCACTTGACCCAGAAAACTTTGACCAAAAAACGATTGATGCGTACAAGAAACGTTATAACGTTTATGGTCAACCAGCATTGAGCGAGATTTTAAAAAGTTTGAAATAGTGGTTTAAATAAAAATAACCGATCTCGGTTGAGATCGGTTATTTCTTTTGCTTATTTTTTCTTTGTCTTTTCGTCTTCGTCAATATCAACGGCAACCGTTGATTCATCACCAACATCTAACGCTTGATGCTTTAGGTGAGGGAAGATGTATTTATCAGCAAGTCCAGTGATTCCACCTTGGAATAGGAACGCAAAGATCGTTCCTACTCCTAAGTTAGTAAATTGACGAGTAATTGCAAAGGCAACCACTGCCATGACAGTCGGTGGGATGTAGGAAGCCCACATGGCTTTCCCAGCAGCACCATTGAAGTACTTAAATCGCAGGATCTGCATCAAATCATCAGCGGGATGCAAGACTAAGTTGACTCGTTGGTAGATTGAGATGGCGGTTGCAATCAATGCTACCCCGAAGAAATTTAAGAGGACATAGAAAGCGACCATCATCCAACCCTTGGCTTCAGGGAATCCAGCAAAAAATGATACTTTTCCAATTACTGGCAGTGAACCATCCATGAAGAAGTCATCAAAGACCTGGATGAGTGCTGAGAACGGAACCATGAAGATGACGTTTCCAATGGCACGTCCCCAATCCCAGTGACCGACTAAAAAGGCGTTCAAAATGGTAATGGCAACTCCCAAGATTAGAAATGCCCAGAATAAGTTCCAGTGAAATGCATTTCCAAGGTTGGTTTCGGCTGCGGTCCAGTAAGCTGAACCTAGAAAAGATGGATGAATCTTAGCAGTTGTTACTAGAGTCAAAACATTTCCAGCAGAGTTAATTATTAATGAAAGGATAAAGAACATAATTGAAGCTGTCATGGAAATGGTACGTTTGGCTTTTCTATTAGCGGTTTTCTTCGCCATAGTTTCCCTCCACGATCAGATTTTGGTTCAATTATTTAAGATTACCATTAACTTTAACAATTGACTTGCCTTGAACCTTGTCAGTACCAGCTAATACACCAGGTACTTGTTCTAAAGTAAGGATGTTGTGTTGGAAAGGTGTAACCTTAACGGAACCATCTGAAAGTAAAGCAATTGAATCTTCGAAACTGTGGGGGTTAATCATTGAACCCTTGATGGTTAATTGCTTCTTGAAGATTTCGTAAGTGTTCATGTTAAATGTTTGACCTGGTGCACCAACACCAAACATCATAACTTGAGCGCCAGGATTAGTTGCTTCAACAGCTTGTTCTTGGGTTTCAGGCTTTCCAACACATTCGATTACCATGTCGTACTTGTCAGTGATCTTTTCCTTAGTCGTGTTGATAACCTTGTTTAAGTTAAGTTCTTTCTTTTCCCAAGCAAGATTTTCATCATGTCTACCAGTCATGTCAATGTTCTGGATTCCGTAGATTCTAAGTAGTTGAGCAAACAACTTAGCCATGTATCCATCACCAATGATTAAAGCGTGTTGGTAAGGGGTAATGTTTTCGGTGATCTTCATCGTGTGAACGGCACATGAAAGTGGTTCCATTGAGCATGCAGTTTGAAGTGATAGTTCATCAGGAATGTGGTAAACAACCTTTTCTGGGGCAGTGAAGTAGTCTTCAAGACCACCATCTCTAGTTACACCAACGGCCGATAGGTTTTCACACAATTCGTAGCGGCCAGTGTGACAGTAGAAACATTTGTCACAGTAAATGTTAGGGTCAACAACAACACGATCACCCTTCTTGAAGTCTTTAACGTTCTTTCCAACTGCGGAAACAACTCCAGAGTTTTCGTGACCTAATACGATTGGAGGAGTAGCATCAGCTGAACCTGGGAGACCATTGTATAAGGCGTGGTCGGTACCACAGATACCAGCGTAGGCAGTTTCAACTAAGACTTCGTCGTCCTTAGGGGTTGGGACATCTCTGTCTTCAATCTCCATGTGTTGCTTAGCTGTCATAACTAAAGCTTTCATTTTTGACATAAGATAACTTCCTTTCGAAAAGTTGATGAATTAATATCGTTACAATCTGAACATAACTGATCGAAAAAAATGGAAAGATTTCTTTCAGGAATATCAGATTTGTTTCCAAGTAATAATGTAAACCGTTTGAAAACTGTTTGCAAGGGCATTCCAGCTTCTGAAATAGATCCAATAAAAATTGAACAAAGAAGAAATTTGATAAGTGAAATAGATAACGGCATTAGAGTGGGAATTAAGCAATTAATTTTAATTATTGTTATGAAAAAATTACGAAAATATTTCACAAAATTATTTTTTTAATTTTCCGTTAAGGCCGTTCTTACTTTCAGGTTAAAATTTACTTTTGGTTAAATTAGTTTAAAATGGACACTACTAAAAAAGAAGGAGAGAACCAAATGGCTTATTTAGAACTAAGAAACATCAAAAAGTCCTATTATGTGGATAATCAGGATTTTCATGTTTTAAACGGGATCAGTCTCAACTTCGATCGTGGGGAATTTGTTTCCATCCTGGGAGAATCTGGTGGTGGAAAGACGACCCTTATGAATATTATCGCTGGACTAGACAGTGATTATTCCGGTGACGTTTTAATTGACGGGAAATCGTTAAAAAAAGATACCAGTAAACAACTTGATGAGTATCGGCGCAACACAATTGGTTTTATCTTTCAAAACTTTAACCTTGTGAATCATCTGACCATTAAAGAGAACGTGATGGTCTCTTTAGAAATGACAACTTTAACGCATAAAAAACAAGAAGCACGGGCCACTGAACTTTTAAAAAAGGTTGGTTTGTATGACCACCGTAACAAGTACCCCAATCAACTTTCAGGTGGACAAATGCAGCGGGTTTCAATTGCTCGAGCACTTGCTTCTGACCCAGATATCATCATTGCTGATGAGCCAACTGGTGCCTTGGACGCTCAAAATACTGATGACATCTTGGAACTAATGAACGAAATTGCAGAAGACGGAAAACTGGTAATTGCCGTCACCCACTCTCAGGTGGTTGCCAATTATGGAACGAGGATCGTTCATTTAGCCAACGGGAAGATTGATGAAGATAGGATTTTAAAACCCGCTTACCCGGTTAATAAAACGCAGGCGGACTTTCAGGCGCGTCCGGCCAAACTTGCTTCCATCTTTACGATGGCCTTCGAACACTTTCGTTATAACCTGAAGCGCAACCTGTTAATTATTTTTGGGGCGGCCATCGGCATCTTTTCGGTCATTTTCATGTTAGGTCTCGGCAATGGGGTCAAGGGATACATTAACCATGAAATTTATTCGGAGGTTAATCCCACTACCATTCAGGTTAGTCGAAAACAGAAACAAGGAGAGGAACAAAATCCTAAAAATGAACTTCTGACCAACCAGGATAACCAGCAGTTGCAGGACCTAAAGAATGTCAAAAGTTCAACGTTGGGTAAGTTTTTAGCAGGCGGTCAGTTTAAAGCGGCCGATAAAACCGCTTCCGTTCAATACATTCAAACATACTATCAAGGAGCGGTCTTAAAGAAGAACATTAAATCCGGAGCAGTCCCCACTAAAGATAATCAGGTGTTGATTAATAAGAAGACGGCCCAAAGCTTTAATAAGAAGAAGCCGTACGACATGACGGGCCAAAAAATTAAGTTGTTTGCGAATGCCCCCGATGACAACGGGCAGCCCCATGTCCTATCAAAAGAGGTTACTGTGAGTGGGGTGACTAGTGACGTGAACCCAATGGCACTTGTTAGTTCCAACACGATGAAGTCAATGTTTAGTGAGGCTACAATGAAGTACGAACCGAACTTTGCCGCGGTGAACATTGCTGGTGGAGTTCCCAACGTTCAGCCGGTTCAAGATAAGATTAAGGCGTTGAAGGGGCCCAATCAACAAGCCAAGTACCAAATTACTGGTGCGGGTGCGATTGTATCAACACTGAACACTTACATTAACGTCGCTGTTTGGGTTCTAGCAGGAATTGCGGCAATCTCGCTCCTTGTGTCAGCAATTATGATCATCGTGGTGCTCTACATTAGTGTTGCCGAACGAACCAAGGAGATTGGGATTCTAAGGGCACTTGGTTTTACCAAGGGCAACATTCGAAACCTATTCTTCTCCGAAGCCTTTATTCTGGGAGTCTTCTCGTCCATCTTTGCGGTTATCATAGCCTACCTGGCCGAATGGGGAGCGGATACGATTTCTAATGGAGCGATTAAGTACGCAATTGTTCAAATTTCACCGGCCAATTCCATTATTGGGGCACTAGTCTTTGTTATTATTTGTTTACTAGCAGCACTTGCTCCAGCAGCCAAGGCCGCTAAATTAGATCCAATTGTGAGTCTGAGTTCCGAATAAAGATTAAAAAATTAATTAAGCTATTGCAATTATAGGAAAGTTGGACCAAACTAACTTCTAAACCAAATAAGAGCTATCCCGTTAATTCGGGATGGCTCTTATTCATTAGGAATTACTAAATTGTAATGGAGGGGTTCATTTTGAGAATTGGAATTGCGGCAAACGTTAACCGGATTAAGACGCCTAACTATAACCTTGATTACGCCAATTATACTGCTCAAGTTTTTATTGATTTACTGCAAAAACACGGCATTCTGCCTGTTATTATTCCCATGGCTGAGCTTGATATGATTTCCGAATACGTTGACTTAGTTGACGGCCTAATTATTCCTGGTGGTCAAGATGTTCAACCGGAATTATTCCACGAAAAATCAGTCGAACCAGACGATGCGCACTATCGACCCCATGATGAGTGGGAAATGGGACTGATTAAAGAAATGGTGCACCGGAGAAAACCACTTTTAGGGATCTGTCGGGGGCTTCAAGTATTAAACGTAGCTTTTGGTGGTAGTCTTTATCAAGACATTGCCACTGATTTACCCAAGTCTAACGTTCAACACGTGAAACACGACGATCCAAAGCATAATTTTCATGAGGTGCAAGTGAAAGCCAAAAGCCAGTTGGTCCATTCCGTTGGAAACCATCCGGTGGTGAACTCAATTCATCATCAGGGCCTAAAAAAGGTCGGAAAGAGTTTGACCGTCACGGCCAAATCTCCTGACGGTGTCATCGAAGCGGTTGAAAATGATGATGCTAGTATCATGGGAATCCAGTGGCACCCAGAATTATTGTGGCAAAACGATCCAAAAGAGGAACAGTTGTTTTTGGACTTCTTTGAGCGAACCAGTAATCAATAAATAGCGAAAACCACCTTGATAGAAATATCAGGGTGGTTTCTTTGTTACTTGTTGTTTTCAAAGTATTCTTCATCGTGATTGGTGCTGTGACTTAGTTCGACCATCTTGCCGGTTTGATTGTAAACTAACCATTCGGCGAGGTTCACGACGTGGTCACCAATCCGTTCGAGCAATCGGATGACCATTAGGTAACTTAGGGCAGCTTGTGCGGTCTTACTGTTCTTTTTCAGGGATTCAGTTACTAACTTTCTGGTGGAATGATAATACTTGTCAATTGATTCATCTTGGTCAGCAATTTCCTTTGCTTCCGAGGCATTGCCCTCAAAGAAGGCCTCTAGTACCTGTTCTAACATTGAACGGACTTGTTCAGTCATTTCACTGATGACTTTTTCGACCGCCGGGATTCGTTCATGGCCCTTGGCGTTAATGGTTTCTCTGGCAATCGTATTGGCGTGATCGCCGATTCGTTCAATGTCGGTACTGGCCTTTAAAATACTGATAATTTGACGAAAATCACTGGCAACGGGTTGCTGGAGTGCGATCAGTTGTAAGGACTGTTTCTCTAAATCCATTTCTTCGTTGTTAATCTTGGGATCCTCTGCAATGATTTTGCGTGCGAGGTCCTTATCATGATCAATGAAAGATTTGGTGGCTTGGTAGATTTGTTCACTACTGTCAAATCCCATTTCCATGAAGTGTCCTTTAAGTTTCTTTAATTCATCATCAAATAATGCTCCCATAGTCATTCTCCTTATCCAAATTTTCCGTTGAGATAGTCACTTGTTTCTTGCTTATCAGGATTCATAAACATTTTTTTGGTTTTGCCTACTTCCACTAGTCGACCGTTCAGCATGAACGCCGTTTTGTCTGAGATTCGAGAAGCTTGTGACATGTTATGAGTCACGATGATGATCGTATACTTGTCCTTGATGTTTAGGAGGGTGTCCTCAATCATCTGACTCGAAATAGGGTCGAGCGCGCTCGTTGGTTCATCCAGTAAAATCACGTCTGGTTGAATGGCCAAGAGTCTAGCAATGCAGATTCGTTGTTGTTGTCCTCCAGAAAATGAAAGCGCACTTTTATGAAGTTTGTCCTTAACTTCATCCCAGATAGCCGCCTGCTTTAGAGATTCTTCAACGCGTTCGTCCAATAGTTGCTTATTCTTAACGCCAGCTAATTTTAAGCCAAAGGTGACATTATCGTACACGGAAAAGGGGAAAGGATTGGGTTGCTGGAAAACCATTCCAACTTCTTTTCGGAGTTCCACGATGTCTTCTTTTGGACCATAAATATTGTGACCATTGAGCGTGAAGCTTCCCGTGATGGTAATGTTTGGAATAAGATCATTCATTCGGTTTAAACAACGGAGGTATGTTGACTTTCCGCATCCAGATGGTCCAATTAGGGCGGTAATCTCATTTTGTTTGAAGTTTAAATTAATGTCGTGCAACGCTTTTCGCTTTCCATAGTACAAATTGACGTTTTCAGTTTTGATAATCTCTTTTGGTTCCGTTTTAGTTGTCATTTACTTCTCCTTAACCGAAGTTGCCGGAAATGTAATCCTCAGTGGCTTTGACCTGTGGTCTGGTGAAAATGTCAGCTGTTTTAGCGTACTCCATGACGTGTCCAAGATGGAAGAAGGCGGTATAGTCACTGACTCTGGCGGCTTGTTGCATGTTATGGGTCACGATGATAATCGTATATTTTTTCTTTAACTCTAGAAGCGTTTCTTCAATCTTAGAGGTTGAAATGGGATCAAGAGCACTCGCTGGTTCGTCTAACAACAAGATGTCAGGTTGCATGGCGATTGAACGAGCGATACAGAGCCTTTGAGCCTGTCCACCAGATAATTCAAGGGCGCTTGTATCCAGCTTGTCTTTGACTTCGTCCCATAGTGCAGCGGCTTTTAGACTTTGTTCTACTCGTTGATCAAGTTCCTGTGGATCTTTTACGCCATGTTTTCTAAGCGCAAATTTAATGTTTTCACGAATGGTTTTGGCAAAGGGGTTGGGGTGTTGGAAGACCATGCCAATGTTTTTTCGAAGGACGTAGACGTTTAATTTTTTTTGGTTAATGTCTACGTCTCTGTACATGATTCTACCGGTAACGTTTGCCACACCATCATTCATTCGATTGAGACAGCGAAGGAAGGTTGATTTGCCAGATCCCGAGGCTCCAATGAGGGCGGTGATCTTGAACCTTGAGAATGCCAGCGAAGCATCAAAGGTAGCTTGCTTTTTACCGTAGAAGACGTTCACGTCCTCGGTCTCAAGGGCCATTTCTCCTGGCGGTGTAATAATTTGATGGTGGTCTAAATCGTAATTTTGTTGAGCCATGTTTTAACCTCGCTTTTTTCTAGAAGTCCCAGTCATCTTGCGGTAAGCCCAGTTACCTAAGAACCGAGACAACAGGTTAAAGACTAAGATAACAATGATAAGAACCGCTGAAGCGCCACTTGAAACAACGTGCGCGTCTGGAACAATTCCCTCGGTATTTAGTTTCCAGATATGAACTGCAAGGGTCTCAGCTGGACGCATGGGATTTAGGAAACTGCTGGGACTGAAAGGATTCCAGTTGGTGTAACTTACGATTGGCGCACTTTGACCAGCAGTGTAAATCAAGGCGGCGGCTTCCCCGAAGATTCGACCAGAACTAAGGATGACACCGGTGATGATGCCCGGGATCGCGAGTGGTAGTACAACTCCAGTTATGGTTTTAAACTTGGAGAGTCCAAGCGATAACCCGGCTTCTCTTTGTAACTTTGGCACCTCTTCGATGGAATCTTCGACACTTCTGGTAAGGAGTGGCAGGTTGAAGATGGTTAAAGCAATCGCTCCTGACAGAATGGAGTAGTCAAGTTGAAACTTGATTACTAGCACCAAGTATCCAAACAGACCAACGACAATGGAAGGCAATGAACTTAGAACCTCAATGGCCGTTTTAACGAGCGTTGTGAGCCAGTTGTCCTTGGCGTACTCTGCCAGGTAAATTCCGGCCCCAAGACTGATTGGCAGCGAGATGATGATCGTCAGTATTAGCAGGTAGACGGAATTAAAGAGCTGATCTCTAATTCCACCGCCGGCACTGATTGAACTGGACGTGGTGGTTAAAAACTTCCACGAGATATCGGGTAGACCGGTAATGAGGATGTAACCGAGTAGGAAGATTAAGATCAGAACTACGACTAAGACTAAGGCCCAGATGGTCCCAATGGCGAACTTATTAATTTTTTTGGCATTTATTTTCATTTTTTAAATGCACTCCTCTTTCCAATTAGTTTTACGATGACGTTGAATACTAGTGACATTACTAGTAAAACTAAGGCCAATGTCCATAAGGCGTTGTTAGGCAACGTTCCCATGATGGTATTACCCATTTGGGTCGTCAGTTGACTGGTTAAAGTTGCAGTTGGACTTGTCAAGCTGGTTGGCATGAAGACTGCATTTCCGATGACCATCTGAACGGCTAGTGCTTCACCAAAGGCGCGCGCCATTCCGAAGATCATCGCGGTAAGGATTCCCGGAGTGGCAGCCCGTAAGACCACTTTGTACATCATTTGCCATTTAGTGGCTCCGAGTGAAAGAGCAGCACTCCGGTAGTCTCGTGGGACGGCCTTTAAAGCATCGACTGACATTGAGGTGATGGTCGGAAGAACCATGACGAACAAAACGATGGTAGCTGGTAAAATCCCAGAACCGGTCCCTCCAAACACCGTTCTAACAATGGGAATCAAGACCATTAGGCCGATAAACCCATAGACAACGGATGGAATTCCAACGAGTAATTCGATTACTGGTTGCAGAATCTTTTGCCCTCGTTTGGGAGCAATTTCGGTCATGAAAAGGGCCATGGCAATCGCAAATGGGGTGGCAAGAATGGCGGATAGTAGGGTGACCGCAAATGAGGTGACGATCATTGGAAGTGCCCCAACTTCTGGTTTCCCATTTGGTCCCGTTTGACTGGGATTCCAGTCCCCCTTAGTGAAGAAATCGATGATACTGACGTGATCGGAAGTAAAGGTCGCCAGTCCCTTGGTGGTGATGAAGAAGAGGATGGTAATGACGAGGATGCCGATCAGGCCGATACATATGAGACTGATAAAATGACCAACCTTATCTTGATGAGTTTCTTTTGATGGTTTCAGTAATTTTTCTTTAATGTCATTCATATAAAAACCACTTTCATAATTATTTAATCGCTTGAACTTGACCTTCAGCATTCTTTTCAAATTTCATGTTTTTAACTTGAATGTATCCGATCTGCTTGACTAATTTCTGTTGAACATGATCTGAAAGCATGTAATCAATAAATTTTTTGGTGGTTCCAGTGGGCTTGCCCTTGGTATACATGTGTTCGTACGACCAAATTTTCCAATTGTTATGTTCCACGTTGGGGTCGGTTGGTTGCACCTTATCGATGGAAATACTTTGCGTTTTATTGTTTAAATATGGAAACGAGAGGTAACTAACCGCACCGGGAGTCGATGAGACAATCTGTTGCACCGTTCCGTTTGAGTCTTGTTGCTGAGCGTTGATGGCTTTTTTGCCCTTTAAAACGGATTGTTCAAAGGTCATCCGGGTTCCACTTCCTTCGACCCGGTTAATCACCACGATCTTGACGTTATTTCCGCCGACCTGCTTCCAATTGGTGACTTTACCAGTGAAGATTTGTTCAAGTTGTTTCATTGAGAGATTTTTCACTCCCACTTTTTTATTGGCGACCGGGGCAATTCCAACAACGGCAACCTTATGATCAACTAAATCTTTAGCAGTAACACCTGGTTGTTGGGAAGCAAAGACATCTGAATTACCAACATTAACGGCTCCCTGTTGGATTTGGCTTAGGCCAGTTCCAGATCCACCACCCTGGACGTTAATGTTAACTTTCGGGTTACTAACCTGATACTCTCGACTCGCTTGCTCGACCAGTGGTTGAAGTGCCGTGGAGCCAACGGCGGTAATCTTATTACCGTTTTTGGCCTTGGTGGAAGAAGATGATCCGCACGCGGCTAGTCCCAGCGCCAGCAGTCCACACGTTAATATCAATGCAACCTTTTTCTTTTTGCCTAATGACATGGACGAAATCTCCTTTGGTTTAAATGGACATTATTTTGTTTACGAACCAAGTATATAAGGTGAATGTAAATGTTAAGTAAATTTTACGGTCTTTTTATGTAAATGTTTGGTAAAGCCAAAAAGAACCCCTTCAAGTGCTATTGAAAGGGTTCTTAAATAACGGTGTTATTAAAAACAAACTAAATGGACAGCCATGCCATCCATCCCGGGTAGAAGAAGTCGTAGAGGTTGTTACACAGCATGATGGCCTCTTGCTCGTTATACCGATGTTTCAAAATGTCACAAAAAGTAGCATAAAACGAGAACACGTGAAAATGCAGTTCCTGGTAGTTAAACTTAAAGCTAACAAGGATGATGTTACGTTCTTGCATGATCCCAATGGCGTTAGCAATTTTTTGGGTAAAGTACTTCGTTAGCATTTCGGCTAGATTGTCGTACTTCGACCCCTCTGATTTAAAAAGAATTAATTCCTTATACTTCGGATTAGCGTAAAGGGTGTGGATGATTGGATTCATATTCAAAATGTTTTGTTTCCACACCGTTTGAACGCTGGCTGGACTGATTTTAGCCATTCCCTGATTAAACTGATTCTCATATTCGTCTTTTAATTGCTTAATAAAGGGATCAAGAATTTCATCTAGAATCGCATCCTTTGATTCAAAGTGTTTGTAAAAGGAACCGGTTGTCCGGTTAGCGTTTCGGCAAATTTCACGAATCTTTGTCTTATCAAACCCGTTTTTTAGAAAGGCCTTAAACCCGGCCTCTAGTAATAGGGAATGGGTTTTATCCTGGTTACGAACGTTTGCCATGAAAATTCCTCCAGTGGATTGATTGCTCAATTTAAGATAACAGTGTTATATTAAGTGAGTATTATTTGTTTAATGATGGTCAACTTAACTTCGGATGATGTTTCAAAGGAGAAAAACAATGATAAAAAAGTTTAAGTTAAGTATAACAGCAATTTTAATCTTATTTTGTGTCATCGTGCTAGTTGGTTGTGGCAAAAAATCAGGAGATGAACGGGCCAACCATAAGCTGAGAGTGGTTACCTCAACTAATTTTTATGGTCAAATTGCGAAAAATGTTTTGGGAAATCAGGGGAGCGTTCAGCCGATTATTAAGGGAAGCGGTGACCCACACGATTTTGATCCTTCAACGAGTGATGCGAATCAAGTTGCAAGAGCAGACGTGGTTGTTGAAAATGGCATTGGATACGACGATTGGATGAAAAAGCTGGTAAAGAATGGAAGTGATCAGACGTCGGTTGTCAACGTTTCAAAGGTGATGAACCGAAAAAATGGGGATAACGAGCACATTTGGTATGATCCTGACACCGTTAATAAGCTCGTCTACCGACTCGCAGACGTCTACAGCAAAAAACAACCGAATCACAAACGTTATTTTCATGATAATGCCAAGCGGTATTTAAAAGAATATGAACCAGTTAAGCAGCAGGCGGAAAAGGCACGAGATAATCTGAACGATTACCAGTTAAATCGCAAGGTCGACGTCAGTGAACCGGTTTTCGATGATGCCCTTAGTTACATGGGATACAAGGTAAATGACCCTGATTTTGCCAATGCGACCGAGAAGGAGATTGACCCGTCACCTAAGAGTATTCAAAACATCAGGGATGATATCACTCACCATCGGATTGCTTTCTTTGTTGATAACACGCAGGCTGACAGTAAAATGGTCAAGAACCTCGTCAAATTAGCTAAGGATCATGATGTGCCGGTTGTAAAATTGACCGAAACGATTCCTGAAGATAAAAACTACTTGGAGTGGATGGATAATGCCTATCAGCAGGTGGTCAAAATTCAAAATAATGAAATGAAAAACAAATAAAATGACATCCAAGCCCGTTAATGGTTTGGATGTCATTTATTATGGTTTATTTAATTTCGCTTCAAATTCATAACCAAAGCCACGGATCGTTTTGATTAAGACGGGGTCTTTGGGATTAGGTTCAATCTTGTCCCTTAAATGGCTGATGTGCATTTCAAGCATCCGCGAGGACTGGTCAATGTAAAGATCGTTCCAAACGCCGTTTAGGATTTGTTCACGACTCAGGATCCGTTTAGGGTGAGTCAGAAAGTACTCTAAAAGCTTGAATTCTTTAGGCGTTAGTCGGAGCGAAGTACCGTTTTTGGTGGCAATCTTCTGATCTAAATCAACGTCGATGTCAGAAAAGTGAAATCGTGGTTTGACCTTCTTATTTTTTTCCTGCTTTAGACTATTATTTTCGTCTTGGTAGAAGCGCGCACGATGCTTCATCCGGAGCATGACTTCGTCAGCGTTGTATGGTTGGATGATGTAGTCGTCGATGCCAACTTTAAATAATTGATCAACGGTACGCTCGTCCTTTTTTTCTCCCAGAGCGAGAATTGGAAGTGAGGCCGTTTGGCGGATTTTAGGGATAAGCTCGATCAACTTTTGAGCTGCAACGGTACTTAGGTCCCAAATAATGGCCTGTTCTTCGTACTTTTGAATGGATGATAGGAGGCTTGAAACATCGTATAAATCGTCGACAAAGTACCCATTGTCATTAAAGGTTTGGTTGAAACTAAGTGCTAATGATAATTTTTCAGTCACTAAAACAATGTGATTCATGGCACCATCCCGATTAAAAATCACGCTTCTCTTTCTTCACTCATTATACAGTTTTATGGCTGATAATCGTAACTTTAACGTTTTCACGTAACTAAGCTACTTGGAATCAGAATGTCGGTTCTCTTTTTCCTGTCGTTTTTTTGCGCGATGAAGACTCACTAAGATGGTAATGATGGTTACCACTACGAAAACGACCACCATCATTATGACGAGCCAGATAAACGTGCTTAAATCCATGACGTCCATTCCCTTCGTTAATGATTGGTTTTATTTTAACACGACCGAAAAGATTAAGTTTTAAGGAAATCACAAATTTATAACTTAATTGATTGTGATAAAATGACTAAGAAGGGGTTTGATGCATATCATGAATGATACAAACGACGCTAATACTACTAACTACTTAGATATCGTAAAAAGATTAGTTTTTGATGAAAAAATTGAATACTTGTTTTGGGGAGCCATGACCACCCTGGTTTACTTTGTCAGTCGATTCGTTTCGATGAAGATTTTTACCAGTGATTTTACCCCGGTCTTAATTGCCCAAGTTCTGTCGATTGCGTTTGCTTTTGTGGTGAACAAATACTTTGTTTTTAACAGTGGAACGCAGTCCAAGACACTTCAGGTTCAGATCGTTAACTTTGTTTCGGGACGATTGTTTGTTTTAGTCCTTGACTTTTTGATGACTTACGTAATGATCGATAAGTTTCCGCAATTTTTCATTAAGATTTTATTTTTAGATCACTTAAACTATTCGGCTTGGTTGTTCCAACTTCCCGTTGTTCACGGGTTGATTGGGAGTCCCACGTTGTTTAACAGTTTTATCTGTGTGGTTGGAACACAAATCATGGCCATTGTGATTAATTACTTTGTTTCTAAGTACTTTGCTTTTAAATAAAATCAAAAAAGCATCCACTTTTTCTAGGTGGGTGCTATTTGTTTGCGATGTAATCCAAAATCTTGAATAAATCGCGATGGTTCTGTTTTGAAATTGGGTGGTTAATGATGGTGTTTTTAGACTGACTTAAAACGGACCCAGTAAGGTAAGGGTAGTCGTTAATTGCCATTTCGGTGACGTTGTCGTGGTTGGGTTCAAGGTGAAACTGGAGGCCAACGAGGTTATCCTTTACAAATCCCTGATTAACGAGTTGATCACTTGAGTACAATAACGAGGCACCATCTGGAATCTGAAACGTTTCCTCATGCCAGTGGAGCACTTCTAGTTGGTTGGATAATCCGGAGATGAGTTTTGTTTTTAAGTAGACGGGAGCAAACCCAACTTCCTTAGTGTGCGAGTCAAAGACGGAAGCTCCTAGAACTTTGGCCATTTGTTGGGCACCAAAGCAGGCGCCAAAGACTGGTTTTCTTTGGCTAATCACCCGTTTGATTAGTTCTCGTTCGGATTTGATCCAGTTTGTGTCGTCGTTGACGCTCATTGGGCCGCCTAAGATTACTAACATGTCGGTTGTAGCAGCGTCTGGTAGCACCTTAAACTGGGAAGGATGATAAACGAACATCTGGTAATGGTTGTGATGAATCCAGTCGGAGATTGCTCCAGGTCCCTCATCAGAAGTGTGTTGCAAAATACTTACTCTCATTATTGTTGTTCCTCTTGAATTGACCGTGATAATAAAAAAATAATGCCAAGTGGCATTATTTTAGTAAATTACATCATTCCGCCTTGCATACCGATCATGGCTGCAATGGCTGCGACGATCATCTTGAACAATCCCATTACGATGAATGCAACGATGATTCCAAAGGCAATTGTGAATGCCATTTGCATTGATGATTTCCAGGCTGCCTTATCTCTACCACCGAGGAACTTGTAGAACAACCATGCTAGAGCGATTAGAATGATCAAAATCACAACTAATGCAACAATTGAAATGATTAAACTTTCTGTACCCATTAATTTTCACCTCACAAACATAAGATTATATACATTTAGCATGAACTTTTAGGGCTAAATGTGCAAACATATTACTTAATTTTGAAGGAATCTATAAGAATCTTAAAATATGCTTACGGTAAGTCATTTTAGTAACTTTTTGGTGTCGACGGTGCTATCTTAGCAGTTGAAACATCATAAAAATATCAAGGGAGCTCTTCAAAGATGAAAATGAAGAAAACATTATTTACGTTAGCTGCCGTAGCTAGTGTGGGATTGGTACTTACTGGTTGTGGAGAAAGCAAGAGTAGTTCTAAGTCCAGTTCGTCATCAAATATGTCGAGTAGCAGTAGCGAAAAAACAATGAGTAAAAAAGACATGAAGGAAACCAAGGGCGATAAGTCAATGGACATGAATATGCCAATGAAGCATAAGATGAATCTTCCCACTGACTTAGCTGCCGCTAAAAATCCTAAGTTTAAGGTTGGTTCTGAAGTTAAACTATCAGCTAACCACATGAAAGGGATGAAAGGTGCTAAGGCTAAAGTTACCGGAGCATATGATTCACCACTTTATGTCATCGATTACAAGCCAACCGATGGTAAGGCTGAAGTTAAAAATCATGAGTTCGTTACAAAAGACCAACTTAAGGCTGATAAACAGGGTGCTACCTTGAAAAAGGGCGAAAAAGTCACCGTTGAAGCTGACCACATGCCCGGCATGAAAGGTGCTAAGGGGAAGATTGTTAAAGTTTGTGACGGTCCTGCCTATGCTGTAACCTTCAAACCAACTAATGGTGGCAAAGAATACGTTAACCATCAGTGGGTCAGCCAAACTGAAATGAAAAAATGCTAATTTAAATTAGTTCAAAAATACTAGGACATTGTCCTAGTATTTTTTTATTTTAGATGAAGTTGTAACCGATGGCACCAATTAAACCAATAATCGCGGCAATTAAATACCACGTAGTCTTCTTGTTTTTGCCGAACATGCCCCATAAGAGTTCATCAATAAAAACGATTAAGACCGTGATTAGTAAAATATTGAAGTGGGCGAACATGATGGCAAATACCAGGGCAATGCCACAGATGAGATCGTTAATGTTTCGTAGAACGTTGCGTTTGTTTTTCATTTTTTCTCCATTAATAGTAGTTTGAAGTTTAATCAGTGATACTAATCATATTACTTCAAATGAGTTTTAGATAACATCACCTGAAACCAAAAAAATTCCTTAGCCCATCCAAGCTAAGGAATTTCTTATAGGTACTGTGATTTTTTGAGTGCTTCTTGAAGAGCTTTAGGACAAACGTTAATGGTTTCGGTGACCTTTAAGTGGTTGTTACTAGCGGCCTCCACGATTTTGGCAATGTCATTAACAGCCATTTTACCCTCTAGGGCATAAGCAATGTGGACAGCAAATTCGTAAAAGTTATGAGAATCCTGCATCTCCATTTGCACGGTATTGTATAGTTTTTGATCATTTATAAAAACATCGTTTCCAGTACAATGAATCATAAGCACGCCTCCTTTATTATCTTATAATAATTATAATTAAATAAGTTAAATAATCAAATGGTGGGATTGTAGTTTATCAAGATTCACAAACACTGAGGGAACTTGATAAACGAGAATGCCTGAATGACCAATATCCGATGCCTTAATTAATTGATTTTTTTATTTATGTGCCTTAGCCCTTTGATTGAGCTAATCAGTATGTGATAATGTAAACGTAAGAAAATCTTAATATTTATTTAATTGGAGGAACTAATATGAATGAATGTCCTAATTGTCATTTTAATAACAAGCCAGGCGCAAAGTTTTGTGTCAAGTGTGGAACTAAGTTGACTGGCAACAGTCAAACAAGCAGTAATAAGGTACATAATGAAACAAAAAAGCAGCAACAGCCCCGTAATTCACAGGCTGACGTTTCTAACGGGTTAACCAGCGTGTTTAATTATTTCATTGAATCGATTAAACATCCAGTCAAATATGAGGCTGCTAGTGAGAAGTATCTGGGATATATCTCACTTGGAATCTTCGCCGTTTTGACCTGGTTAGTTTCGTTTATTTTAGCAATGAGAATGAAGAGCGGACTGGCCTCTGAATCAGTTCCATACTCACTTATTCATAAGATGGATGGCGTCATTAACACGAGCGTTATGGGACTAGGACTGATTATTGCCGTAATCGGTCTGTTAGCTTGGATTTTAGGCTATGTCGGTGTTCACTTCGTCATGAACAACAATATGAGCCTCAGTGATTATACGAATGAGTACGGTAAATTTTTAAACGTTGGAATTATTTTACTGTTAGTGGGCCTGCTCCTATCCGCAGTGATGCCCGCTGGGATTTTATTTTTAATTGGTCTCTACGTGGTCGACTTGGCCATCACCATTTCGGGTTGGGCGTTAATTTATGAAATGCTCTTTTCTAAGAATTTTGGGTCGATTGATAGTTTCTATGTTTTATTGATTGTAACGGTTATCGTGGCAATCATTTCCGCTGTCCTAGTAGCTATTTTGGGTAATAGCCTGGGCTCTCAACTTCAAACGCTGACTCAAGAGATCATTAACAACTTTGCTGCTAACTTTGGGCAGGGATACTAGGAGGAGTCAAAATGAGTGAAGAAGCGTCTTTTTGTCCCAATTGTGGACACCGAATTAATGCAAATGATGAGTTCTGCCCCAATTGTGGGTATAAACTAACTCCTAATGGATCACCAAAAGGTCAAGCAGGACCAAGTCGCAAGACATCAGGGAGTCGACCCCTGCGTCAGACAAGTAACGTTAATCGTCCGCGAAAGCAAAAGAAGATGAAACCACTTACTAAAGTGATTTGGGTAATTGTGGTGGTCTTGGTAGTGGTACTTATCGGTGGTTACTTCTTTGGAAAGAATTACTATTCAAAAGCTAATCAAGTCGACCGAGTCATCTCAGCAATTAAGAATGATCAGGAAAAGAATTTAGCCAATGTGTCGGAAACAAACGACCCGAACTTTAAGATTAGTGGGAAAGCGATGAAGCCAACCATTAATTATTATGCTAGTAATAAGGACCAGTTATCAAAGCTTAGGAGTCAGTTCATGCGCGATAACGATAATCCGGTGACCGACAACCTGCAATTTAAGCAGGAGGGTAACACCTGGTTAGTTTTCCCTAAGTATAAACTGATGGTCAAACCCGTTTATTCTAGTATTTCCACTAACCTGAATGGCGTCTCGTTGAGTGTGAACGGCAAGCAAATTACCAGCAACATGGGCAGTCAAAAGGCTAAGAAGATTGGGCCACTTGCACCGGGTCTTTATAACATCACCACTGCCGGAAAAGTCAATGGCCGTGAATTGCACAATAATGGTCAATTCGACTGGATTGATGGTGCCAGTTCAGCGTCCTTACCACTTCGAATTATCACCTTTACAGTGAAGGGGCAACCAGGATCAGACGTGTTGATTCAAAACAAGAAGGTTGGAACGATTGGTGACAATGGGAGCTTTAAGCTTTCTGACTACCCATTTAGTACGAACATGAACGTTCAAGTTCAGATGAAGGGCAAGTCCGGTAAATTAATTCAGAGTAAACCCTATAATTTAAAAGACAGTGATAATAACAACACGATTGAACCGAAGTTTGATGGGATTGCCACGAAAGACCAGGCTGATCAGGTCTTGAATCCGCTCTGGACTCAGGTGAGTGGTGCCGGTAACGACGTTGATATTTCCCATTTCTTTGACGGTGGAAATGGTAGTCCCGCTTGTCAGGATATGCTTAAAATGGTCAAAAGTTATAATGACAACGATAAAATTGAGTCATTTGAAACTAGTGAAAGGACCGAATCGGTAGCACCTTATGATAGTGGGGAGACGCAAGTCACTTATCAGGTTGATTATACTTTCGATAACAATGACGACGATGACAATAGTTCGGTTCGTCATCAGACGTTTGAATACAATGCCATCTTGGTCAAAAATCCTGGCAGTGATGATTCTGATGATCTTCCGTTTATCATCAAGAGTAACCAGTCAGTTAAGAAAGTATCGGATAGTACCGATAACGATTAATAGTAATTTAGAAAAGAAACGAGCATTCTGTGCTACGTTTCTTTTTGTTTGGTGTATGTTATGATTTCCTCAATATTATAAAAGGATGGAAATTAGTTTGGCAGAAAAACGTAAATCACATAAATTCTTGGCCTTTTTACTCGTGTTGGAAATTATCATCGTGATTGTGGTCGGAGTTTCCGGGACAAAGTATTATTCAAAAAAAGCTAGTGGTGACCGCTTGGTGAATGCCCTGCGTAATCACGAACAAAAGCAGGTGATTGCTGGAATCAAAATTGACGGGCAAACGGGTACTCCAAGTGAAGAGGCCCTTCAACCCCTTGTTAACGATTTCGATCAAAATTCCGAAGCAGTTAATCGGCTCAAGATGCAGATTAACGGTGAGAAAGTGGCTGAAAACAACTTGGTTTATAAACAAACGGGGAAGAATTTCCTGGTATTTCCACGTTATCAACTGGTAGTTAAACCAATTGATCCTAAAATTAAGACCAATCTTTCAGAAGCCAACGTGACAATTGATGGAAACAAGGCAGGTAAAACGGATGGTAATGGGGAGCTGAACGTGAAATCACTCATCCCGGGAGTTCATCAGATTGAGGCGACTGCCACGGCTGGTGGTAAACAGCTTAAGACTTCCGGTCAGTTTAGTCTGATGAAGTCATCTGATACGGCGCACCTGACGTTTAACGTGGTTTCGTTTGGGCTTGAAAGTGTCCCAAACGCTATCGTCTACGTTGACAATCATCCGGTTGCTCAAATTGGTGAAAACGGCAAGGCGAAGGTCAATAATTTACCCATTGGTGATGATTCATCAATCTGGGCCACTCTGAGTGCTGACGGCAAACCAATGAAAAGTGATGTTCAGTACCTCGGGATGAAGAATAATCACTCTGAGATCAAACTCCCGTTTAAAAAGCTCGTTGATAAAAAGGCAGCAACTGGTCTGCTTAAAGCCGTGTGGGAGCCACTGAACCATGACGTTTTTGACGAAAAGTCAGCTGATCAAGTTCAGTACGACCAAAACTTTGTTGGAGGAAAAAGTAACCCAGCCTATAATCAGATGATTACGATTGCGAAAAAGGATCATGAACCAGATGTTAAAAATCTTCAAATTAAGGTAAACGTTAAAAAGGTTACAAGTACTGGTGAGGGGAAAGCCGCCGTTGACTTTGCGGTTCAAACTGATTCAACTAACGATCAGGGCCAAAAAGCGTCAAAAACGACTAACTATCGGGCTGATGTTAAACAAGATGTTAATAATCAGCTCAAACTTAAGGGTCTGGATGAGGTTAAATAAAAAAGGAAACCAATTATGGCTCCTTTTAGTTGACGTTTGCTTTAATAAATTTGGCAATGATTTCGGCCATCATTTTGTAAGTAGTCGAATTAGGGTGAAGACGATGGTCATGCAGTCTTGTTCTATAATTATCGTCGTCGACAATGGTCGGTGCCACCTTACGCCAGTTTAGGTATGGAATGTTATTTTGGCGGTAGACGGTGGTTAAGCCGCAAAGGAGCTGCCCAAACGTGTAGTGGGCAAGTCCCTCAATGTTGTAGTTATCGGTGCCACCATCGAAGCGGTTAAATGGAAGGATTCCCAGAATTTGAATGGACGGATTTTCGATCTTGATTTGCTGGATGTTTTCATTTAACATCCTTTTAACGACTTCTAAAGTATCGTAGCGGTGGGCAAAATCGTTGGTACCATAAAAGATCGTGGCGATGTCGTAGTCACCAAAATTGTTGTGGTTAACCTGATAGGTTAAGTCCAGCTCACAATTGCCGGTAATGGTCCCAGCGTTCTGACCCGCGTTTTTGATGAAGTTAAATGGTAAAATTTGACCTAAATAATAGGGCCAATTGTGCACTAAATCTTTTTCTCCGTCAAAACCACGAGTTAACGAGTCACCTAATAATATGATGTTGTCTTCATTAATTGATTTCATTTTTTAAACCTCGGTTGTGAATTGTGATACTATCATTTTACTGCTAAGTCAATTGACATGGGCATTTTATTATTGCATTATAGAATATAATTAAATTTTATTAAGTCGCATGGGAGATGAAAACGTGAGTTATAAAAGGGTAATTGTTGTGGATTTAGCATCACTCGGATTACGCTCGGACAATGAAGCAGAACAACTTAACGCTTCAAGCGATAACATCCTTTCACACGTTTTGAATCAATCCTCAAAGTCAGATTTACCATCGCTTCGGCGGTTGGGCCTTTTTAACATCTTTTTTGATGGGGAGCGTTCTTCATCAGATGAAGTCAATCCCGAGGGCGCTTACGGATTAGTTCGAACTAATTCCGTGGTTAACCGGCCCGCTTCTGGATTGCGAGAAATGTTTGATTGTGCCGTTAATTCACGTGTGTCAAGCGTCTTTGAAGAGGTTTATAAAGCGGAAAAGAGTTCCGTGATCATTTCCAGATTTGTGGAATATCTTCAGGTTCAAGACTTTTCCAGACGGATTCAGGTTCCCGATAATACCTCTGCTTTTGTTGAATTAAATCATCAGCTGGAAAAGGTACGGAGCGGTTTTATTTACGTTCAAGTTCCAGATCTTCAGACCTCCGCTATGGAGGGTGACTTGGATCAATTCTCATCGGAACTGAAGAAAGTTGATGTCATGTTATCAGAGCTGATGGATTCTTTAGAGGATGATGACTTGTTGATTGTTACCTCAAGTCGAGTTGGTGATTCACAAACTCAGGATGGATTATCGACTTACAAGATTTTACCAGTAATGTTGTATGATAACCAATCAACTGATCGCCACATTGAAGATGTTAATAAAGTAAGTGTGATTGGCGGAACGGTTCTAGATGGATTAGGAATCCTTGATCGAGTAAAACGACCATCAATAAGTTTACTTCCATACTTAAAAAAAGAGACAGCTTAGGCCGTCTCTTTTTTGATTGCTTTTAAGCTGAAGCAGCTAATTCAATTATGCGTGTGGTAAACTTGACTAATAACGACGGATTTAAAACGGAGGGATATTATGCAAAAAATTATTATGGACATGGACCCAGGAATTGATGATGCAGCAGCTTTGTCAGTGGCACTCAATGAGCCAAAACTGGATGTGGACTTGGTGACCACCGTCGCTGGAAACGTAACGGTTGATAAAACGACGACTAATGCCCTTAAAATTATTAATTTTTTTCATGATGGTGAGCGGATCAAAGTCGCTAGTGGGGCCGCAAATCCCTTAATAAAGCCGTTTGAAGATGCAGCTCGGATTCACGGTGAGTCTGGGATGCGTGGTTATGATTTTACGGGTGAACTGCCAGAGCCATTGAAAATGACCGCGGTGAAAGCCCTTCATGACCACATTATGGACAGTGAAGAACCAGTCACGTTGGTCGCAACGGGATCTTATACTAACGTTGCCATCCTACTGTCTGAATATCCAGAAGTAAAAGCCAAGTTAGAACGGATCGTTGCCATGGGCGGAGCACTTGGACGTGGTAACATGACCAGTGCCGCTGAATTTAACGTCTTTACTGACCCAGATGCGGCCAAAATAATGTATCAAAGTGGTGTTAAAATCGTGATGATTGGACTTGATGTGACCAAAAAAGCTCTCCTTACTAACGAAACTTTAGCTGAAATTAAGAAAATGAATCGAGCGGGAGAGATGCTCTCTGCCATTATCACTAGTGATGGGGATCAAAGTGATGCAGGCGTGGCCATGCACGATGTTAATACGATTTTCTACCTGTTACACCCAGAATTACTTACTACTGAAGAGATGTGGATTGATATTCAAACTAGTGGACCCGCCAATGGCGCCACCGTTGGTGATATTCGTGGTGCTTATCATCATGGTCAAACCAATGCTAAGGTTGCCGTTGACATTGACGCCCAAGCGTTTAATGACTGGTTTAAGTCTGAAGTTCAAAAGATGCCAGATTAAACAGAACGGGGTAAATTTCTCGGTGACTTTTTTCCTTTTTTTGGTAACGAAATCTTTAAATTTTCGTTATAATGAATAAAGGGTCTAATTTAAATTGGTTTAACTTTAATTAGTTTAACTTTAATTAGTTTAACTTTAATTAGTTTCCAATTGTTTGTTTTACATAGGAGAAGTAAATGAATCCAGAACAATTTAAAGCGGCATTGTTAAAACACAATGTCTCACTATCGGACTTTCAAGTAGAACAGTTTAAAAAGTACTACGAACTTCTAGTGTCCTATAATCAAAAGGTGAATTTGACGACCATCGTTGAACGTGACGACGTGTATTTAAAGCACTTTTACGATTCACTTACTCCCGTTTTTTACATACCAGAGCTTAAAAAGCCAAGGTCAATTGTAGACGTTGGTGCGGGGGCAGGGTTTCCGTCAATCCCACTTAAGATTATTAATCCCGATTTAGAGGTCACCATCGTGGACTCACTTAATAAGCGGATTGTTTTTTTGAAACAACTAGTTAGTGAACTGGGATTGACTGACGTGCGCCTTGTTCATGCTCGTGCCGAGGAATTTGGTGGAAAGCGGTCAAATGATCGCGAACAATTTGATTTTGCAACCGCACGGGCACTGGCGCGGTTGAGTGTGATGTCTGAGTTGTGCCTCCCACTGGTTAAGATCGGCGGCAAGTTAATTGCGTTAAAGGCCGCTAGGGCTCCTGAAGAACTGAAGGGAGCTCAGAAGGCAATTACAACTTTAGGTGGTAAAGTCGAAAGTGACTTTGAGTTTAAATTACCGGAAAATGATGAAGTAAGAAATATAATTGTCATTGATAAAGTCACCAAGACACCAAAGAAGTATCCAAGAAAAGCTGGAACTCCAAATAAGGATCCGATCAAGTAAGAAGGAGGGAACAACATGGGAACCGTTATATCGCTTGCAAATCAAAAGGGTGGTGTTGGTAAGACCACGACTGCTGTTAATCTGGGGGCTGACCTAGCCACAAAGGGCAAGAAAGTCCTGCTGGTTGATGCCGATGCCCAAGGAAATGCCACTAGTGGCGTTGGTCTTAGTAAGCAAAAAATTAATAAAGATATTTATGATGTTTTAGTTAATGAAGAGCCGATTGAAGACGTTATTCTACATTCAGCTCATCAAAATCTAGATATTGTTCCTGCTACCATTCAATTATCTGGAGCAGAGATTGAGTTGACCCCCATGATGGCGCGTGAGACTCGATTGAAAACGGCACTTGAGAGTGTCTCTGACAAGTACGATTACATTTTAATTGATTGCCCACCTTCTTTAGGATTAATCACGATTAACGCTTTTACTGCCAGTGATTCGATTTTGATCCCGGTTCAGTCTGAGTATTACGCCTTAGAGGGACTGAGCCAATTGCTTAATACCATTGGTTTGGTACAGAAACACTTTAATCCCAACCTCAAGATTGAGGGAGTGTTATTGACTATGTTTGATTCCCGTACTAATCTTGGAGCACAAGTCAATGGTGAGGTTAGAAAGTTTTTTAAGGATAAGGTGTACACCACCGTCATCCCCAGAAACGTTCGTTTATCGGAAGCTCCCAGTCATGGACTGCCGATCATTGACTATGATGCCAAATCAAAAGGTGCCAAAGTATACATGGAATTGACAAAGGAAGTGTTAGCTGCCCATGACCAACAAAAATAGTAAGGGATTAGGACGTGGAATTGAAGCATTGTTTAAGGACAATGACGTTAATAGTAATGACGAAGCAGTTGTTGATCTTGACCTAACCGAAATTTCGCCTAATCCTTATCAACCAAGAAAGAAATTTGATCAGAAGGCTCTTGACGATTTAACCCAGTCCATTAAAGAATCAGGAGTTTTTCAGCCAATTATTGTGCGCCACGATGTTGATAATCATAATTACCAGATTATTGCTGGTGAACGTCGATTTCGGGCATCTAAAGCTGCTGGGAAGGCCAAAATTCCAGCAATCATTCGTGATGCTACCGAAGAGCAAATGATGGAAATCGCTGTAATGGAAAACTTGCAGCGTGAGGACCTTAATCCACTAGAAGAAGCTCAAGCGTACGATACTTTAATGACGAAACTGAATTTAACGCAAGCACAAGTTTCAGAACGCTTAGGCAAGAGCCGCCCTTACATTGCCAATTATCTTCGTTTGCTGGGGTTGCCACAATCCGTTAAGGATATGCTGCAAAAAAAGCAACTTTCAATGGGGCAGGCCCGGGCCCTTTTATCGGTCAAAGAAAAATCACAACTTTTGAATTTAGCTGCTAAGGCTAAGGATGAAACCCTCACGGTTAGACAGTTAGAAAAGTTAATTGCCAAGGCTAATAAGGCTCACTCAACCAAGAGTAAACGACCAGTGAAAAAGTCCAAGTCTCCCTACATTAAAGAGAGCGAGGACCAGCTTCAAGATAAATTTGGAACTAAAGTTTTGATTAATGAGACCAATTCTAAGCTTGGTAAGGGACAAATCCAGATTGATTATATGTCAAATGAAGATTTGAACCGAATTTTAGACCTATTGGATATTCATCTCGACTAGGGAGGATATTTTTATGTATGGAATGCATGATATCGTTGAAATGAAGAAACAGCATCCCTGCGGCACCAATCGATGGGAAATTATTCGAATGGGTGCTGACATTAAGGTTCAGTGCATGGGATGTGGTCACATTGTGATGATCAGTCGACGACAATTTGAGAAACGTTTGAAGAAAATACTAGAAAAACACGAAGAAATTAATTAAAAGAGGTAAGCAGGATGTCTTTAACAGCGGGAATCGTTGGGTTGCCGAACGTTGGTAAGTCAACACTTTTTAATGCCATTACTAAAGCTGGTGCTGAAATGGCTAACTATCCTTTCGCAACGATTGATCCAAACGTAGGAATGGTAGAAGTGCCAGATAAACGGCTGGACCGGATTCAGGAGTTAATCCCGGCTAAAAAGGTGGTACCAACTACTTTTGAATTTACCGATATTGCGGGGATTGTAAAGGGTGCTAGTAAAGGTGAAGGGCTTGGAAACAAGTTTCTTGAAAACATTCGTCAAGTGGACGCCATTGTCCACGTCGTTCGGGCTTTTGATGATGACAATATCACCTCAGTTACGGGAACCGTTGACCCCATTGGCGATATTGAAACGATCAACGTCGAACTTGGAATTGCTGATTTAGATGCCGTTGATAAACGAATTGGAAAAGTTCAAAGAGCAGCAAAGGGATCAGATGAAGCCAAGGAAGAACTGGATGTTTTAAACAAGATTAAGCCGGTACTTGAAGATGGCGGAGCTGTCCGCGATATTGATTTTGATGAAGACGAGCAGAAGATCGTTAAGGGATTGTTTCTTTTGACTTCTAAACCCGTCTTGTATGTCGCTAACATCAGCGAAGAATCGATGGCGGATCCAGAAAGTGACAAGTACTTTAAAATGGTTAAAGACTATGCTCAAAAACACGGTGCGCAGGCAATTGGAATTGCGGCAGAAACCGAGCAGGAAATCGCTGAACTAGGTGATGATGATAAAGCTGACTTTCTTGAGGCTGAGGGGGTTAGTGAACCCGGTCTAAATAAGTTGATTCGTGCTTCATACAAATTACTTGGGCTCGAAACCTTCTTTACTGCAGGTGGCAAAGAAACGAAGGCGTGGACCTTTAAAAAGGGTACTAAGGCACCTCAAGCCGCTGGAATTATCCATTCTGATTTTGAACGGGGCTTTATTCGAGCTGAGATTATGTCCTTTGAAGACCTGGATAAATACGGAAGTGAAAATGCCGTTAAAGAGGCCGGAAAATTGCGGGTTGAAGGTAAGGATTACGTCATGCATGATGGAGACATTGCAGAATTTAGGTTCAACGTCTAGGAGGAAATTATGAGCGAGGAAGATAATCGAAAACGAAATGCTAAAGCAAAACAGCATCAACATCACTCAAACACTAAGATTGCTGAACGAGAACAATTTGATCACGTTGGTTTGACCAAGAGAAATGCTGAATACATGTATAAATTTAAGCAGGAACTTTCGGAAACCAAATTGGAACCAGAAAAGCAAGCTGCTCAAATCAGTACGATGGTAAATGAACTAAAAAAGGCCCAAAAGAGTGGGGTGACCGCAAAGAATCTGTATGGAACGGTTGCTCAAAAGGTGCAAGTCACGGTTCATCCACCAAAGAAACCCCAAAAGATGACGCCCATCACCTACGTGATTGATGCCACGTACAACTTTTTGTGGTTTTTGGTCCTGTTCTGTTTCTTGTACGCGGCCATGTTCTTCATTAATTCTTCGCAAGCATCAAAAGGTGGTGTAATGGGAATTACTGGAATCTTCGTTTCCTCCATTGTTGCTGGTGCAGGGATGCCACTTATGACTAACTTGTTTGCTCCGGGAGTAAAACATAAATATAATGGCATCATTCGAGCTTTGATGATGGTTCTATTGTTTGCAATTTGGATGCTAGTCTTCTTTGGTGGAACGTATATTCCGAGAGTGATTAACCCGATTACCAGTCCGATTGTTGATGCAGTGATTGGTGTAATTGGAATTGCGGGAATTTTGTACATGCGTCATCGTTTCCCAATTACCAATGGACTATTTACCGGGAACCGAAATTAATTAATGAATCGTGGATCAACTGGTCTACGATTTTTTTGATGTGAAAGTTTAAATGTTTATAATATTAAAACAATTTTGGTTAATCTCTGTTTTCAATCTGATAAACTGAAAGAAAACAGTGAATTCGAGGTAATTAAAATGAAAATTTTAGTTGTTGATGACGATAAAGAAATCGCACAATTATTAGAAATCTACATTAAAAATGAAGGATACGAACCAATCTCAGCCTATAACGGTAGTGATGCATTATCACTTTTGCGTACTGAACCCGACATCGGCTTGGTAATTTTAGACATCATGATGCCGGAAATGAGTGGGATTGATGTTATTAAAGAGATTCGCAAAGATTCCCAGATTCCGATCATTGTGTTGTCCGCTAAAACGGCTGATATGGATAAAATTCAGGGATTGGTTTCTGGAGCTGATGATTATGTCACCAAGCCATTTAACCCATTGGAAATCATGGCACGGGTTCGTTCCCTGCTTAGAAGAAGTCAAAACGATGTCACTAAGGACAAGCCTGACATTTTAAACGTGGGTCCACTGACTATCAATAAGGATTCACACGAAGTTAAGACGGAAGACGGCAAAGAAATCCAGTTAACCGCTCTGGAGTTTGGTATTTTGTACCTTCTTGCCAGCCATCCTAACCGGGTCTTTTCAGCTGATGAGATTTTTGAGCGCGTTTGGAAACAAGAAAGTATCATTTCAGCTAAAACCGTCATGGTTCACGTCAGTCATTTACGTGACAAGATTGAAGAAGCCACTGGCGGTGAAAAAGTGATTCAAACCGTTTGGGGCGTCGGCTACAAAGTGGAAGCATAAATAATAAGAGGAATCTTGAGTTTGAAATTAACGACGAAAGAAAAAACTGAATTATTTGTTGAAGGAGTAGTTACTTTAATATTATTACTCCTTTTAAACTTGGCGATTACCGTGATTATCACTGAATCAATCGAGAGTAACCCGGGTCTAAGGGACGGAATCTTCATCATTAAGCAATCGGTAACCTTTGGCCCGATGCATTTTCGACTACTTAGCTGGGAGAATCTCTTCATCATTGCTATGGGCGTAATCGATATCATTATTATTTACTGGCGGTTGATTCGGCGCTATCATCAAATGCAACTCCGCCACATTATTTCGGAATTGCATTACATTGCGAACGGGCATTTTGACCATCGAATCCCCTTTGAATTAAAGGGAGATACCGAGCGGGTCATTCAAAGTATTAACGCGCTTGTTGATAGTGTTATTGAATCCATGAATGATGAGCGAGAGGTGGAAGCTTCAAAGGACAAATTGGTCACTAGCGTTAGTCATGATTTAAGAACGCCACTAACTTCAATTCTGGGATACCTTGGTCTCATTGAAGACGGTCAGTATCAAAATGAAGACGACATTTTAAAGTATTCACATATTGCTTATTTAAAGGCGCAACAAATGAAACAATTAGTGGATCGGCTTTTTGAGTATGCTAAGGCGGGCGACAAGTCTAAGCCTTCGCAAAAAATTGATAACATTGATGTGAATGCGCTATTAGAGCAGCTTCAGACCTCATTTAAACTTGATGCATCTAAGCACAAGATGACGATTGAAATGAAGCCACTCAAGCACGATATTTCGATCAAAGCCAATGCGGAGTCGTTAGGTCGGGTATTTAATAATCTGATCTCGAATGCTTTTAAGTATGGAAAAGGTGGACGTCACATCTATCTTTCTGCTAAGCCATTTAGTAGTGAAGGAGTTGAAATTATCGTTTCAAACGATGGCGAACAGATCCCTAAGGGGTCACTAGATCACATCTTTGATCGTTTTTACCGGGTTGAGGAGTCACGAAATACCAAAACTGGCGGAACTGGCCTAGGACTTGCCATTGTTCGTGAGATTGTCACCAATCAGGGAGGTTATATTAACGTTTCTTCAACGAAAAAATTAACCGCGTTTAAGATTTACCTTCCGTTAGATGTTAAGCATCCATTACGGAAAGATAAACATGTGATAGGAGAGAAAAATGCAAACCAAGAAAAGTAATCATAGTGGTCATCAATTTCTCGTTTCATTTTTAATCATGACGTTAGCGCTCGTTTTAATGATTCCAGAGACCTTGGCAAAGGCTAACTCGAACGAAATCGATAGTAAAGCTGCCATTGCAGTGGACGCTAAATCAGGACAGATTATTTATCAAAAAAACGCTGCTAGAAACCTACCGGCAGCCTCGATGAGTAAGTTACTCACCGCATACATAGTTCAAAAACGAGTTCATGATCATCAATTGAAATGGGACACTAAGGTGGATATTTCACCTGCAGTTGCCAAATTAAGTACCAAAAAAGGGTTCACCAACGTTAAATTAGAGGCCCATAAGAAATACACGGTAAGGGCGCTCTATTCAACGGCCCTGATTGGTTCAGCTAACGCGAGTGCGATGGCGCTTGGTGATAAAATCTCTGGTAACAGTGAGAATTTTGCCAAAACCATGCGAATAACTGCCAAAGAATTGGGAATTAAAGACGCCAAATTCTATAATGCCTGTGGTCTGACTAACAAACAGGTTGCACCGATGAATTTGCCAAGGGTGACTGGTGATTCTGAAAATGAGATGTCAGCAAAGGACACGGCAATCATCTCTTCCAAAATCATTTCGCAGTATCCTGATGTGCTAAAAACCACTAAGAAAACGCAGTATACCTTTGTTGATACTGATAAGAAACCGCAAGAAGTTGTCAAGACCTCTAACGAAATGTTGAAGGGACAACGATATTACGATCCAGCCTTAAACGTTGATGGTCTAAAAACGGGAACTTCTAAGAAAGCGGGCGAAAACTTCGCGGGGACTTTAGATAATCACCATGGTCACCGCATTATCACAGTAGTTATGGGTGCTAAGCCTAATCAACGGTTTATCGTTACTAAGAACTTAATGGAACACGTAATCAAGAATTATCGCCCCATGGAGTATGATAACGATCAATTTACCGAGAATCATCTAAGGGTGATTAACGGGAAAAAACGGACGGTTAAAGTCAAGATGAGCAAACCAGTTACCCTGTGGGGCAAGGTTTATCAACCAAATGAATTTAGCGACCAAATTATACTTGATTCAAAGCATGCTAAAGATAACGCGGTATCAGCTCCTGTGCTTAAAAATCAGGAAGTTGGAACGAATCAGGTTGGATTTAAAAATCAGAAGGTGGAATTTTTAAATCATGATGGTGGAAAAGCACCAATCGTTACCTGCCAAAGCGTTGATAAGGTTGGCTTCTTTTCGAGATTGTTCCGTGAAATTGTGGAATTTTTCTGATAATTACCATTAGAACAAAATTATGGTTTGTTATTTTGCCATTTTTTCTTATAATGAACAATGTACGCAAAAAGTTAATTAATTTTTTTAGGTTATTTATTCAAGAAATCAAGTGGAGGATTTCAATTGACAAAATTAGTACCGAATCCTAATGAACCTACTTGGAAAGCCAATTTCAAGGTCTCGTTTCCCTTAGACTTGAGTTACATTCCAATTGGTTTGGCGTGTGGGATTTTGCTACACGCCGCGGGATTTAACACGTTTAACACGATTTTGGTATCACTACTGGTTTTTTCCGGTGGTGCCCAATTTTTGATCGCATCCATGTTAACCATTAATTCACCACTTCTAACGATTGTGTTGATGCTGTTTTTCCTAGAGCTTAGATACGCATTATTAGGATCGAGTCTTTCTAAGTATCTTCACGGGCAGAACACGCTCTTTACGTTCTTTTTTGCCTGTTCTTTAAATGACGAAAATTACGCTGTGAACTATTTAAAGTTTTCAACTGACAAGAAATGGACCCCGAAGGATGCGTTGCAAGTAGAACATTTTACGTTATTTTTCTGGACCATTAGTAACTTAGTGGGGAGTTTAATTGGGTCAGCTCTTACAATTGATCTAACCGTGGTGCATTTCGCACTCACAGCGCTCTTCTTGTATATGATTGTGATGCAGTTAAAGGATTTGCTAAAAGTGTTTATTGCACTTTTTGCTGCTGGCCTTGCGATCTTCTTCTTAGTGTTAACTAAATCAACACTCGGATTAGTTGCGGCGACGTTAGTTGCATCGTTCGTCGGTTTTTTGCTTGATAAATACTTTCGGAGTCGAAAACGGAAGACCAACAAGAAAAGTATTTTTCTTAAGACGTTTAAAAACCCTGCGGGGACACCGAAGGAATAAGTTGGGAGAATTGTTATGAAATGGGATGCGATGCAACACTTTCTGTTAATATTGCTGTGTTTTTTAGTTGCTTTAGCTCCAAGATTTATACCATTAGCATTTTTTAGAAAGCGCAAAATTCCAAAGTGGTTTACCGAATGGATGGAATTTGTACCAATTTGTCTGTTTACTTCACTGGTAGTAAAGGATATTTTTATTAATCAGTCATATGCCTTTTCGATTAGTGGTCAGGGACCAGAGTTAATCGCTGCTGTGTTGGTAATTGGGATTGCTTACTGGACCCGATCTATGCTAGTTTCAGTGATGGCAGGACTAGCGGCGGTGTTTCTGTTAACGTTTGTCCTTTAATGAATATTTGATAACAAAAAGACGTAACTTTAATTGATGAAGTTACGTCTTTTACTATCTATTATATTAAGTTATTTGTACATGTAGTCACGGGTCATTGGAAGTGATGCACCAGCCGGCCCCTTTGAAATGAGGTACTGCATGACATCGATATTTCCAACCTTAAATGAAGCGGCACAGGCTTGAAGGTACAAGTCCCACATGCGACAGAAACGTTCGTCAAACATATTTTCAATTTCTTTTCGGTGCGCATTGAAGTTTTTGTCCCATGTTTCCGTAGTCTTCTGGTAGTGTCTTCTTAGTGATTCAAGATCGTAGATTTGCATGCCATTATCAATAATGTGGTCTAAGTTTTCGGTCAAACCGGGAATGTAACCACCAGGGAAGATCCACTTATTTAACCAACCATTGATCGCACCACCCTGTTGTCTGGTAATTCCATGGATGAGGGCGTTTCCGTTTTTCGCTAAGTGGTCTGAAACGACCTTGAAGTATTCATCAAGATTTTCTTTCCCAACGTGTTCAAACATTCCAACAGACGTGATGTAATCCCACTTTTCTGACTTTGGTAGTTCACGGTAATCTTGAAGGCGGACTTCAGCGACGTCTTCAAGACCGTATTTTTTGATCTGTTCGTTAACGTAGTCGCATTGTTCCTGACTAAGGGTCACACCAGTAACCTTTAGGTCGTATTCTTTAGCGGCAACTAACATTAAAGTACCCCAACCACAACCGATATCTAAAAGAGTACCACCAGGCTGTGGGTTTAGTTTCTTGATGATGTGATGAACTTTATTCATCTGAGCATCGTACAGGCTATCTTCTGGACTTTCCCAGTAACCGCATGAATAGGTCATGGTCTTATCCAGCCAAATTTTGTAGAATTCATTTCCGATGTCATAATGCTTTTGCACATCTTTTTTACTTGCTGCTTCTGAATGAGAAGACTTTGGTAGCCACTTAATGAATTTCTTGTTGTGTAAGAAACTGCTGCTATCCAGGTAAGCTGCTGCAACTAAATCTTCTAAAGAAATCCCTTCAACAGTGATTACACCATCCATGTATGCTTCACCTAAAGCGATTGAAGCATTACTGGTAATATCTTTAATTGGAATTGCCTTGTGGATGGTAATGTGAGCTTTAGGCTCACCCTTACCATAAGTCTTGGTAGAACCATCCCAGTATGTTACCTTTAATGGAATATTAAAACTGTGTTTGATAAATTCACTGTAAAACGTCTTTTCAAGCATATAAAAACCTCTCTTTAATTCAATAGTTATATGGCCATTATAACCTTTTTTTGTGAAACTCGTAAAATAGACTGACATGAATTTTAACAAATTACATTAGATGCTATAATAAAAATATTACGTACTACTATTAAAATTGATTTGAGTAAAGTGTTAAATACGAATTATGGATGGAGAGGGGATGGATTAAAACCAAAATGGAGAATTTAACCAATTGGTGGCAAAAATTTTTAAATAACACAAAATTAAGACGGGCAGTGGTCTTGTTGCTAATCGTCGTTGTTTTGTATCTCTGTCGCTCAATGATGACCACCATTCTTTTGACTTTTATCTTTACGTTATTAATAACCAAGCTAGTACTTTGGATTCGGGCCCGGATTAAGATTCCGATTCCAATCTTGGTCATTGTGATTTACTTATTAATTGTGGGAGCCATCGTACTGGTAAGTGTCCTGTACCTCCCCCAGATTGCTGAGCAGGGAGTTGAAATAACCAAGACGCTAATTACCTTTTATGAAAGTCCCCATTCGATTAAAAACCCAGAATTACGTTCGTGGGTTTTATGGTTACTAAAGAACTTTAATGTACCAAACCAGATTAAGGGAAGTATGAACCTGATTTGGAGTTACATTACAAGCATTGGTTCAACTGGGATTGCTATGGTCCTGTCACTACTTTTGAGTTTCTTTTTTACCTTGGAACTTAAGCAGGTGAAGCGCTTTTCTAAGAAGTTTTTAACCAGTACCTTTGGGTGGTTCTTCTCGGATATCCTGTTTTTCGCGAAGACTTTCGTCAAAACCTTTGGGGTCGTGATTGAAGCCCAATTCTTTATCGCAATCTGTAACACGACGATTACCACGATTTGTTTATGGATCATGCAGATTCCACAGCTTTTGATCTTAGCTGTCATGATTTTCTTCTTGAGCCTCATTCCGGTGGCTGGGGTTATCATTTCGTTAATCCCTCTAACCTTGATTGGTTATACTGTAGGCGGATTTAGATACGTGGTATACATCTTCATCATCATTATGTTGGTTCATCTACTTGAAGCATACGTGTTAAACCCCAAGTTCATGTCGGCTAAGACCGAGCTGCCCATCTTCTTTACGTTCGTGGTCCTCCTGGTTGGTGAACACATCTTTGGGACGTGGGGATTAATTGTTTCGGTTCCTGTTTTCACCTTTTTACTGGACGTCTTGGGAGTCCAAAACGTTGATGAAGTGGCGAGAAATCGGAAACCAGGTTGGTTTAGTAAGATCAGTAAGTTAGTGAAAAAAAGTTTTAAATGATGTAAAATGAGTTAGTATAAAAACAAAAGAGGGGTAATTACAATGGCTAAATTAGTATTTGTTAGACACGGTCAAAGTGAATGGAACTTATCGAACCAATTCACTGGTTGGGTTGACGTTGACTTAAGTGAAGAAGGAGTTAAGCAGGCTAAAAATGCAGGTAAATTAATTGCTGAAGCAGGCATTCAATTTGACCAAGCTTACACTTCAGTTTTAAAGCGTGCTATCAAGACTTTAAATTATGTGTTGGATGAAAGTGACCAATTATGGATTCCAGTTTTGAAGTCTTGGCGTTTAAACGAACGTCACTATGGTGCACTTCAAGGCCAAAATAAGGCGGAAGCTGCTGAAAAATTCGGTAAGGAACAAGTTCACATCTGGCGTCGTTCATACGATGTTTTGCCTCCACTTTTGGACGCAAATGATGAGGGCTCAGCTGCTAAAGATCGTCGTTATGCTGACTTAGATCCAAAGGCGATCCCTGGTGGTGAGAACTTAAAGGTTACTTTGGAACGAGTTATTCCATTCTGGCAAGATCACATTGCTCCTAAATTGTTAGACAACAAGAATGTGATCGTTGCTGCCCATGGTAACTCTCTTCGTGCTTTAACTAAGTACATTGAAGGAATCTCTGATGAAGACATCATGAACGTTGAGATTGCTACTGGTCAACCAATTGTTTATGATATTGACTCTGACTTAAACATTTTAGATAAGGTTAAATTAGGCGAAAATAAATAATTTAATCTAAACCAAAAGACACCTCCTAATTAATTAGGAAGTGTCTTTTTTGTATCCATTAGTGTGATTTTACTACCACGATCGCTTACTTTGATAATGACCGATTTACTGGGGTCGTCTGAAAGAGGTCCCATATTAATGCAGTAGTCGTCATTTTTAGTTTTAACGTATTGAACCCGATCAAGAATTAATTTTTTAAAAACTTTACTGATTTCTTCGTGACGTTTTGCCTTATCTACTGCCGTGGCTAAAGTAAAGCCGGACTCTAGATAGGATTTAATTAATAAAACGGTTACTAGAGTATAGATGCTATATCGCTTGTTTTGATTTTTATGAACTGGTAAAGAAGTAATGTATCCTCGCTGCTCCCAGTAGCGAATCTTACTTTGGGAAAGACCGGAGCATTTGGAAATATCACCAATGCCAACCGAAATGTTATTTTTTTTGATGATTTTTCCGAGTCGTCCGTTGAGGTCAGCTACTTCTTGATCATTCTCATTTTCCAAGGGTTTACCTACTTTCTATGCTTAATCAAACTCGATGAATTCATTAAATAATACAATACTAATTATATGTAAAATAATGCACGTGTCAATTAAATTGACATAAACATCGGATGGTTGTATAGTAGTTGGTGTTGTAATTTTGAGCAAATATTAATTAATTAAGCTTTTGAAAGGGGCATATATAATGCATAATATTCCTGCTGTTGATGCGAATGGCAAAAAGTATAATCGAACCATGTTTGTCATTATTCTTTTGGTTGGAACTTTTTGTACGGTTTTAAACCAAACCATTTTGTCAACGGCTTTTCCAACATTAATGCGTGCCTTTAATGTTAATACCTCGACCGTTCAGTGGTTAACCACCGGATTTATGATGGTTAACGGAATTTTGATTCCAGTTAGTGCCTGGTTGAGTGGACGTTTTAACACTAAATGGCTGTACTTATCAGCAATGATCATCTTTGAGATTGGAACGGTGGGGTCATGGATAGCTCCAAGCTTCTGGTTTTTATTTGGATCCCGTTTGATTCAAGGAGTTGGTGTTGGTATTGCCATGCCATTACTTCAGACCATCATGTTATCAATTTTTCCAGCAGAAAAACGGGGCACTGCCATGGGACTGGCCGGAATCGTCGTTGGTTTAGCGCCTGCCATTGGACCAACTTTGTCTGGATGGGTGATTGATACTTCATCTTGGCGAAATTTGTTTGGGATTATTGCTCCCATTGTTGCCATAGTCATTGTTTTAGGACTGTTTTTTGTTAAACCAGTTCTTCCAACTAAGAAAAGTAAGCTAGATTATCTCTCATTAGTTTTGTCTACCATTGGTTTTGGTAGTTTACTTTATGGATTCTCGTCAGTTGGAAATGACGGTTGGGGCAGTCCAACTGTCATTTGGGGATTAATTATTGGAATCATTTTTATTATTCTCTTTGGATGGCGTCAACTGGTCATGAAGAACCCGTTCTTGAATTTAAATGTTTTCAAATCACGTGAATTTCGACTTGGAACCATTGTCAGTGCGGTGGTCTTCATGGGAATGGTCGGAGTTGAAATGGTCTTACCTCTTTACTTACAAATTGTTAGAGGGATGAGTGCTTTTCATTCCGGATTGACTCTATTACCCGGAGCACTTTTAACCGGATTTATGAGCCCAATTACTGGAAGACTATTCGATAAGTTTGGGGCCCGTCGTTTAGCAATGGGTGGATTGTTCTTATTGACGGTTGGGACTTTTCCATTTTTGTTTTTAACAAAGGATACTCCAACCATTTACGTTGTTATTTTGTATGCGATTAGAATGTTTGGGGTGGCAATGTCCATGATGCCAGTAACGACATCTGGAATGAATGCTCTTCCAGTTTCTGAAATGGGACATGGAACTGCTGCTAACAATACCTTTAGACAGGTTTGTGGATCAATTTCAACGGCCGTTATGATTTCAATTTTAGCCAATGTTACTACCAATAATATGCCAGCAAAACACTTACTTAAAATTAATCCGTTGGCATATCGAGCTGGAGCAATTAACGCTAATTTGAAAGGATACATGGCAGCCTTTGGAGTCGCATTCTTAATCTCATTAATTGCCTTTCTTTTGACGTTTGCGTTGAAAAAGGGTCATGTTACTGAAGATCCTGTTTTTGAAAAGGGAGGTAAAAAATAATGATATTTATCTTACTAATTATTTTTGTAATTGCCTTTTTCTTAACGTGGAATTTGATTGCTAATAAAAAAGTGGCAACCTCTTTAGGCCTTATATTTGCTACTTTGATTATCATTACGATTGGTCTAATGATTGCCAATTACCACAATCACTTTGGGATGGAAAAGAAGACCACGGTTAAGACCACTTCGTTTACATCAGTGAACAATCAAGCCAACATGATATTGTATAAGAAGATTGGTCAGACTAATGATAAAGTTGTGATCTACAAAAAGAATGTAAGTCAAAAGAAGCCAACCGTAACACCTGCGATTGACACTACGAATGAAATCAAACCAGGTGGCGATTCAAACAAACTAGTTTTAAAGCAACAAGATTGGGTCTACAAAAATAAATTTTACAAAGTCTTCTTCATGTTTGCTCAAAAAGAAGCCTTTATTAAACGTACGAATACTTTCCACGTAAAATCAGGTTACATGGTATTCACACCTGAACAAGCTAAAGCATTTGGGAAGGCCATGAAACAAGAGGCTGCTCAAATGAAGCAGCCACAACAAAATCCTGAAGCTCAGCAACAGATGGCTGCTTCTGGGAAACAGTTTGTAGCAGCTAAGATACAACAAGCTATGGCCGAAAATCCAAAGATGTCACCAAAGGACCAAGCTAAGCTGCAAAAACAAGCTGAGAATGAATTTAAGGCGCAAATGCAGAACAAAGCTAAAAATCAGATGGAACAAAAGGCAATGGAACAAGCTTTAAAAGTTAACTAGATAAAAAATGATGCTCAAATTTTGAGCATCATTTTTTATTGCTGTTTTTGGATTTTTTCAAGTTCTTGGTATTGATTGTTCATCCACTGCATGTAATTCTGGCCCTTTGGAGCAGTCTCTGAGACGTTTAAAATAGGAACATGATGTGTTTTAGCGTACTTAACCATTTGCGTTACCACCGGGCTATCGGATTGAGTGTTATTAACAAAGAAAGCAATCTTATGGTTGCGCATGTCACTTTGCAGGTTAGAAATGTCACTGACTGAAGGATCGACGCCCTTTTCAATCGCATTTGAGAACCCGTAGTCCTTAAGTTTGTAACCAAGGGCTGAAAGTGAGTAGTCAAAGACGGGCTCGCTGGTAGCAACTGATTGACCGTGCGAATTCTTTGATAACTGCTTGATTAACCGTTGCGTTTGGCCCCATTCATTTTTGTATGTTTGCGCATTTTCCTCAAAATATCCATGGTGATCTGGATCAATCTTACTGTAGACGGTAACTAGATGATCAACCAAATGGTCCATGGTAGTTGGTTTATACCAAATGTGTTCGTTGTCGCCATCTTTTTTATGCATCAATTTGCCAACGTTCACGTCTTGTTGATGATCGTTTCCAGCGTTGTGAATTAATTCGTTCATCCAATCGTCATAACCAATTCCATTTGAGATGACCACGTTTGCCTTGGCAACTTCTTTCGCGTTGTTAGTTGTTGGTTCAAAGTCGTGTGGATCAACGTCTGAATTGATGATGGACGTGTTGTGACCATACTTTCCGACGACTTGTTGGGCAGCATCACCATAGAAGTTCACCGAACTCACAATCTGAATTTTCTTTGGGTCATGGGCTGCCGATTTGTGACAGGCTGTGAGTGGAATCATCAGTAGTACGAGACAAGTGACTAGGAGGGAAAGTTTAAAATGTCGTTTCATATTATCGTCCTTTTCTAATCTTTATGAATTCTATCCTAGTGTACCATTTTTGGTGTGGTAAAATAGGAATGCCATTCTAGCTCAGTAGGTAGAGCATTTCCATGGTAAGGAAAAGGTGCCGGGTTCGACTCCCGGGAATGGCTTATCGGTTATTTTCATAGTTTAAAACTCTCACTACGTAATCGTAATGAGAGTTTTTTTATTCAGCTGTTGAATTTTTGCTGACTTTAATTAAATTATCACTGATGGCTTGTTTGGGGATCAACGGGGAAACTTCGCCTTTACACAACAGGGTTAACGAATGCATGGCTCGCGTCAGAATTGTGTAAAGGACTCCAAGTGAGTGCTGATCAGGGTAATTCTTTTTTGAGACGTCCCAGGCAATGACCGAATCAAATTCGAGTCCCTTGGCCAAGTAGACGGGAAGTACGACAACTGGTGAGGTCATATCTCGGTCACTATCTTTTAATAATGTAGCATCAAAGTGAGCGTTGACCTTTTGATAAACTTGTTTGGCCGATGTGGCATCTCTAGTAATGACCGCAACGGTTTCATGTTTTTGAAGTTGGTTGTTGATAACGTCAAATAAAGAACTTGTTAGTTCATTAAAATTGTCCTTCACGATTAGCTCAGGCTTTTCCCCATTTCGGTTGAAGGCCTCGATGTTATTTCCATCTGGTAATAATGACTTGGCAAAGGACGTGATGGGATAGGTTGAGCGGTATGAACGATTCAGCTGAATTAGTCGCGAATGTTTACTAGGGATGGCATCATTAAGCTTGTCCAGTAACGTTTGGCTGATTCGACATCCTTGAAAATGGCCTGTTCACTATCACCAATTAGGTTGAACTTAGCTCTCGGAAAAATGAGCTTGAGATACATAATCTGGGCAATTGAGTAGTCCTGAATCTCGTCGACGAAGAGGTATTTAATGTTAACGTTTTTATTTTCCCCACTGAAACGATCCCTCAGATACAGTAATGGGGCAGTGTCATCCAAACCAATTTGGTGGAATTCAATGTGATTTAGGAAATCATTTTTGCTTTGTTTAAAAGCATCTGGTTCAACATTTTTAGGCAACTTAACGTGGTCAAGAAAATCGGCGTATTGAACGTACGGATCGAAAAACTCATCGTTGTAGATAGCATCGTATACGGTACTAAGTCGATCTTTAACTAGTCGCGTGGCGATGTAGTTTCGTTCATCGTCTAGTTCCTCAAAGTCATTTAAGTGTTTTTCACCCAGAAGATTGTGGTACTGTTCTTCGCTCATGGTGTCGATGATGTCAGCGACCCATTTTTTCTTAGTTTCATCGTGAATACGATTCTTCAGTCTCTTAATTAAACGATTCTTCGTTTGAAGGAGTTTTTCACTGCTGGTCATCCCACTTGGTAGACTAGCGTAAATCTCACGAATTTCCTTTTTAGAAAAGTAAACTTCACCATTAAAGTGAATATCATCGAACTTAATTTGATCAGAGGTGATATTTTTGACGTAGTTTTCAATCTGATCGATGAAGTTCTGACTATTCTTGAATTCGCGAAGTTGAGAATCAGAATCATGATCGGAAGCTTCGTAACGTTGAAAAAGGGTCTGAACCCTCATGCCTTCAAGGTGGTGGGCAAAAAATTCAGCTAACGTAACCTGACGCATACTACGTTCTCCTAAACTTGGTAATACGTCCTTGATGTAGTTACTAAAGAGGAGGTTCGGAGAAAAGAGTAAAATTTGGTCAGCATTTAAAGAGTCCCGACTGTGATATAACAGAAAAGCAATCCGTTGTAAGAGCGCTGAGGTCTTTCCTGATCCGGCCACTCCTTGAACCACCAGCAAGTTACTGGTGGTATCCCTAATAATGTCATTTTGTTCGTGCTGAATGGTGGCCACGATGTTTTGCATCTTTTCGTTGTTTTCATCACTTAAAGCACTCTGTAAGAGTTCGTCACCAACCGTTTCGTTGGTATCAAACATGTTGATGATCTTGCCGTCTTTAATCTGGAATTGACGTTTCTTTAGAAGGTCAGTGGCTTGTTTTCCATTGGGAGTGTCATAAGCAACTTTTCCAAGCGTACCATTATAGTAGACACTTGAAATGGGAGCCCGCCAATCATAGATTAAGAATTCACCGTTTTTGTCGATGAAAGACGCCTTCCCAATGTATAGGTGATCAACGTCAGAAAAGCCCTCGTCTGAGATGTCAATTCGACCAAAGTAGGGTGATTTTTTAAGATCCTGGTAAGTGGCTAGTTGGCCCTCAACAATGGCTTGATCCTCAACCACTTTGTTAGTTAAGCTTCGCTGTTGTTGCAGGTCAGCGCTGGTTTCAATCCGGTCATCAGCTTCTAAATAGTTTGCAGATGTATTGGTCCCGTAATCTTTTTGAACTCGTTGAGTTTCTGCCTTGGCTTTTTGGTATTCAGTTTGGGTGTCTTGGATTTTTTCGTCCAACTGGAAACCAACCCAGGTGACCCGCTCTTGCTCTTTGTTTTTTTCATCCTTATTCAAGTGCATACTCCTCCCTTTAATTCGTGAATAATTCTAATTTGAAAAGCCGGTACTGTCAATTTTTTCGTGCTTTGACAACCCGTCATAAATCGCATAAAATGAAGTTAATATGTATTTAGTTTAGTAAGTAGTGGAGTCAAATAACAGAGAGGCTATGTTTACTGAGATTAGTCAGACGACACGAACTGGATAATGGGTAACAACCTTATAGTTTAAGTGGCAGAGAAATCTCTGCAATTTAGGTGGTACCACGTGCAAGGCGTCCTATTGATTATTCAATAGGACGTTTTTTATTAAAGAAAGGAAAATTACGATGGCAAAAAAAGAAATTGTATTAACTGGTGATCGTCCGACCGGAAAACTTCACATTGGACACTACGTTGGTTCGTTAATGAGCCGTTTAGAGTTGCAGAATTCGGGTAACTACGACCCATTCATCATGATTGCTGACATGCAGGCCTTGACCGATAACGCTCGTGATCCAAAGAAGATTCAAAACAGTCTATTGCAGGTAGCCTTGGACTATCTAGCGGTCGGACTTGATCCAAATCAATCAACGATCTTTGTCCAATCCCAGATCCCAGCCTTAAATGAACTAACCATGATTTATCTTAATTTAGTAACGGTTTCCCGACTGAAACGAAATCCGACCGTTAAAACTGAGATTAAACAGAAAAACTTTGGTGAAAGTGTACCAGCTGGTTTCTTCATTTATCCGGTCAGTCAAGCTGCTGATATCACTGCCTTTAAGGCAACCGTGGTTCCGGTCGGAGAAGATCAAGAGCCAATGATCGAACAGACTAGGGAGATTGTTAGAAGCTTTAATAGTGCCTATCACAAGAACGTATTGGTTGAACCACAAGGTTTCTTTCCACCGAAAGGCATGGGGCGCATTCCCGGCCTCGACGGAAATGCCAAAATGAGTAAGTCGCTTAATAATGCCATTTACCTTGCTGACGATGCCGATACCATTAAGAAAAAAGTGATGTCCATGTACACGGATCCAAAGCACGTCCACGTTGATGACCCAGGTCAAGTTGAAGGAAACACGGTCTTTACGTATCTGGATATTTTCGCTCACGACAAGCAAAAAGTTAGTGAACTTAAAAAGCAATATCAACACGGTGGTCTTGGAGATGTTAAAATTAAGTTGTATTTAAACGAAGTTTTGCAAGATGAACTCAAGCCAATTCGACAACGTCGAGAAAAGTTAGCTAAGGATCCTGAGTATGTATACAGGGTCTTAAAAGACGGAAGCGACGCGGCTAACATTGTTGCAGAAAACACCCTTGAAGAAGTTCGCGATGCCATGGGGATTAATTATTTTAAGTAGATAAATTGTCATAGCACTAAATATGAATAAATACTTGAGGAGGAGAATCGAATGGAGAACTTTGTTATCATTGATATCGGTTCAAACTCAGTCAGAATGGCAATTTATTGCATCGATTCCGATGGAAGTTATCATGAGATTAAACGCGTTAAGAACGATACGAGATTGTCTGAGGGAATCGGACAAAATAACATTTTACAGATAACTGCAATGAATCGTACGATCTCGGCGCTTCGATCCTTTAAGTCAGAGTATTCAAAGTATAAAAACGTTGTGGTTCGTGCCATTGCTACGGCAGCGGTGCGCCAAGCTCAAAATCAAAAGGATTTTTTACACAATGTTTATAAGCAGCTTCACATTAAGATTCGCGTGTTAACCGGAAAGGAAGAAGCTTACTATGATTATCTAGGAATCTCTGATCGATTGGCGGTTAAAGATTATCTCTTGATGGATGTTGGTGGTGCTAGTGTTGAAATTATTCAGGTTAGAAACCAAAAAGATATCCATTGTATCAGCGTTCCCATTGGGGCAGTAAAAATTTCGGAACAATTTCATTTGATTAACCAGGTGACTCCAGCTGATTTATTTGCGGCTGAGTCTTACGTTATCGAAGTGTATAGTCGGATTCCTTGGATTAAGAAGCCCCTTCATTATCCGATTGTTTTGATTGGTGGAGCTGCCCGCGCAATTGCAAGAATTAATCGGCAGTACCAACATTTAAGCCATGTTGATCACATCCAAAATTTTCAGTTAACCAGAAAACAGGTCAACAGTACGATGGAAATGTTTCTGAGTAAGACTTTGGCTGAGCGTCAAAAGATTAATGGGCTTGAAAACGACCGTGCCGACGTCATCATTGGTGGTTCCCTTTGTTTAACTGTCATGATGCATTTTATTGATTCCAAGCGGGTCATTTTCTCAAACGGTGGCGTGCGTGAGGGACTGATTAATGAATACATTGAGAATAGTCCTCATTTTAGAAAATAGGTGTCATTTTGAACGATTTTAATGGATTTTATAAAAAATCATATCAAAAACGGTTACAGCAGGTTGCCGAATTTGCCGATCTTGATCGAACACAACTTGATGTGATTGAAAGTCACTTCGTAGACGCTAGTAGCCACATGATTGAAAACTACCTTACTGACTACGGATTGCCAGAGGGGGTTGCAACTAACTTTGTAATTAACGGAGTCGAACATTTAATTCCGATGGTGATTGAAGAACCCTCGGTCATTGCGGCCGCTAGTAACGGCGCCAACATGCTCCGTGTTGGTGGCGGCATTCAGGCAAAGTCTCAGAGTCGCATCTTGACTGGTGAAGTCATTTTAGGAGTCTCGGATCCAGTTCAATTTACCGAATGGGTTGAAAATCAGCGAGTTAAATTAATGCAGGTTGCACACGATGCTCATCCCACAATTGATAAATACGGTGGTATACACGATTTGACCGTCTCACCTCTTTACGATCATTATCTGGTGATTGAACTGTTCGTTGATGTCGGTGATGCGATGGGGGCTAACATCATGAATTCGATGCTCGAGGCTCTTTCGACATACATTGAAATCAACACTAGTCAATCATCTTTAATGAGTATTTTATCGAATTATGGGGATAAAAATTTGGTTACAGCATCAGGAACCGTTCCGTTTCGGGCCCTAAAGCGAGGTCAATTGGACGGAAAAAACGTTGCTGAAAAAATCGCAGAAGCCTCATTAATTGCAAATAAGTACCCAAAACGGGCGGCAACTCACAATAAGGGGATCATGAATGGGATTGATGCGGTTCTCGTTGCCACTGGTAATGACTGGCGTGCCGTTGAAAGTGCGGTTCATTCCTATGCCGCAAGGGATGGTCAGTATCGTGGGGTTAGTCAATGGCGAGTTACTCCTGACGGATTAAAGGGAGAAATTACCATTCCGGTACCCTCAGGAATCATTGGTGGTGCAACTCGGCTCTTTTCAATGAGTAGGATTAACTATCAAATTTTAAACGTTAGCTCTGCCATGCAGTTCATGGAGGTGATTGCTTCTGTGGGATTAGCACAAAACCTGGCAGCCTTAAAGGCGCTTGTAACCGATGGGATTCAAAGAGGTCACATGAACCTTCAGATGAAATCACTCGCCATGTCTGCTGGAGCTTCCAGTAAGAACTTGGACATGGTGATTAACGCATTAAAGAAATTACCAACAAATCAAAGAAACTTAGAAAACGCAAAACAAATTATAGAAGGGAAGTTTGGATCAGATGGCTGAAAATAATGATAATGTGCAATTAAGTAAGACGACGCAAGGCTTAATTAACGAAGTCAGTCACTTTTTTCCAGGGGATGTTGAGGTTCAATTTATTGGCAACTTAAAGTCCGGTTATGTGCGACATGACCAAGCGCAAGTCGTGCAAGATGGTGATCGACTTTACGTGCAGATTAGAGATCTAACTGAACCTGATTTTACTGCCACTCATGAGTTGTTACACTTGTTAATGACCTTGCGCGGGTTCCCACAAATTTATTTCCCACTCACTAGTGGTGACAAGCAACTTGATGAACAGTTAATGTACATGGGAACTGAGTTGTACGATGATGTATGTCACTTTGTCGTGTATGCTGAACAGCGAAAGCACGGTTTAGTTGATGAAGCGATTGAAAAAGAATATGTTAAAGGTGTTAGACAGACGATTACCCCTGAATCTGGGAAGGTCGACGATGAAATGCCGTTACGATTGGTGACCATTCTGGATGCCATGATTTTTCTTGGCGACCACTTTGATCAGTACGAAGACGTATTTCAAACGAGTTTTCCCATTTCTTTAAAGGCCGCTAAGGAACTTTACACAATGCTTACTGAGAAGCCAGTTGATTCCCCGTTTACTCTCAGACGCGATGTGGTCAAACTATACCGTGATTTTGATAAACAGATGAAGAACTGGGGACTACCAGCCTTACAATTAAATGATTTTGTGATGCTAACGGCGGTCTTCTCAAAGCGCCAACTCGGTTTGCAAGTGAAACAGGTTTTTAACCTTTATCACTCAGAATTAAAGGAGACCAAGACTAACAAAAGAGCGTACGTGGGCTTTACCAAATCGGATGACCAAAATTCGTTTGTGACAAGTGGTCCAGCTGGTAAAAAGGCAAGTGAATACTATTTCAAAGAACTATATTCAAAGACGGTTAAAGAGTTGTATCAAGACTTACGGATTCCATATTTATTGAGATAAGGTGACAATATGAATCAAGATAATATTCAAGAAAAGTTTGATAATGCTAAAAACATCGTATTTTTAACGGGAGCCGGAATTTCTACCCCTTCTGGAATTCCCGATTATCGTTCTAAGGGCGGATTGTATACGAATGACAAGAGCAGTAAACCAGCGGAATATTACTTGAGTCACGACTGCTTAGTAAGTGAACCTGAGGTATTCTACGAGTACGTCAAAAAGAACATGTACTATCCAGATGCTCAACCCAACGTTATCCACAAAAAGCAAGCGGAATTAACCCGTCAAAATCGGGCTAGTATTATCACTCAGAACGTTGATAATCTGTACGAAAAAGCTGACGCAAAGAACCTGAATGAGTTTCACGGCAACCTCTATGATATTTACTGCCAAAAGTGCGGCAAACACATTGATTATCAGGAATATATGAAGAGTATGTACCATCAAAACTGTGGTGGAATTTTGCGCCCTAACATTGTTTTATATGGTGAGGGAATTAATCCTCAAACAATTGAAAATAGTGTTCGATTGATGAGTCAAAGTGATCTAATTGTGATCGTCGGGACTTCAATGCGAGTTTATCCGTTTGCCGGATTACTTGATTACCGTAATCCCAGTGCCGATGTGATTGCGATTAACCAAGAGGCACTTAATTTTCCGTTTCCATTCACCATGGTTCAAGAAGATGCCGTTGATTTCTTTGATAAACTGAAAGTATAGGTGGTAACGTGATTTTAATTGGACTGACAACCTGGTCTGATCATCCATCACTGATTAATGGGGAAGATCGCAAAGTTACTTTATCAGAATATGCGGAACATTTTCCCGTTGTTGAGGTTGATAATCCGTTTTACGGCATCCCTAAAATTAAGACGGTGGAGAATTGGCAAAAGCAGGTTCCAAATAATTTTCAATTCATCTTAAAGGCCAATTATTTGATGACCAAACATCATTTGCCACAGTTTGGTGAAGATAATGAGCAGGTTAGAAGAGAGCAATTTATTCGGTATAGTGAGATGGTTGCTTCACTGGTTGATAGTAACCAGTTGGCATCCGTTTTATTTCAATTTCCGCCGTACTTCCATTTAAACAACGATAACATTAGGTACCTTCGACTAGTTCGTGAGTGGATGGGAAGTTTACCCATCTCAGTTGAGTTTCGAAATCCTAGCTGGTATGGTGATGAAATCTCAAATGATGTCCACGATTATCTAAAGAGCCTCAAAATGAGTGAAGTGATCGCTGACGAGCCTCATAACCTGTCAGATGGCGTGCCTTTTGAACCCGTTGTTACGGATAAGAATTTCGTCATGCTTCGACTGCACGGTCAAAACCAAAAGGGCTGGTTTGAAAAGAGCTCCCAGTGGCGTAAGAAACGGACTCTGTACCGTTATAACGAAGAGGAATTAAAGCATTTTGCCGAAGTTGTTGATGATCTACGCCAAAAAGCTAAGGTAGTTTGCGTCATTTTTAACAACAACTCTGGTCATGATGCGGCTGACAATGCCCTTCAGTTAAAAAAGATTTTAGGATTGAACTTTGGTGGGTTAGCTCCCATGCAACTCGATCTGTTTTAAGGGACAAAAGTAGTATAATATTGGTACGATTTAGTTTGTACGATAGGAATAAAGGAGCGAATTGGGATGGCTGAAAAACCAACATATTACATTACAACACCAATTTATTATCCATCAGGAAGGTTACACATCGGGAACGCTTATACGACGGTTGCCTGTGACGCACTGGCTCGTTTTAAGCGGGAATCTGGCTACGACGTGTTTTATTTAACCGGAACCGATGAACACGGACTAAAAATTGAACAAAAAGCAGAAAAGTTGGGTGTTGATCCTAAAAGTTACGTTGATAAGATGGCCACTCAAATATCTGACTTGTGGGCTAATTTAGATATTTCTAACGACGATTTCATCAGAACCACTGATGATAAGCACGTAAAAGCCGTGCAAAAAATATTTCAAACGTTACAAGACCAAGGCGACATCTATCTTGGACAGTATTCGGGGTGGTACTCGGTTTCAGACGAAGAATACTTTACCGAATCACAATTAGCAGAGGTTTATCGTGATGCTGAAGGCAACGTGATTGGCGGAAAAGCCCCATCTGGACACGAAGTTCAACTTGTTAACGAAGAGTGTTACTTTTTTAAGATGAGTAAATATTCTGATTGGTTAATGAATTACTACAAAGAGCATCCTGACTTCATTGAGCCGCATTCTAGAATGAACGAAATGGTTAACAACTTCTTAAAACCAGGTTTGGATGACTTAGCGGTTTCGAGAACCACCTTTAAGTGGGGAGTTCCCGTTAAGTCAAATCCTAAGCACGTGGTTTACGTATGGATTGATGCTTTGTCAAACTATATCACTGCCCTTGGTTATGACAGTGATAATGACGAGTTGTTTAAGAAATTTTGGCCAGCTGATCTACAGATGGTTGGAAAAGAAATCGTTCGTTTCCATACCATTTATTGGCCAATTATTCTTCACGCCCTTGGTCTCCCACTGCCAAAGAAAATTTATGGCCACGGCTGGCTGACCATGAAAGACGGAAAGATGTCCAAGTCAAAGGGCAACGTAATTTATCCTGAGACGTTAATCGATCGTTATGGATTAGACGCTACCAGATACTATCTGATTAGAGCAATTCCGTTTGCAAGTGACGGGATTTTTACTCCTGAAGACTTTGTTGATCGGGTTAACTATGACCTAGCTAACGACCTTGGTAACTTGTTGAACCGAACGATTGCAATGGTCAATAAATACGAAGATGGCGTAACACCTTCATATCACGATTCTGATGATCAACCGAGTGTTGATTTACAAAAAATTGCTAAAACAACCGTTTCAGAATTTAAACGGTTAATGAATGACACTCATTTATCTGATGCCTTGGCTGAGATTTGGAAATTAGTTTCTCAAACCAACAAGTACATCGATCAGACCGAGCCATGGACCTTGGCTAAGAACAAGGATGACGCAGATGACCAAGCTAAATTAGCAAACGTCATGAGTCATTTGGTTGCCAGTCTGCGCTTGATTGCAATCTTAGTAAGTCCAATCATGCCAAATGCGGCGAATGAAATGTATCGTCAATTAGGTCTTGATCAGATGGATGGGTTTGATATCAAGAATGCCGCTCTTTCTGGACTTCCTGAAAAACAAAAGGTAATTGAGAATGGTGAACCAATTTTCCCTCGTTTAGATCGCGACGTTGAAGTTAGATTCATTAAGGATCAGATGACTCAATCTGACAAAACAAAGGGTCGTTCAGCAATGAAACGTGCTGACCAAAAGAAAACTTTTGACCCAGAAAAAACGATTTTGAAGTCAGAGAAGAAGACCTTGGACTTTAGTGATTTTGAAAAAGTTGAATTAAAGGTCGCAGAAATTAAAAACGTAGCTAAAGTTGAAAATGCTGATAAATTACTTAAGTTTCAACTTGATGCTGGCGATGACGGTGACCGTCAGATTGTTTCTGGAATTGCCAAGTGGTATCCAGATTTTAAACAATTAATTGGTAAAAAAGTGATCATTGTCGCTAACTTAAAGCCAAAGAAACTTCGTGGTGAGTTAAGTCAGGGAATGATTTTGTCCGTTGAACAAAAAGACGGTTCAATTAAAGTAGCAACTGTTGACCAAACTTTAGATAATGGCAGTACTTTAGAGTAGTAAAAAAGTTTCACTAGTCAATGATTAGTGAAACTTTTTCGATTATGAAAGGAATAGTCAATGAAAATATTTGATTCCCACACTCATTTAAACGATCAACCATTCCAAAATGATATTGATGGCTACGTTCGACACGCCAAAAGACTTGGTGTTGTTAGAATGGCCAACGTCGGGTCCAATACTGAGCTAAATGAGCGTTCCTTGGAGCTTTCAGCTCAGTACGACAATCTGTATTCAATTATTGGATGGCATCCAGAGGACGCCATGAATTACAATCACGAGCAGGAAAAACTGCTCGAAAAGCAACTAGAAAATCCGCAAGTTGTCGCTGTGGGTGAGATTGGAATGGATTATTTTCAAGATGTCACACCGAAAGACGTGCAAGAACGAGTCTTTCGGCGACAAATTGAAATTGCCAAAAACATGCATTTACCAATCTCAGTCCATAACCGGGATGCCTTTGAGGACGTGTACCGGATTTTAAAGGACGAAAACATTGGTGAAATCGGTGGCATTATCCACAGTTTTAACGGAGATAGTGAATGGATGAAGAAATTCGTTGATTTAGGGATGGTGGTTTCATACAGTGGGGTCGTGAGCTTCAAGAAAACCAAAGAGGTTCATGAAGCCGCTCGTTTAACTCCGCTGGATAAGATTTTAGTGGAGACGGATGCCCCATATTTGACACCTGAGCCGTTTCGCGGACGACAAAATGAACCGGCTTATTCTTTGTATACCCTAGAAGCAGTTGCCAGATTTAAAGACATTGATCCTGATGTGGTCGCAAAGGCGACGTACGAAAATACGAATCGATTATTTGGATTGGATAATTAAAATGAAAAGAATTAAAGAAGTAATTGTGGTTGAAGGAAAAGATGACACCAAACAAATTCAACGGGCGGTTGATGCTGATACGATTGAAACCCGGGGCTCTGCGATTTCGGATGAGACCCTCGATCTAATTGATCGGTTGGCACAAACTCGTGGAATCATCGTTTTTACTGATCCAGATTTTTCTGGGGAAAAAATCAGAAAAATAATTTCAGATGAGATTCCAGAAGCAAAGCATGCCTTTTTGAAAAAGTCGGAAGCAGTTCCTGATACACAGAAGGGATCCCTTGGGGTTGAGCATGCTAGTCCAGAAGCAATTCGGAATGCCTTGTCTGAAGTGTACACCGAAAGCGATGAGAATCCAGAAGTCATTAGCAAGCGGGATTTGATTCAAGCTGGTTTAGTAGGAACGAAAGAAGCCAAAGAACGCCGACTGGAACTTGGTGAATTGCTTCATTTGGGGTATGTTAACGCTAAACAAATGCAAAAAAGATTGCGAATGTTTGGGATTACCAAAAAACAGTTTAACAATGCATTAAAACAAGTTGATGATAAGGAGGGATTAGATGAGTAAAGTTCCAGCAATCGGCAGTCCAGCTCGGACCCAGGCCATCTTGAACCGATACCGTTTAAATGCGAAGAAAAGCTTGGGGCAAAATTTCTTGAACGATCTCGGAGTTTTAAAAGAAATCGTTGCAGTTGCCCAAATATCAGAAGCCGATGATGTAATTGAAATTGGACCTGGCATTGGGGCATTAACTGAACAAATTGCTCAATCAGCTCACGCCGTAATGGCCTTTGAAATTGACGAGAATCTTCTCCCAATCTTAGATGAGACTCTCAGTCCCTATGACAACATTAAAATTATTAATGAAGACTTCTTGAAGGCTAATCTGCCAAAATTAATTAAAGAAAACTTTGATGGAAAACACCACCTAAAAGTTGTGGCTAATTTGCCTTACTATGTCACCAAACCAATCTTGATGGATATTTTAAAGGGCAACGTTAAATTTGATTCAACGGTGTTGATGATGCAAAAAGAAGTGGCAGAACGAATTAGCGCAAAGCCGGGCAATCGCGACTATGGGGCTTTGACGGTTATCACTCAGTATCTTAAAAACGTTGAGATTGCAATTAACGTATCGGCCAAGTCCTTTATTCCCTCACCAAAAGTTGATTCTGCGGTGGTCAAGTTAACCCCGAAAACAGATAAAAAGGTGATTGCTTACGATGAAAAAGCTTTCTTTGGCTTTGCGCATGGATGTTTCATGCACCGAAGAAAGACACTCTGGAATAATTTGCAGGGTATTTTTGGAAAGAAACCTGAGGTAAAAGAACAAATTGAACAGGATTTAAAACGGTTAGGCATTAATAAGTCAGACCGTCCCGAACAGTTATCGGTTGATCAATTTGTGAAAATGGCAAATCAGTTTCACATAAGTGGATTGCTGGCATAACAGGCTATTCATCCATTACCTTTACATTATATTGATTTTAATGTATAATAGTAATACGCGAGGTGATTGATAATGCCAACTAGTCTATCTAAGATTAAATTATTTCTAGATAATCACATTGGACAGGAAATCCATGTAACTGCACAAGCCGGAAGAAAACGAACTAACGAATATGATGGGGTTCTGGCTGAGACATTTCCCGCTGTATTTTTAATTACACTTGATCCAGACGAGAAGTTAGGACAAGTATCATACAGTTATACTGATATTTTAACCAAGAACATCGAGATTAACTTTGTTTAATGAATTGACCGAAAGGTCTTTTTTTTTGCTTTATATTATTAGTAGTTAGTAAGATGATGTGGGTATTTAAATTAGTCAAGATAATCCATGATTTCCCCGAGCTGTTAGTTGCATGTCTTAAGATAACAGTGTTATATTAGTTGAGAACTATTGATTAGTTAGTAAGCTTCGTTAGTACTATTGAAGCTCGAAATGGTAGGAGTTTAAAGATGGATGACTTAGTTTTAAAGATAGAAAATTTAACCGTTAATTTTGCGGATAAACACGTTTTAAGTGATTTGAGCTTTAACGTGAAACGTGGTAGTTTTTTAAGTATTGTAGGCCAGAATGGAGTAGGGAAGACCACCTTGATCAAAGTGATTCTTGGTCAATTGAAGCCCACCAGTGGAAAGGTTCAGTTTATCCCCGATCGTTCTCAGGTCAAGATTGGGTATGTGCCCCAGTTTAGAAATATTGATACCGAATATCCGTTGTCGGTAAAAGATTTTGTTGCTCTAGCTTTTAGTGGGTTTAAACTACCATGGCTTTCAAGAAAAGATCGTGAAACGTTAAATCAGGTCCTAACTGAGACTAACCTAACTGATATTGCCAAAGAACCATTAGGAAGAACTTCCGGTGGGGAAAAACAGCGAGCTTATCTGGCACAGGCGCTGGTAGTGAAACCCGATCTTTTGATTTTAGATGAATCGACGGCAAGTCTTGACCCAGAGGCCAAGGAGAACCTGCTTAATGTGGTTTCCGACCTAAACGTTAAAAGTGGGTTAACCGTAATTTTTGTTACGCATGACATTCCGCTAGCAAAGAAGTTCGCTAACGAATACTTGTTTTTGCGTCCTGATAATTATGAATTTGGACCAATTAAGAACTTAAATGTTGAAGAATTTTGGAAGGGGCAAGCCGATGTTTAGTTTTGAATTTATGCGTAATGCCTTTTTAGCCAGTACCATCATCGCGGTGGTCTGTGGGGTCATCGGGGTGTTTGTCGTTTCAAGAAACATGCCGTTTCTGACCCACACTTTATCTGAGATTGGGTTTGCTGGAGCTTCCTTTGGAATGTTTGTGGGAATTAGTCCGTTAAACGGGATGCTACTCTTTACCACCATTAGTTCGGTTCTCGTTGGAAGAATGAGTGCTGGCTCCGTTGCCGAAAGACGAGAAGATACAATTAGTGCTGTTTCGGCCCTCTTTATTGGACTAGGAGTCTTATTTCTAGCCCTTTCAAACAGTAGTGCTAGTTATGCCACTAATATCTTGTTCGGAAGTATTGTCGGAATCAGTGCTTCTGAAGTCCATCAGATGATTTGGTTATCGGTGATTGTGTTAATCGTGACCCTATGTATTTATCGGGACTTAAAGTTTGATTCGTTTGATGCAGTGGGAGCCAGAGCCCAGAAAATTCCAAGTGGAATCCTCTCATTGATTTTCCTAGTAATGCTGGCTTTAAGCGTCTCCGTGGCTGCTCAAATTGTCGGGGCACTTTTGATTTTTATCCTTTTGACTTTGCCAGCTGCGAGTGCTAAATACTTTGCCCATTCAGTCGGAAAAATGATTGGACTGGCCATTGTTTTTGGTTTGATCGGAGTTTGGGCCGGATTAACGCTTGGATATTACACGAACTGGCCGGTCAGTTTCTTTATTGCTGTTATTGAGGTTGCCATTTACTTTGGATCACTGATTTATAATCACTTTAGGGAGGGATAATTTGATTTAGTCCCTCTTTTTTTTACTCTTTTTTCAATAAAGTGAAGTAAAACACGAACATTTATGCTAAAATTTCCTTGTGTGCCAATTTATGACGAGGTGAAAGCATGAAATTTAAAAGAAGTGAACGATTAGTAGATATGACAAACTATCTATTAAACCGTCCTCATACATTAGTACCATTAACTTTTTTCGCTAAGCGCTACAATTCTGCTAAATCTTCCATTAGTGAGGACTTAGCCATTGTGAAGCAAGCATTTCAACAACGTGGGATTGGTCTGGTTGAGACCGTTCCCGGAGCTTCTGGGGGCGCCAAATTTACGCCATACATTTTAAAAGAGGCGGCTGATCAGTTTATTAAAGAGGTCTCTGACATCTTAAACGATAACAATCGTTATCTTCCTGGTGGTTATGTTTATATGTCCGATATTTTAGGCCAACCGGAGAAGTTGAAAACCATTGGGCGGATCATTGCCACCCAATACCTGTTTCAGAAAGTTGACGCAGTACTAACGGTGGCAACGAGAGGAATTCCAGTTGCCGAAGCTTCTGCCACGTATTTAAATGTGCCACTGGTAATTGCTAGGCACGACTCTCAAATTACTGAGGGGTCGACCGTGAGTGTTAACTACGTTTCGGCATCTAGTCAAGAAGTTAAACGAATGACAATCTCAAAAAGAAGCCTGAAGCCAGGTTCTAACGTTTTGATTGTTGATGATTTTTTGCGTGGTGGCGGAACGATTTCTGGTCTGACGTCCCTGATTGATGAGTTTGATTGTCATCTGGTGGGCAGTACGGTTTTTGTTGAAACTGATGATCCAGGTCACAGAAAGGTTACTGATTTTACTTCATTACTTAAAATGGATATTAAAGATGATCAGATTGAGATTAAACCTGGCAATTATGCCCAAAAAATTTTTGGGAGTACAAATTAAAAATTAATTACAAGGGGAACAAAAATGAGTTCAAAGAATACGATTATTTTAGCGGCTGGTAAGGGCACCCGGATGAAGTCCAAGTTATATAAAGTTCTCCACCGAATTTGTGGGAAATCAATGGTTGACCATGTTTTGACGCAAGTATCCAAGTTAGATATGGATAACATCATCACGATTGTTGGTTACGGTGCTGAAGATGTAGAAAACGAACTTGGCAATCGTTGTGAGTACGTCGTCCAAGATAAACAACTTGGGACTGGCGATGCCGTTGCACGAGCTGAAGGACTTTTAAAGAACTCAGATGGTGAGACGTTAGTTATTAGTGGTGATACTCCATTATTTACCTCCTCTACTCTTAAGCAACTCTTTGAGTATCACGAACAAAAAAAGGCCACCGCGACCATTTTGACGTCTAAAGCTCCTGATCCGACTGGTTATGGCCGGATTGTTAGAAATGACATTGGGATTGTAGAAAAGATCGTGGAGCAAAAGGATGCTACGCCGGAAGAGCAGGGCATTCATGAGATTAACACTGGGGTTTACGTGTTTGATAATCATTCGTTATTTGAGGCTTTGCACAAGATTAATAACGATAACGCTCAGGGTGAATATTATTTAACTGATGCCATTGAAGTCTTAAAAAATGAGGGTCACACAATTGCTGCCTACAAGATGGCGAACTTTAATGAATCGATGGGTGTAAATGATCGGGTCGCTCAGGCCCGTGCCACTCAAATTATGCAATCCCGGATTAATCGTCAGCACATGCAAAATGGTGTTACGATTGTTAATCCCGATGATACCTATATTGATAGTGACATTAAAATTGGTCAGGATACCATTATTGAACCAGGAGTTCAACTTCAAAATGGGACGGAAATCGGTAGTAACTGTATCATTGGTGCCCACTCTAAAATTTCTGGCAGTAAAATTCATGATAACGTTAAGGTCTTCTCTTCGGTAATTGAAGATTCTGAGATGATGCCGGGTTCTGATATCGGACCAGATAGTCATTTAAGACCGGGTGCTAAGATTGAGAAGGACGTCCACATTGGCAACTTCTGTGAGGTCAAAAGTGCCACCATTGGTGAGGGAACCAAGATGGGTCATCTGACTTACGTTGGCAATGCTAAACTTGGTAAACACATTAATATTGGTTGCGGAGTGATTTTTGCGAATTACGATGGAGCTCATAAGCACACCACAACGGTTGGTGATGATTCTTTTATTGGAAGTAATTCCAACTTGATCGCCCCAGTCCACATCGCTGATCATACCTTTATTGCGGCTGGTTCGACCATTACCGACGACATGGATCAGTATGACATGGGAATTGCTAGAGAGCGCCAGACTAACAAGCCGGGTTATTATAAAAAACTTCCCTTTAAAGGCGCTAATTAATTTGAGCTAAATAGTGAAATTGTTTTCTGAAAATAATATAATGGAATTGATTAGGTAGGAAAAAAATGTGGGGGTTATAATGGCTGAAAAGTATGCTGATCCAAAATTAAAGATTTTTTCTTTAAATTCAAATCGTCCGCTTGCAGAAAAGATTGCTAAACGAGTGGGAGTTCCCTTGGGAAAAGCTTCCGTCAGTCGCTTTAGCGATGGTGAGATTCAAATTAATATTGAAGAAAGCATTCGTGGCGATAACGTTTATATTATCCAATCAACTTCTGATCCCGTTAATGATAATTTAATGGAATTATTAATCATGATCGATGCTTTAAGAAGAGCAAGTGCCAAAACCATTAACGTGGTTATTCCATACTATGGTTACGCTAGACAAGATCGAAAAGCACGAAGTCGTGAACCAATTACCGCTAAGTTAGTGGCAGACATGCTGGAAAAAGATGGAATCACACGTTTGGTAGCCCTTGATTTACATGCTGCTCAAATTCAAGGATTCTTTGATGTTCCCGTTGATCATTTGATGGGGGCACCGCTCCTTGCTGATTACTTCATCAAGAACGGACTCGCAAAAGACGCGGTAGTTGTTTCACCTGATCATGGTGGGGTGAGTCGAGCTCGTGCCATGGCTGAGTTTTTAAAGGCTCCAATTGCTATTATTGATAAGCGTCGCCCAAAAGCCAACGTTGCTCAAGTTATGAACATCATTGGGGATGTAAAGGGGAAGCGTTGTATTATGATTGACGATATGATTGATACAGCTGGAACCATTACGAAAGGTGCGCAAGCCTTAATGGATGCTGGTGCTTCAGAAGTTTATGCATGTTGTACCCATCCCGTCTTATCAGGGCCAGCAACCGAAAGAATCGAAGCTTCGCCAATTAAGAAACTGGTTGTGACTGATTCCATTCAGTTACCCGATTATAAAAAAATTGACAAGATCAAACAAATTTCAGTTGCACCATTAATTGGAGACGCAATTACTAGAATTAACGAAAATCGTCCCGTTAGTCCGCTGTTTAGTCATCGGTTTGACTATGGTAAGGATGATGAAAAAAAGTAATGGATAAAAAATAATCTTAGCTTAAAATGCTAAGATTATTTTTTTGCGCTCGTTTGTTATTGATTAACGTACTTATTGATGGCGTATGCTACCCCATCTTCTGAATTAGGTTTGGTAACAAATTGGGCGTTCTTTTTAACTTCATCGATTCCGTTACCCATGGACACTCCCAGTCCCGCAAACTTGATCATCGAAATATCATTCCCCTGATCGCCAATGGCCATGACGTTATCTGGCTTTAAACCAAGCTTTTCGGAAAGATCCCGTAAGGCATTGCCTTTACTTGAATTTGAGTTCATAAACTCAAGAAAGACCGGTGAACTCTGAACGACACTCATTCGGTCGTAAATTGATTTTGGTAGATTGCCCTTTGCTTTGGTGATCTTGTCCGGATAATCAACGTACATCAGTTTGTAAATGTTGACGTCACGAGTGATTTCACCAGGAGTTCGATATTTGATGGGCATCGAAACAAGATGGCTTTCTTCAACGGAAAAGGGACTAATATCACGATCGGTAGTGGTAATGGAATCAACCGTTTCGATTTGGAAGTGAACTCCCATTTCTCGTGACATCATTTCAATTTCTAAAAAGTCATCATACTTAACCGTTTCTTTGATTAACACTTTGCCACTAACCGTTTCGACTAGGGCACCATTATAAGTGATGGCGTATTCATCGTCTCCGTCAATTCCGAGCTTATCAAGGTATGGCTTTACGCCAGTAATGGGGCGACCAGTACAAAGAACCACTTTTATGCCTTGATTGCAGGCTTTAGTAATAGCTTCGATGGTTGCTTTTGCTAATTGATTTTTTTCGTTTAATAAGGTGCCGTCGATATCGATGGCAATTAATTTGATATCCATGTTAGTTCTCCTTTGGAATTATAAGGTTGTCATTATCAATGTATTTTTGAAATTCATCGTATAAAGGTTGAAAAAGTTCAACGTTTTTTGTTGGCTTAAGCATTTCACGTGGAAAGAAAAAACGCTTGTCACCAATTAGTTTTCCGGTAATGGCACGAACTAGGTCACTAGTTTGAGAGAGTTCTACCAAATTACCATCATTTTCCATCAGTTCAATCTGGGCGTTTTGATGTTTACTTTTGGGATCGTAGACATCATAGGGCTGATCAAAACTGTTGTCAGTGGCAGTGTAGTACTTTGGATTAAATCCGGCTTTTTCAATGATCTTTTGTAGCTTAGGGATTAAAAATTCCGTCTGATCGTTGTATTTAGCGGATTTAAAGGGACGCCGATTTAAGAAACGTTTGGCGAGGTCAGAGAGAATCGGATCTTCCGACTTTCGCCACATGACGAAGTAGGTGTTAAGCACCCCATCGTCAATTTGTAAATAATCATCTAGGGAGTAGTTATTAGAAAAGATTGGCATTAAAAGACTAGGTTTAAAGGTGCTCTTAGGTTGTAACGCTAATTCTTTCGCCCGCATCAGTAGGTGACTTAAAATAACCTCCATCGAACGTGAGACGGGATGGAAGTATACTTGTTGATACATTTGAAAACGACAAACAATGTAGTACTCAATCGCGTGTAAACCACTTGCCCGAAAACAAATCCCGCCAGAGTACGGACGCATCACCTGAAGAATCCGATCCAAATCAAAATTACCGTATTGTGCTCCGGTGTAATATGAATCACTTAGAAGGTAGTCCATCCGATCGGCATCAACTTGACTTGAAATCATTTGGACGACTTGCGGATTGTCATAGGTCTTGTTAATGACACTGGCGACGCGTTCGGGAAAATCAGGACCGACCTCACTTAAAACGTGGTTAATTTCCGTTTCGTTTGAAGTGATGATTTGCTGGGTAATCTGTTCGTGATTGGTGTGAAAAATGTGTTCAAACGTATGTGAATAAGCTCCATGACCAACGTCGTGAAGTAGAGCGGCACACAGGGCCACAATTCGTTCTGAATCGTCCCATAAGCCATCACCCGCTTTTTTAGACGGATAATTTCGCTTAAAATTATCACAAATTCGTCTAGTAATTTCATACACTCCTAAAGAGTGGCTAAATCGGGTGTGTTCTGCTCCGTGAAAGGTTAATGAAGTAGTTCCTAACTGCTTGATTCGTCTTAGACGTTGAAATTCAGGCGTATTAATGAGATCGAGAATCACTTGGTGTTCAACGTAAACGTGACCCAGAACTGGGTCACGAAAAACTTTGTCATATTTCAATGGTTGATTGTAATACTTCAATAAAAGACCTCCACTTATACTAATCTCTCTTCATTATAACTGAAATAAAAATAAACGTCATGACAAACTCAAAGTTAGTGCATTTCCATTGCTAACGGCGTAAAATCAAATTTGTGAGGTGATATTTTTGACAGAAAACGAAAAGATCGAAAAAGTTCAAGTTGAGATTGCAATCGAAATAAAACAGGACGAAAACGTCGAACACCATCATTTTAAAGAAAATGGGCAACTAGTTATGCTCAACGGCTATCGTTATTTACGTTACGTTGAACACGTTGACGGACAACCGGACGTTCCTGTTACCTACCGGATTGGAAAAGATGCGATTCGGTTAACTCGTGCTGGCAAAAATCATCTTGAACTTCATTTTAAACCGAACGAAACAATCGAAGACTTGTACCGAACGCCATTTGGTAATCTAAAAATTGGGGCACATACCACTAGCATTAAGCAATCTAGAGATGATAAAAACGGATGGCAAATGATTGAGATTAACTATGAATTGTACACCGACGGACAGAAAGTCGGCGACTATCGAGTCAAATTGCAATTTAAATGTTAAACTAGTATTATTAGTCTGTTAGGAATCTAGAAAGGCGTGGTCGAATTGGAACTTAAAGAATTAGACAAGCAAGATAAAAGCGAATTATCAATGGTTGAAGTGGCTCATGCAATTTTAGCTGATGCTGGTAAAACCATGTCATTCGTTGATTTAACCAACGAAGTACAAAAATACTTGGGGGACAGCAACCAAGTAATTCGTGATCGTTTACCTCAATTCTACACAGACCTTAATGTTGATGGGAGTTTTATCTCCCTTGGCAATAACGTTTGGGGTCTTCGTACTTGGTACCCATATGAATCCATTAACGAAGCCACCATCAATGAAGGTGAAGAAGACAACGGTAATACTCCCAAAAAGCATCGTAAGGTGAATGCTTTTATGGCTGATGCAGCTGACGATGATGACGTGATCGACTATGATAACGATGATCCAGAAGATCAGGATGATTTTGATGATACCCCTGACGACAAGGATAAGTATCATAAGGATCTTGATGAAGAAAATCCTGATACTGATGATGACGCCATTGACGATGATGATGGTGTTGAAGGCGACCTCTCAGAGGTCAATCCAGATGACGATGACGATAAAAAAGATGATGACGACGACAATGATTAAACTTGACTAATTATGTAGAATCACTTAACATACTATTTGGGCACTTTACAGACATGTGAAGTATTTCGAATAAGTAACCGCTCCCTATTCAATGAATGGGGAGCTTTTTTTATGTTGTAACCTAAATTTGATGGAGGAGTTAAGCATGACTAAGTATATTTTTGTAACCGGTGGAGTAGTTTCTTCCTTAGGAAAGGGAATTGTTTCGGCTTCAATCGGAAGATTATTGAAGAATCGTGGCTTTAACGTTACGATCCAAAAATTTGATCCATATATCAACATTGATCCGGGAACAATGAATCCTTATCAACACGGAGAAGTCTTTGTTACCGATGATGGTGCTGAAACTGATCTTGATTTAGGTCATTACGAACGTTTTATTGATAACAATTTAAACAAGTACTCTAACTTTACGACCGGTAAAATCTATGAAGAAGTTTTAAGAAAAGAACGTCACGGAGATTATCTTGGGAGAACCGTTCAGGTCATCCCTCACATTACTGGAATGATTAAACAAAAGATTATGAGTGCCGCTCAAAGCACGGACGCTGATATCGTTATTTCAGAAATTGGTGGAACGGTTGGAGACATCGAGTCCCTACCGTTTTTGGAAGCCATCCGTCAGATGAAACATGAAGTCGGTGATGAGAATACTTTTTATATTCACGTTACGCTTGTTCCGTACCTGCACGCCGCAAAGGAAATGAAAACCAAACCAACCCAGCACAGTGTTAAAGAATTGAGGGGAATTGGCATTCAACCCGATATGTTGGTTCTTCGTGCTGAGAAGCCAGTTAGTGATGAGATGAAGAAAAAAATTGCCATGTTCTGTGATGTTCCGGTTAAGGATATCATCGAGTCCATCGATGCTCCTAACTTGTACCAAATCCCGCTTAGTTTTCAAAAACAGGACATGGACGATGAGATTTTAAAGCACTTTAACGTTAAAGCTCCAGAGGCTGACATGAAAGACTGGAAGAAGATGGAGAAGCACATCAGAAATCTCAAGGGTGAGGTTAACATTGCCATTGTTGGTAAGTATGTTGATCTAAACGATGCTTATTTGTCCGTCAATGAAGCTTTAAAACATGCCGGTTATGCTGCTGACGATAAAGTTAACATTCACATGGTTGATGCGGGTACGATTAACAGAGACAACGTTTCTAAGAAGTTAAAGGGAATGGACGGAATCTTGGTTCCTGGTGGATTTGGTAATCGAGGGGTCGAAGGAATGATTCAAGCCGCTCGATATGCTAGAGAAAATGATGTTCCTTATTTAGGTGTTTGCCTTGGAATGCAGATTGCTACCATCGAATATGCTAGAGACGTTGTGGGTTATAAGGATGCCAACTCAACTGAATTTGATCCGCAGACTAAGCACAATGTGATTGATCTCATGGCCGATCAAAATGATGTTACTGATGCTGGTGGAACTCAACGCTTGGGTGCTTATAAGACTAAGTTAAAAGCAGGGAGTAAAGCCGCCGGTGCATACGACAACAAAAGGGAAATCTCAGAGCGTCATCGTCATCGTTATGAATTCAATAATAAATTTAGAAAAGACCTGGAAGATGCTGGCTTAGTTATTTCTGGGACCTCACCAGATGATCACTTGGTTGAAGTGGTCGAAGTTCCTGATAATCACTTCTACGTTGCAGCACAATACCATCCCGAATTTTTATCACGTCCAAATCGTCCCGAGGGATTATTCAAGGCGTTTGTCGCCGCTGCCGACAAAGAACACATGCATAATCACAAGAAGTAACCAGGCTTCTTTATAATCTTAATAAAATAATTTCTGATTTTGTATTGTGTTTTGGTGAAAACTTTCCTATGATTATTATTAAAAGATATGATATAAGTGAGGATTACCAATTATGACGATACTAAAAATATCAGGAGGACATCCTCTATATGGCGACGTTACCGTTGGCGGAGCTAAGAATAGTACGGTCGCTTTGATACCGGCTGCTATTTTGGCGGATAGTCCAGTGGAACTTGACATGGTTCCCGATATCCTGGATGTGCATAATCTCATGCTAATCCTCCAGTCGATGAACGTAACATCTGATTTTTCAGATGGTGTCTTAAACATTGATCCAACTAATATACTTGAGGGTGAATTGCCCGGTAAAGCAATTAAAAGTCTGCGTGCTTCCTATTATTTTATGGGAGCGCTTCTTGGCAAGTTTCATCGTGCCACGATTAGTTTCCCTGGTGGAGACAATATCGGACCACGGCCAATTGACCAGCACATTCGCGCCTTTAAGGCCTTGGGTGCAGAAGTCAATGAAAGTGATGATTCGGTCGATATTAATGCAACGGAAAATGGACTTCATGGGGCTTCAATTTTCTTTGACATGGTTTCGGTTGGAGCGACGATCAACACGATTCTGGCAGCGGTAAAGGCTGATGGGGTTACTACCATTAGTAATGCCGCTAAAGAACCGGAAATTATTGATATTGCATCATTTTTGAATAGTATGGGAGCTAAGATCAGAGGAGCTGGGACCGACGTCATCAGGATTCAAGGCGTTGATCATCTCCAGGCCAAGGCGACGCATACGATTATCCCTGATCGAATTGAAGCGGGGACATACTTGACGTTAGCCGCCGCTGTTGGGAAGGGAATTAACGTTAAGAACGTAATTCCTGAGCATTTACAAGCCTACACAGCTAAGTTGATTGAAGCCGGCGTTCAATTAGAAGTTGGCGAAGACAGTATTTATGTTCCAAAGACTGGGAAATTAAATGGTATCGAGATTAAAACGGCACCGTTTCCAGGGTTTGCGACGGATTTACAACAACCAATTACCCCCATGCTGTTTAAAGCAGACGAGGATAGTGTGATTCACGATACGATTTATCCGGAACGTCAGAATCACATTGCCCAGCTCCAGAAGATGGGGGCTAATATCAAGGTCAATCCAACTGATAATTCAATTATTATCAGTAAGAGTGAGAACCTCCATGGGACAACCGTTCAAGCCGGAGAGATTCGCGCTGGGGCATCCTTGGTCATTGCTGGGCTGATGGCTAGTGGTAAGACCGTTATTGAAAATGCGGACAATATTTTACGCGGATATGATAATATTACTAATAAATTAACCAATCTACACGCTAACGTCCAGATGATTGACCAGGACGACTAACGCCTGGGTCCTATTGCGTACGTCAAAAAATAATGTTAAGCTATTATGGTTGATGTTATATTCGATAATCAATCTCTGAACTGTGTTTAGGGCAAAAGGAGCGAAATATTATGAAAAAAGGAATTCATCCAGATTTTCATCAAGTTGTTTTTCAAGATTCAAGTACTGGATTTAAGTTCATTACTGGTTCAACTGCAACCTCTGATGAAACCGTCAAAATGGACGACGGCAACACTTACCCATTAATCCGAGTTGAAATTTCATCTGATTCACATCCATTCTACACTGGTAAGCAAAAGTTCAACCAAGCAGATGGTGCGGTCGATCGTTTCAACAAGAAATATGGTCTTGCCGACAAATAATAATAAATAAAAAGAGCCAACTTCTAGTTGGCTCTTTTTTTGTCTAAATTTAGTTTACGGTCTTCTGTTCGTTTCTGGTTTCGTTTAATACTAACAAGAAGTTAATGAAGACAAGGATTGCGGTTGAAATGAACACACTTGAGTAATCAAACAAAGAAGAAACAATGGAGCCGATGATGGGTCCGATACAGTTTCCAGCTGCTTGCATGGACTGGTTCCAGCTAAAAATCCGACCAGTAACGTTAGATGGGGTGTTTTTAGCTAAAATGGTTTGAACGGCAGGTAACATACAGGCGTTGGAGATTCCAATCAGAAATCTGAGTCCCATTAATTCCCAGACGTTGGTTACAAACGCCATGGGGATGTAGACCAAGATGGCAAAGATGAAACCGCCTAGCATAATCTTGGAGGTCCCGATTCGATCGCCTAATGCTCCCAGTTTGGGGGCGGCAAAAAGCGTGGCAATTCCCGGAACTGCGGCAACAATTCCACTGTAAAAGGTGACTTGAGGACTATTGTGCATGATTTCTTTTACGTACAGTGACAGAATGGGTGAAATGGAGAAATTAGAGGCTTGAATAATCAGGGTGGTCAAGAACATTCCAAAAATCAGTTTGACGTTTGAAAGTTCGAAAATAACCTGTTTGGTAGATAGGTTATCTTCTTTTGCAACCGGTTTAAAGTGTTCTTTAACGAAAAATAGCGTGACAAAAAAGACGGAAATGAGTAAACCACCAGTAATGAAGAAGGTAAGACGATAACTAAAGACAGAAGCTAAAATTCCGCCAATGAAGGGACCAAAAAGGGTTCCTGAGACGTTACCGGTGGTTAAAATTCCAAGGGCTTTCCCACTTTCTCGCTTTGGTACCTGAGTCGCAAGTAAGGCGTTGGCATTGCTCATGTATCCAGAGAAGATTCCTTGAATAAATCGAAGGGCAATTAACTGCCAAACAGCAGTAACAAAGCCCATCAATATTAGACAGATTGCCATTCCAAGTGATGCTCGTAAAAGCATCACTTTTCGTCCGTATCTGTCAGCCAAAGATCCCCAAATGGGGGAGACGACGGCGGTAACAATGAAAGAGGCTGAGAAAGCAAGCCCACTATAGATACTTAGTTGACTAGAATTATAGTGGCCTAGGGTAGCGATGAACAGGGAGAGAAAAGGCATGACTTCACTAAAACCTAATCCATTCATGAACATCCCAAACCATAGTGCTACTAGGTTTTTGTGCCATATTTCTGAAGGAACCGGATCAGAGATTTGGGCTTTATTCTGATTCAAATGATTCGCTTCCTTCCTGTTTGCTGTTATGATGTTCTTGCATGTACTTTAGCCACAAGGGCAAAGATTGATCCAGCATTTGATAGGTATCCTCAAATCGATGGGTATACCAAGGATCAACGATGTTGACTCCCTTTTTACCGGGAACAATGTCCATGCATAAATGAAGCTTATTCCATTGACTTTTGGGAATCATCTTTTTAAGATCACTGATATTGTAGTCATCCATGGTAATAATGTAATCAGCATTATCGATGTCGTAAGCGGTGATTGGATGGGATTGTTTCCCACTATAATCCAAGTGATGAGCGTCCATGGTTTTTTGAGCACCAGGATGAGGACGACTACCTGCCTCATCGTTTTCGGTGGCAGCTGAACTTACTGAATAATGATTTGAAAGTCCTTTATTTATAAGCATTTTTTTAAACATTGCTTCTGCCATGGGAGATCGACATATGTTCCCCAAGCAGACAAATAAAACGTTAGTTTTTTTCATAATCCACACTCCCGAAATTTAAATCGTTATTACTATACTAACAGTAATTGAACTTCATATATATAAAAATGAATGCTAATTATAACGTAAGAAAATGACGTGAGTTGGAAAAATGGTTATTAAAATCTTATTTTATGGTGAAAGGGGTAATAAGGATTGGAGCAAGACAAATATGTTAATTAACACAGTGTATTTTCAGGTTAATCCAGTTAAGAATTTTGCCTACAGTTGGGGAATTCTTCCGTCGGATTTTTTAAACGGAATTAAGAACGATCCCCAAAATATTATTTTATTAAATGATGATTATCGTTACGCAAATGATTTCAATATGTCCACTAAATTTGATTTAATTACCGGTCAAAATGAAATTAGAGAGTACATGATTAACAATAAAATTAGTACCAAGAAATGGGTTGATTTTAGAAACCGGGAGGATCTGGATTCTTTAAATGAGGATGAAATCGCAGATTTATTGTACTTGAGTCACATGGGTATCCCACTCAATCAAACGAGTCCATTTTCGGTTAAATTGAAGAATCAATTTGTGTTTTTGGGTGAATCCACTGGCTTTACAAAGGTATACATGCGTCATTTTAGTGTCATTAATCAAATTTTAGCTGTCTGCATTAAACGGCATCTAAAAAAGCAGTGGAACAGTAGACGAATGTTCGTAAAGTCAGTGCCGTTTAGGGATATCGACGAACGTACCATGACCAAGTTGTTAAAACTGGGAATTACGGGAGTTATTATTCCGTATGATATGATAGTTGTGAAGAGACCGAAGCTTGAGATTCCCTTAATGAGACACAAAAAACGATCTCCAAAGGTAATTTGGAACTCTTATGACCAGTTGAAAAGTGGAGCCTTTAAAGTTGGTCAAATTACTTATGATATTTCCACTAAAACGTGGGAACTTCAAAGAGACGTTGATGATGAGGGAGAATTAAACGATTTGGTTTAAACCAGCTGAGTCGCTTTTTTATTGATTTTTTTCTGATATACTTTAAATGCATTTACATCGAATTAAGAGGAGTTTTTGTTATGAAAATGAACCTTTTAGAGGTTGCAAAATCCGTTAATGGTGACTTGAATTCGAAAAAATACGAAAACGTTGAAATAACGGGAGTTTCGTTTGATAGTCGGAAGTTAAAACCGCATGATCTTTTTGTTCCACTCACTGGGAATCACGATGGGCACGATTTCATTGCTAGTGCCATCAAAAACGGGGCTAACGCAACGTTTTGGAATCAAAGTCGAATTAGTGATGTTCCGAAGGATTTTCCGGTTATTTTAGTCGATGACACGTTAAAAGCCCTACAGGATCTCAGTCGACACTATTTAAATAAGATTAATCCTAAAGTGGTGGCAATTACCGGAAGTAATGGCAAGACCACTACTAAAGACATGATTGCTTCAATTCTTGCCACTCAGTTTAATGTTACTAAGACGCACGCTAACTTTAATAATGAGATTGGAGTCCCAATTACGATCCTTTCCATGGAATCTAACACAGAATATTTGGTGGTAGAGATGGGGATGGATCGACCTGGCCAACTTGACTTTTTAAGTAAGCTAGTTAAGCCAGACATCGCCGTCATTACCATGATTGGGGAAGCTCACATTGAATTCTTCGGAACCCGTGCTAAGATTGCGGATGCCAAAATGGAGATTACCCATGGACTTAGGCCAGATGGGGTGTTTGTCTATGACGGTGATGAACCCTTATTAAACGAACGGGCTAAATCACTTGACGTTGAAAAGTTGACCTTTGGAAGAAAAGACACTAACGATATTTACCCAAAGGATGTCTATGATGGCGACCACGAAACGACGTTTAAGACCAATCGGTTTGGAAACATGAAATTCACCATTCCGCTAATTGGTGACTACAACGTCAACAATGCCCTTGCTTCCATTGAAGTTGGTGAACTAGCGGAAATCCTGCCGGCCAACATGAAGTCAGCACTAGACCATGCCAATTTTACTAATAATCGAACTGAATGGGTTAAGGGTCAAAATGGTGAAATGATTTTAAGTGACGTATATAATTCGAACCCATCGGCTCTAAAAGCCGTTTTAAAGGCGTTTCAATCCACTCATTTACAAGGGAAGCGAGTTGCAGTTTTAGGTGACATGCTGGAACTTGGTGATAAGGGAGTGGAGATGCATGAGGATATTTCTGATGCAATCGATCCGCAATTGATTAACCAGGTTTACCTAGTTGGACCACTTATGAAGTCTTTATATCAAATGTTGCAAAAAAAATATCCCAATCAAAATGCCCTCCATTATTATCCGGTTGATCAGCTTGATCAATTAGCTAAAAGCCTAGACTCCCAGTTGTCTACTGGGGATGAAGTCTTGTTAAAAGGGAGTCACGGAATTCACTTAGAACGAGTTTTAAAAGCGTTAGAATAGGTTCATCGGTTTGTGAAATTAGGCCAGATGGTGTAATATGTTTTAGACACGTAATCGCTGAAGAATATAGAAATAAATGTGAATCAGACGATTTGCGCATTATGGAAAACGGATTTTTTCCAAGCAAATCATTGAATTCACAATTGTAGTTTCAATAGGAGGAACACATTTGAAGTTTAAAGATTTAGGACTATCTGATAGTCTATTAAAAGCCGTGGAAAAATCAGGCTTTGACGAACCCACTCCAATTCAGGCTCAGACAATTCCATTATTGTTAAAAGGTCAGGATGTTATTGGACAGGCTCAAACTGGAACTGGGAAAACAGCTGCGTTTGCCCTTCCAATCCTGCAAGAAATCGATCTGAATAATCCAGATGTGCAGGCACTTGTAATTTCACCAACTAGAGAACTTGCCATTCAAACACAAAAAGAGATGCAACGTCTTGGTGGCGTTGAAGGAGCTCGAGTTCAAGTAGTTTATGGTGGTTCAGATATTCGCCAGCAAATTAGAGATTTGAAGAAGAAGCCACAGATTGTGGTGGGGACTCCAGGACGAATTCTTGATCACATTAATCGTCGCACCTTAAAACTAGGACACGTTAAGTACTTAGTGTTAGATGAAGCCGACGAAATGCTTAACATGGGATTCTTAGATGATATTGAAAGCATCATTAAGAACATTCCAGAAGATCGGCAAACTTTGCTTTTCTCAGCAACCATGCCAGCACCCATCAAACGAGTTGGGGTTCAGTTCATGAGAGATCCAAAGCAGATCACGGTTAAGTCGAAGGAATTAACCACTGACCTAGTCGATCAGTACTACGTTAAGGTTAAAGATAACGAAAAGTTTGATACCATGACCCGTTTGTTTGACGTTCAAACACCCAAGGTTACCATCGTATTTTGTCGAACTAAACGACGAGTCGACGAAGTTTCTAAGGGACTGATTGCGCGTGGTTATCGGGCAGCTGGTCTTCACGGTGATTTAACCCAAAAACGGCGAACTCAGATTATGAACGAATTTAAGAACGACAAGATTAATTATTTAGTGGCTACTGATGTGGCTGCTAGAGGAATTGATGTTTCGGGTGTCACTTACGTTTATAACTTTGATATTCCCCAGGATCCAGAAAGTTATGTCCATCGAATTGGACGAACTGGTCGTGCCGGCCATCATGGTACCTCAGTAACGTTTGTCACTCCAAATGAGATGAGTTATTTAAGAGGAATTGAACGACTTACCAAGGTAAGGATGCTTCCTTTAAAGCCACCTTCAGAAGACGAAGCCCTTGCTGGTCAGTTAAAATTTGCTGAAGATGATATTGAAAAGTTAGTAAAGAAGACGGATACTGCCAAGTTTGAGCGGGTCGCAAAAAAGCTCCTTGAAAAGTATGACAGTGTCGATTTGGTTTCTGCTCTTTTGAATGACATGACAAGAGATCAGGTTAAGGTTCACATTACGGCCGAAAAACCACTTAAAAATCATGGTGGCTTTGGTGGTCATCGTGGTGGCGGTTATCGCGGTAAGAAAAATGACCGGAACAGTCACAAACGCTTTGGTAGTCATCGTGGTGGTCACGACTCAAGACGTCGTGATTCAAGAGGTCATAATGGTGGTAACCACGGTAAATCAAAGAATTTTGTCATTAAGAATAAGTAGCAAAGAGAGAGCCTTCTTGGTTCTCTCTTTTATTTAGAAAATTAATTTATTAAGTGTTATAATAATTATCAAAGAATAATTAGATAGTACTTTATTCGAGGAAGTATACGTTATGGCAGTGGGAAGAAATCGAAATGCACAACTAGTTATTGATGAAGATGCCATTTTTCATAACATTAGTGAGGAACGAAAACGATTGGATGCCAAGTCGGATCTATTCATGGTCGTCAAGGCTAATGCTTATGGACACGGTGCGGTTCAAGTGGCGAGGATTGCTAAACAAGCAGGAGCTACTGGTTTTTGTGTTGCCATTTTAGACGAAGCAATTCAGCTTCGAGAAGCTGGATTTGTGTCTGAACCCATTCTTGTTTTGGGTCTTTGTGACCTTTCAAATGTTCCATTAATTGCAAAGTACAATGTTTCGGTTACGGTGAGCTCGATTGATTGGATTAAGCAGGCAGCTAATTTAGCTGAACAACTGAAATTAAAGAACAAGATTAGGGTTCATTTGGCTTTGGATACTGGAATGGGAAGGATCGGACTCCAAACTGTTTCAGAAGTTAGAGATGCAATAGTTGAGTTGAACCGAACTAGCGAGTATATTGACTTTGAGGGAGTATTTACTCATTTTTCTACCGCAGATAGCGCTAATGATGATTATTTTAAGTATCAATTGGATAATTTTAACGAATTGATGACTGCGATTCCCGATAAACCTCGTTATGTTCACGTGGCAAATTCAGCTACTAGTATGTGGCATAAAGCAGCGGGTGGAAACATGGTCCGCTTTGGAGTGGCTGGCTATGGTTTGAATCCATCGGGGGTTGAGATTGCTTCACCATTTAAGTTGAAACCAGCACTGAGCTTTACCAGTGAGTTAGTTTACGTTAAAGAGGTTAATGCTGGTCGTTCAATTGGATACGGTGCAACTTATACATCCAACTCAAAGGAGTGGATTGGAACGGTTCCTGTTGGATATGCAGACGGAGTTCGTCGCTCGATGCAGGGATTTTCACTTCTAGTAGATGGACAGTATTGTCCAATTGTCGGAAGAGTATGTATGGATCAACTGATGGTGAAGTTACCACATCAGTTACCAATTGGAACGAAGGTGACCTTGGTGGGAACTGATCATGGTCATACTATTACTCTCCAAGACGTTGCCGACTATTGTCATACCATTCACTATGAGATTGCATGTGGGTATTCGGATCGATTACCACGGGTGTATAAATCAAGTAATCATTTGAAGTAACTATTTGTAAGGAGGAGTTCTCCATGACATACAAATACACGATTGATGCTATTTGGTCTCAGAAAAATGAAGAATATTTCACCAAACTAGGACTTTCTTTTGACAACCACAAAGTTGCCATGGACTGTGACTCGTTTGATAAAGACCCTCTAATTAATTCTTTAATTTATGGCTACTCAATCATGGCCAATCTAAATTCAATAATTGTTGATGAATATTCTCCATGTGAGGATGAGATTGCAAGACGGCTCTTTGACAATTATGAAGACGAGAAGTCACGGTTGTAAGTTTATTTATGCGGAAGGAATAGTCTATGGAAAACGTTGAAATTAAACGTGGCGATATTTTCTATGCAGACTTATCTCCAGTCGTTGGTTCTGAACAGGGTGGAATGCGACCAGTTTTGGTAGTCCAAAATAACGTTGGAAATCATTATAGTCCCACTGTGATTGTGGCCGCAATTACGGCTCGGATTACTAAGCCAAAGATGCCTACTCACGTGGGTATTACACCTCAGAATGCCGGAATTGAGAAGAGTTCGGTGATTCTGTTAGAACAAATTAGGACGATTGATAAGCAGCGTCTTAAAGATCATGTCACTCATTTAAGTAAAGATATCATGAGAAAAGTTGATGCTGGTCTTAGTTTAAGTCTAGGGCTCAGTCAGAGCACGCACGAAGTCTGATGATACATAAGATACAAAAAAGAACGTGGAATTATTCCACGTTCTTTTTTGTATCTAATTTTCTTCGATTGGAGTTTCTTTTGATTCTTGTTTTAGATCTTCAACTTCTGGAACTTTGAATCCCTTTCGTTCTAGAGCTGCAATGATGCGGTCCAGACGATCCTTAGTCACCTTAGACGGGAGGGTAAACATGGTTCGATAGACCGTTTTACCAGAACGATCAACTGAATCCAAGCTGATCACACTTGAAATGGCGGTATATCTAGTAATAATGTGAGCCATCTCTTCTAAGTCCCCACGTTCACCAGGTGAGACAACTGAAATCACGTAGCTACCAAATTTCACGTTCCATGATTGTGACAAGCTTTCCATCAATTTCGTGTGAGTTAAAATGCCATAAAAATTATTGAACTCGTCAAGAACGGCAATGTATGGAAGATCCTTAATCGTAAAGAAGACCTTGAAAAAAGCTGAATTCAGGTTAACAAATTTAGTTTCGTTTCTAATCAGGGTCATAACCGAGTCGGACATCTTGCCGCCATCGGCTTCGTGTTTGTAGATGTGCATGCGATAAATGTTACCCTTGAAGGCTTTATGAGTGGCATCTAAAACGGGAATGCAACGAAAATGATTCTTTTCCATTAATTTTAATACGGTGTCGAGATCAGTGTTTTCATCAACAGTAATCAGGTCACTTTTAGGTTTAACTAAAGATTGCAAAATCATGGTTAAGGCTCCTCACATAAGTAATTTCTAATTAATATTAACACAAAATAACTGGGAGCATAAAAAAACAGACATAAATGTCTGTTCTTTTTAAACTTATTTTTAAAGGTTGATGGTCTTCATACCTTTAGCAATGGTTTCTTTTAAAGTTTTAGCTGAAGCACTCATCTTGTCTTTTTCGTCATCACTTAATGGAACTTCAAGGACTTTGGCAACTCCTGAAGCATTAACAATGGCAGGAGTTCCAATGTAAATATCGGACAAACCGTATTCACCATTCATTGGGGCACCGATTGGTAAAACGGTGTTTTCGTCTCTTAAAATGGCCTTTGAAATTCTCATCAAAGCAGTTCCAACTCCGTAGAAAGTAGCACCCTTCTTGTTAATGATGTCGTAGGCCTTGTTTCTAGTTTCGTCTTCCATTTTCAATAAGTCGTCCTTGCTAACACCATTTTGTTTAGCAAATTCAACCAATGGAACGTTTCCGATTGAAGCTTCATCAATATCAGCAAATTCTGAATCACCGTGTTCACCCATAACGTAAGCATTAACGCTTTGTGGGTTAACGTTTAACTTCTTACCAACGGCAACTTGGAAACGTGAGGTATCAAGTGATGTACCTGAACCAAAGACACGGTTTTTAGGAAAGCCAGAAATCTTTTGGGTTGCGTAGGTTAAAATGTCAACTGGGTTAGCAGCAATTAAGAAGATTCCATCAAAACCAGAATCAACAACTGGCTTAACGATGGTAGTCAAAATCTTCAAGTTTTTGTTAACCAGGTCAAGTCTAGTTTCACCGGGCTTTTGTGGAGCTCCAGCAGTGATCACAACTAAATCAGCGTCTTTACAGTCACTGTAGTCACCAGAGTAGATCTTTTTTGGAGAAGTGAAAGGTTGGGCATCTTCAAGGTCCAATGCGTCTCCTTCAGTTCTGTTTTTGTCGATATCAACAACGACAAATTCTTCGGCGATCCCTTGTTGCATCATTGCGAATGCGTATGATGAACCAACGGCACCATCACCAACTAAAACAACTTTTTCGTGTTTTTCAGCCATAATATTTCTCCCTTTTGAAATTAGTTTGTTCACAAACCGATTATATCATGAACGAATTTATTTATACAGAACCATATTCTTAATGGTACGGGATCAGCTCAAATCGTTAATCTATTATGATACAATAAACATGATTAAGCCGAGTGAGTAATTATTCATTTCGGCCATTTTAGGTTAATTAGAAGTAAATGGGAGACAATAACAATGAAAATGATTGTGGGATTAGGCAACGTTGGTGCTGAATTTGATGGTACCAGGCATAACACGGGGTTTATGGTGGTTGATAAGTTTGCTGATCAAAACCAGATTGCGATTAATAAACAAAAGATGGATGCCATGTATGGTACGGGAATAGTCAATGGTGAAAAGGTAATGGTAGTCAAACCAACGACGATGATGAATGATTCAGGGCGCGCAGTTCATCCGTTGATGCAATTTTTTAAATTAGATCTTGATGATTTAGTGATTGTTTACGATGACATGGATTTACCAGTGGGACGAATTCGGCTAAGAAACCACGGTTCGGCTGGTGGTCATAATGGAATTAAAAGTATCATTGCCCACCTTGGGACCGATCAGTTTAATCGGGTTAAGATTGGAACCAGTCATCCCAAACGTGAAAGTGTTGTGAACTATGTCTTGAGTAAATTTAGTCTGGAACAACGGGCACCGTTTTTAGAAGCGGAGGATCATGCGGTTAAAGCATTAGACGAGTGGGTTTCTGGTACTCCCTTCAGTAAGTTAGAAAATCAGTTTAATTAATTCGTATAATTAATAAAAGAGGAGATGAGTTTTTGAAGCTAGATGAAACGTTAAAAGAAATGCCACAGTATGAAAAAATCAGTTCAAACCTTGCTCCTGATACCAAGCAACTGATCACCGGGACTAGTGGATCCGCTCGTACTCTATTATTAAAACAATTAATTAATGATAAGCAAAAACCTACGATATACGTAACCGATACGATGAACCATGCGGATCAAATTACCGAGTCTTTTAATGAAGTAATGGATTCAGATCAGGTCTTTGAGTTCCCGGCTGAAGAACTCGTCGCGGCAGAGATTGCAACCAGCTCTCCGCAGTATCGAGCTCAAAGAGTGCGGGCCCTAAACGCGCTTGAGTCAGAGAAACCAGTGGTGGTGATTGTTTCAACGGCTGGTCTTAAACGATATCTACCAGAGCCAACTAGTTTTAATCAAGCCCAATTACACGTCAAGGTTGGAGACGACTTGGACCTTATAAAACTTCAACAACAATTGGTTCAAATGGGTTACGAGAAGAAGAACATGGTTTCCGCCCCCGGTGAATTTGCTAATCGTGGGTCAATTTTGGATATCTACCCACTTAATTCGGACTATCCAATTCGGATTGATTTTTTTGATACGGAAGTGGATTCCATGCGTTATTTTGATGCTGCTACCCAACGAAGTGTGGCAAATATTGATGAGATTAGTGTGTTGCCAGCTTCTGATTTTTTACCCAGCGAAAGCGATCGCAAGCATGGAATCAAGGAACTTTCGAAACGATTGAGCCAAACCATCAAAGACGACGGCAGTGACGTTTTAGTTGACAACATTCAACAGGTGATTGACGGGCTCAAAGGCCAATCGATTGACCAAAAATGGAGTGAGTACAGTCAGTTTATTTTTGAAAAGGAAACCTCAATTTTAGATTATTTACCTGAAAATGGGATGGTAGTCTATGATGACTACAGTCGCATAAGGGATGCTAATAAGCAACTTGAAAGTGACGAACAGAACTGGCGTGATTCAGTTGAAGATAATCATGAACTGTTTTCTGACCAGAAACTGTCGCTTAATTTTAGAACGGTAACCGGAACTGATCATCATGCGACCTTGTTATTTTCTTTGTTTCAAAAAGGACTAGGGCGAATGAAGCTTTCTGACATCATCGACATCAAGGTTCACCCAATGCAGCGTTTTTTTGGACAAATGCCGATGTTTAAAGCAGAAATGCAACGTTATCAAGCTGAGAAACGAACCGTGGTCATTGCCGTTAGCGATGAAAAACGAGTGGAAAAGGTTTCGTCAACGTTGAGTGATTTTGGTGTTGATGCCATTCAATCAACCACTGATAACATTATTAAGGGAAAGACTCAGATTGTTTCAGCTAACCTAAAAAATGGCTTTGATTTGCCGGCCGCTAACCTAGCGATTGTTTCTGAATCAGATATGTTTAAACGGGTGAATGAACAAGGGAAAAAGAAACGAGTTAGAAGACAGACCTTTTCTAATGCAGAGCGAATCAAAAGCTATACCGATTTAAAACCCGGTGACTACGTTGTTCACGTTAATCACGGAATTGGACGATACGATGGGATGAAGACCATGGAAGTCGATGGCAGACATCAGGACTATATGACTTTGACCTATCAAAAGGGTGCCAAGATCTACGTTCCCGTTGACCAACTGAATTTGGTACAAAAATACGTTTCGTCAGAGGACAAACATCCAAAGATTAATAAACTTGGTGGAACGGAATGGGCTAAGACGAAGCGTTCGGTGGCTTCTAAGGTGGAAGACATTGCTGATGATCTGGTTGACTTATACGCCAAACGGGAGGCCGAGTCGGGTTATGCCTTTCCGGTTGATGACCAATATCAGGCTGAGTTTGAGCAGGCGTTTCCATACACGGAGACACCCGATCAGCTGCGAAGTACTGATGAAATAAAGAAGGATATGGAAAGTCCTCATCCAATGGACCGCTTATTGGTTGGAGACGTGGGCTACGGAAAGACTGAGGTAGCCTTGAGAGCGGCCTTTAAAGCCGTTGAAGCCGGGAAACAGGTGGCTTTTTTAGTGCCGACAACGGTACTAGCTCAACAACATTATGAGACCATGGTTGAACGATTTAATGGTTTTCCGGTTAAAATCGGAGTTCTTTCGCGTTTTGACACGCCCAAACAGACCCGCCAAACCATTCAAGACCTAAAGGACGGAAAAATTGATATCGTGGTTGGCACCCACCGTTTGCTCTCAAAGGACGTGAAGTTTAACGATTTAGGTCTTTTAATCGTCGATGAGGAACAACGATTTGGGGTTAAACACAAAGAAAAAATCAAGGAATTGAGGTCGGATGTTGACGTGTTGACGCTAACTGCCACACCAATTCCACGGACTTTGAACATGTCAATGATGGGCGTTCGTGACCTATCAGTTATTGAAACTCCTCCGGCTAATCGCTATCCGATTCAGACCTACGTGATGGAACAAAATGAGGGTTCGATTGTGGACGGAATCAGACGGGAGATGCAACGCGGAGGACAGGTCTTTTATTTGCACAATCGGGTAAAAGATATTGATCAGACGGTCGACAAGTTGCAAACCCTTTTGCCTGATGCGCGGATTGCTTCCATCAACGGCCAGATGTCCGAAAATCAAATGGAAGGGATCCTGTACGACTTTGTTAACGGAGATTATGATGTGTTGGTTACGACGACCATCATCGAAACGGGAGTTGACATTCCTAATGCGAATACCCTGTTCGTTGAGGATGCGGATCGGATGGGACTCTCCCAGCTTTATCAGATTCGGGGAAGAATTGGTCGAAGTAATCGAGTAGGACAAGCTTACTTTATGTACCAGCCAAATAAAGTGTTGACCGAAGTTTCTGAGAATCGACTAGAAGCCATCAAGGATTTCACTGAATTGGGTTCAGGATTTAAGGTGGCCATGCGTGATCTTTCGATTCGTGGGGCTGGAAACGTGCTCGGAAAGCAGCAGCACGGTTTTATTAATTCAGTTGGTTATGATATGTATACTAAGATGTTGTCTGATGCTGTCTCCAAGAAGAAGGGTCAGCATCGCGCGGTTGAAAAGTCTGATTCAAAGGTTGAACTCGGGATTGAAGCTTATCTTCCGGCGACTTACATTGAGGATCAGCAACAAAAGATTGAATTATACAAGCGAATCCGACAGATGGATAGTGAGGAACAATTTACCGAACTACAAAGTGATTTAATTGATCGGTTTGGTGAATATCCTGATGAAGTAGCTAATCTGCTTGAAATTGACCGCATTAAGATGCTTGCCGATTATGATCTGATTGATAAAATTCGCAAAGATAAAAATAATTTAACCGTTACCATGAGTAAGGTAGGAACCCAAAGATTCACTAGTAAGGAAATTTTGAAAGCCATTGCTGATACGGATTTTCGTTCCTCAGTGAAAGTGGTTAACGGGTGTTTTCAAATTAAGTTAGTTGTTCAACCAACGATGAAAGATGCCGATTGGTTGAAACAGCTTTATCAATTTGTCAAAAGCTTGAGTAAAATAAGATTGGATCAAGAAGAACATGAATCAAAAGACAAGTAAAAAGATTGTTAGTGGAACCTTGATCCTTTCGGTAGCTGCCATTATTTCAAAGGTACTAAGTGCTGTTTATCGGATTCCACTGGAAAATTTTGTTGGAAACGTTGGATTTTACATCTATCAGCAGGTTTATCCTATTTATGGGATTGGGGTTGCGTTTGCCTTGACCGGTCTTCCAGCGTTTGTTTCCAAGATGATTGTGGAACGGGAGACTGAAGGAGAGAAGCAAACGTTGTTTTTCCAAATCATGGTGATCTTAATGATCATTTCGGTGATTATTTTTGGTGGATTACAGTTATTTTCATCAGAAATTGCTGCTTTAATGGGAGACTTTGAATTAAAACCCGTAATTCAAGCGGTAAGCTGGATGTTTTTGTTGATGCCCCTCTTAGCGGATGTGAGGGGGTACTTTCAATCTAGCATGCAGATGATTCCAACGGCGACTTCTCAAGTGGTAGAGCAGTTTGTGCGGGTTTCAATGATCATTGTGGTAGCCTATTTAGCAGCCGTCCAGCATTGGAACTTATATAAGATGGGGACGTTAGCAATGTTATCTGCTCCATTAGCAGCGATTTTTTCAGCACTTATCTTGGGATATTATGCACGTGACATACTTGCTCATTTTCACTTTCAAGATTTGAAATTTAACTACCTGAAATTAGCGAAGCAAATCATCTTACAGGGTGGTGTGCTTAGTGTTTTAGCTGCTCTAATGGTGTTAATGCAGTTGGTCGATTCATTTACGGTAAAAAATGGGCTGGTAGTAAGTGGTGTAAGTAATCTAATGGCTCAGACCCAAAAGGGGATTTATGATCGCGCTCAGCCCATTGTTCAACTAGGATTAGTGATTGGAACGGCCATTTCTTCAACCGTCTTGCCGCAGATGGCGTATTATCATCATGCTGGAAAAGAAAGGTCATTTAAGACCCTTGTAAACCACAGTATGCGCATTACACTGGTAGTGACGATGGCAGTTACCTTCGGACTGATTAGTATTATGCCTCAATTAAATCATCTCTTGTTTGGGAGTTATGATTTAGACATCACGCTTTCGGTATACTGTTTGAGCATCCTCTTCGCTACGATGGTGACAGCCCTTAACTCGGTTTTACAGAGTATTGATGACTTTAAAAGTACGGTGACCGCTATTTTGTTAGGGCTAATTTGTAAAATAATGATCACTAAGTGGTGCGTAATTCATTTCGGGATCATTGGTGCTTCATTATCAACTATCATTGCTCTGTTAATCGTGTTATTAGTTAACTGGTATACTAGTCCAAAGCGGGTTCATGAGCACATTTTTAGTTGGAAGTTCCTATTAGAGGTATCATTAATCAGTATAGTAATGGTGATTGTCGTTGTTTTAACTGAATTCGGATTGAACCACGTCCTTGGAGATACCAGTCGACTGGTGGATGTTATTAAATTAATGATTGTTATTCCGATTGGGGCATTCGTGTTTTTAGGAATGTGTCTGAAAGGAAAAGTTTTGACTGCTTCGGAGTTAGCGATGGTTCCAATTATGAAACGGTTTGTAGGAGATAAGCAAAAATGAGAATTGATAAATTTTTAAAAATTTCACGGATTATAAAACGTCGTCCAGTTGCCAAAAAGATTGCCGATCAAGGGCGAGTCTTTGTAAACGGCGAGCCAGCCAAATCATCAAGTAAGGTTTCGGTTGGCGATCAAATTTTGATTAAGTTTGGAAATAAAAATTTAACCGTAGAGGTGCTACAACTGTTAGATACCACCAAAAAGTCTGATTCAGACACGATGTATAAGACCATCAGTGAAACCTATGATCGTGACTATCGGGCTGAAAATGATGAATTAGAATAATTATTGTTGAATTAATATTATATTCTGGCTTTACATGTGGTACTATGTTCATATAAATTCGTGGAGGCATTCCTGATGAACAGAAATAACAACGTTGAATACTTGAATTCTGCTTCAAGGAAAAGTAAAGCAAACCAACATCAAAGAGATAATAAGAAGTTAAGTAAAAGAACCAAGAGACTGGTTGCTCTCGTGGCAATATTTGCCGTGGCTTTTTTGGCGCTCGGGTGGCAAATTGTTAGTGGAATGAATCAAATTCACGGTGTGAATGCCCAAATTACCAAAAAAAAACAGGATTACCAGGTTGAAAAACAAAAAGAAAAGAATCTTAATGAACAAATTAAGCTTTTAAATAACAAGAATTATCTTCAAGAATTGATGCGAGCTAAATATTATTATACAAAACCAGGCGAAACTGTTTACAGTTTCCCACAGAATAGTAAGATTGGTAATGAATAGAGGATTACTAGGATGTAATCTTCTTTTATTTTACTTTAAAGGATTATGTTATAATTAACACAACATTTATTAGGAGGAATGGCTTTTTTATGACAATTAAGGTTGGAGAGAAGGTCACTGGGAAAGTTTCAGGAATTACTAATTTTGGAGCTTTCATTGATCTAGGCGATCATAAGACTGGACTAGTTCATATCAGTGAGGTTTCTGATGGTTACGTAAAAGATATTCATGATATTCTGTCGGTTGGCGATGAAGTGACCGTTAAGGTTTTGAGCATTGGGGATGATGGTAAGATTGGTCTATCAATTCGCAAAGCTTCCGATCATCCAGAAAAAGAATCACATCAACATCATGGTGAACATAATCATGATGAGCATTCACACTACGGGCACTCAAATAACGGGAATCATGGACATCGCAGTGGCCGCGACAATCGTAATGGCCATAAGGGTAAGAATGAAAGCTTTGATGATTTGCTTTCAGACTTCATGAAAGAAAGCGAAAGTCGGATGTCCGTCATTAAGAAAAACACAGAAGGAAAACGCGGCGGTCGTGGTGGTCGTCGTAGTTAATGAACGAATAACTGGGCAAATTGCTCGGCTTTTTTGTTTTGGAGGTTAATTTGAATTTACGTAATCAAATTAATTCGTTGGTTAAGAAGAAACAGTGGTGGAAAAAAGACGAAAATGTTGTGATTGGGGTCTCAACTGGAGTTGATTCCATGGCTTTGTTAGATTTACTCCAACACTTAAAAGATTTTAAACCTCATATTATTGTTGCTCATGTTAACCACCATTTACGAAAACAAAGTGAGGTTGAAGAACGGTTTCTGATTGATTACTGTAAGAAACACCACCTTGATTTGCGGGTTGGCAATTGGAATCACGACCAGATTAGTAGTGGGGTGGAGAATCAAGCTCGTAAGTTTCGCTATCATTTTTTTGCGGAAGTCATGAATGATTTTAATGCTTCAGTCTTGTTAACGGCTCATCAAGAAAATGATCAAGCCGAGACCATCCTTATGAAACTCATTCGCAGTGGGAATTTGTTTGAGGTTCAAGGAATTAAAGAGAGTCATCCCTTTAATGGAGGAACGATGGTTCGACCATTACTACAGTTTTCGAAAAAATCCATCCGTTTGTATGCTAAAAATCATTCGTTAACATGGTATGATGATAAAACTAACTTTGAAAATACGGTCCTCCGTAATCGGATTCGCAACCAGGTTTTACCAGAATTAATTAAAGAAAATCCTAATGTTATCTCTCATTTTGCTAAGTTTGCTAGTAATTTGCAATCGGAACTCGACGGATCAAGTGGTTTCGCTCAAGCTGATCTTTTGAGACATGACTTAAAGATTAAAAGAGATTGCGTAAGTGCCGAGTACGATACAACGTCAATTAATCAACTTTCCATTTTACTTCGCACATTGTTAAAACAGTTGACGTCAACGGTTACTCTTTCTGATAATCAAATTACTGAAATTTTGACTTTAGTTAAAGATTTTGGAAAACCACAGGGGAAATTGCGAATTTCAAATGCTTATTTTTTTGAAAAAAGTTATAATAAAATCATGTTTTTTAAACAATCTCCTAACAATTACGATGATCACCGTGATGAAAGTTCGTTTGTGGTAGAATTAAACCAGTGGAACCGCAACGTTAATGGATTTAATTTTGGTATTTTTGATGAAAATCATGTTCCAAAGGGAAACTTTTGGCGTCGAAGTCATTTTGATTTGGCGGACTCTCAGTTTCCCTTGTCAAAAAGATCCTTTAAACCGGATGATACCGTTGAACTCAAGAATGGCGGTCATCAGAGTTTAAGAAGATTGTTAATTAATCAGAAAGTTCCAAGTGCCAAGCGACGTCACGTGCAAGTACTGGTGGACAGTAAGGAGAGTGTGTTGGCCGTCATTGGTTATAAGGAAAGCAAGTGGTTGCCTAAGGGTGCAACTCACGGGTATGAACTTTTAATTACGCGAAAGGATATAACAAATGAATGACGATATTGAGCGGGTCTTATATAGTCAAAAAGACATTGCTTCTGCAGTAAAAAGGCTAGGGAAGCAGTTAAGTAATGATTATCGAGACAAAAAGCCACTAGTGGTTTGTGTGCTGACTGGGGCAGTGTTATTTATGAGCGATATTATTCGCCAGATGGACATATATCTAGATCTTGATTTTGTCGATGTTTCAAGCTATAAGGGTGGGACTGCTTCAACCGGAAAAGTTGAGCTCATCCGTGATCTTGATGGTGATGTTAGTGGCCGTGATATCATTTTTGTTGAAGATATTATTGATACAGGACGCACCCTTCAATTTCTTGAGGATTTGGTTTCAGATCGAGGAGCTAATTCAATTAAAGTTTGTACCATTTTTGATAAACCTGAGGGAAGAGTTGTCCCTGCCAAGGCAGATTATGTGGGTTTTAACGTTCCAAATGAATTTATTGTCGGTTATGGACTTGATTACAAGGGTTTTTATCGTAACTTGCCGTACATTGGAATTTTAAAACCTTCAATTTATTCGGCCTAAACGGTCGTCCATTTAAAGTAAAAGTGATAACATTCTATTTGTTATCTTTTCGAGAAATTAGATTGGGAGGCACAAATGAAAAATAATAAAAATGGGCTTTTTAAGAGTAGCCTATTTTATATCATCATCTTTGTGGTTGTCATGGGTGTGATTATGCTTGTCACTGGTGGTGGCAGCGGATCACAAAGCACTCAAACTCAGGGAATTCGTTCAAGTCAATTTACAAATGATTTGCAGACGAACAAGGTTAAAAACTTCTCTGTTCAACCTTCTGGCGGTGTATATAAAATAACTGGTCAGTACAAGAAGCCCCAAAATGTTAAGCAGAAAAATAACGGGATTCCGCTTAATTTTAGTAATGGAAAACTTACCAAGTCGAGTAACAATACTTACACTAAGGTAAATGGATTCACTACTAGCATTTTAAAGAATGACTCATCGGTTAGTCAGATTACCAAGTTAGCTAATAAGAATAAGGTGCCGATGAGTACTAAAGAAACACAATCGAATAGCTTTTGGTTAAACTTAGCAATCTCAGTTCTACCATTATTAATCTTCATTTACTTGTTCTACATTATGATGAAGCAAGCTGGTGGAGCAGGTGGTGGCGCTGGTGGTGTCATGAAAGTCGGAAAGAGCCAGGCTAAACCAGTTAAGAGTAATGTTAAGTTTAGTGACGTTGCTGGTGAAGATGAAGAAAAACAAGAACTGGTCGAAGTTGTTGAATTTTTAAAGGATCCCAAGAAATTCACGAAACTGGGCGCCGTCATACCAAAAGGTGTCTTACTTGAGGGACCTCCTGGTACCGGTAAGACGTTGTTAGCCAAGGCGGTTGCTGGTGAAGCAAACGTTCCATTCTACTCATTATCAGGGTCTGATTTCGTTGAGATGTTCGTTGGGGTTGGTGCGAGTCGTGTTAGAGACTTGTTTGCTCAAGCTAAGAAGAATTCACCGGCCATCATCTTTATTGATGAAATTGATGCCGTTGGACGAAAACGTGGATCCGGAATGGGGGGCGGTCACGATGAACGTGAACAAACCCTTAACCAGTTGTTGGTTGAAATGGATGGTTTTACTGGTAATGAAGGTGTTATTGTCATTGCCGCCACGAACCGTTCTGATGTTTTAGACCCAGCCTTAACTCGTCCAGGTCGTTTTGATCGGAAAATCTTAGTTGGTCAGCCTGATGTTCGTGGACGAGAAGCAATTTTGAAAGTTCATGCCAAAGACAAACCACTTGCTTCTGATGTTGACCTTCATGAAATTGCTAAACAGACTCCCGGATTTGTTGGTGCTGATTTAGCGAACTTGCTAAATGAAGCTGCCTTACTGGCCGCGAGAAATGGTGATAATGAGATTAATGCGGCTGATATGGATGAAGCTGAGGATCGTGTTATTGCTGGACCGGCTAAACGTAATAAGGTTATTAACGAACACGAACGTCAAATTGTGGCTAACCATGAAGCTGGTCATACCATCGTTGGTTTAGTATTAAATGACGCTCGAGTTGTTCATAAGGTTACCATTGTTCCAAGAGGTCGTGCTGGTGGATATGCCATCATGCTGCCTAAGGAAGACCAACAATTGATCTCAAAGAAGAACGCTCAAGAACAATTAGCTGGGTTAATGGGTGGTAGAACTGCTGAAGAAGTCGTTTTCCATTCTGAATCATCTGGTGCTTCAAATGACTTTGAGCAAGCCACTAATCTTGCTCGTGCCATGGTTACTCAATATGGAATGAGTGACAAGATTGGAACCGTGGAACTCGAAAGTCCTAACCAAGATCCATACGCTGCTCCTAAGTACTCACAGGAAACCGCAGCTAAGATTGATGATGAAGTGAAGTACTTTATTGATGAAGCTCATGGTGAAGCTAAGGAGATTATTGAGGGTCATCGTGATCAGCACAAGGCAATTGCGGATGCGTTGCTTAAATATGAGACGTTGGATGAAAAGGAAATTTTGAGTCTCTACAAGACCGGTAAAATGCCTGAACATTCAACCAATAGTGATGAGTACCCTAGTGAAAATGAAACCTTTGAACAAGCTAAGAAAGCCATTGACGCTAAGGAGCACGAGCACGAAAAGAAACTTGAACAAGAAATTGATCATTCTGAAGAAAAACACGATAAAAATCATGATAGTAATTCAGATCACCAAGATTCTGATAATCAAGATCAATAAACGAAAAGAACGTTGGGATCAAAGCCCACGTTCTTTTTTAATCTAAGGAGGGAATAAAATGAATGATAAAAATGATGTATTAGTTAAGGCACTTACTAAAGATGGGATGTTTCGGGTTTACGGCTTAAACGCGACTGGAATTGTCAGTTATGTTCAAAAAATTCATGATACCTGGAGTACATCAACGGCAGCACTTGGAAGAACGATTGCTGCAACCTTGATGCTGTCGGCCTCAGTGTTAAAGGGAAAAGAAAGCATGACCGTTCGCTTAAATGGACGTGGTCCAGTCGGCGGAATGGTTATTGATGCTGATGCTAAGGGACACATTAAGGGATACATTCAGAATCCTCACGTTAATTTGCCACTCACAAAGGATGGGAAAGTTGATGTTTCTAAGGGTGTAGGAACGAATGGTTTTTTAGAAGTCGTTAAAAATCAGGGAACAAGTGAGCCTTACACTAGTGATGTTCCACTCGCAAGCGGTAAAATTGGTGATGATTTTACTTTTTATTTAGCAAAGTCAGAACAGATTCCATCAGCCGTTGGAGTTTCAGTTGACATTGACGGAGAAAACAACGTCCAAAGTGCCGGGGGATATTTGATTCAAGTCATGCCTGGTGCTTCTGACGAGGCAATTGATAAGTTGGAGCAGACTTTAAAGAATGCGCCCAGTATTTCGTCTATGTTAGAAAAGGATCCTAATCCTGATCACATTTTGGATGAGTTATTTGGCACGGATAATCTGAACGTTATTGATCATATGCCAGTCGAATTTGTCTGCAATTGTTCCAAAGAAAAATTTGCCAAAGACATTGCGGGAATTGGTAAGAAGGATCTGCAGCAATTGATTGATGAAGATCATGGGGCACAGGTTGTATGTAATTTTTGTGGTAAAAAGTATAACTTTTCGGAAGATGAATTGGTTGATTTACTGAATGAGAGGGATAAGTAGTATCAAAGAGCGTGCTGTCATACGGTTCGCTCTTTTTTGTACGGGTATGGTATTATATAAAATGTTTGGAAACAATTTAGATGAGGTGAAAAAATGGAGTGGAAAATTGGAAACGTAACGATTCCAAATCAACTAGTAGTAGCTCCAATGGCTGGAGTTACGAACTCAGCCTTTAGAATCATTTGTAAAAAGTTTGGTGCGGGATTAGTTGTTTGTGAAATGATTTCCGATCGTGGAATTATGTATAACAACAAAAAAACGTTAAGCATGGTTAACGTTGATCCTAATGAACACCCAATGAGTATTCAGATTTTTGGTGGAACCAAAGAAACTTTGGTGGAGGCTGCTAAGTTTATTGATCAGAAGACGGCTGCTGATATTATCGATATCAACATGGGTTGTCCCGTAAATAAGGTCGTTAAGACCGATGCCGGGGCTAAGTGGCTCCTTGATCCAGATAAGGTTTATGAAATGGTGTCATATGTAACTGCTGCCGTTAAGAAGCCAGTAACGGTTAAGATGCGAACTGGTTGGGATGAGGATCATGTTTATGCGGTGCAAAATGCGCTTGCTGCTGAGGCGGCTGGGGCTTCTGCTGTTGCGATGCACGGTCGAACTAGAAAACAAATGTATACCGGTCATGCTAACTGGGAAATTTTAAAAGAAGTTGCCGATGCATTGACGATTCCGTTCATTGGAAATGGTGACGTGACTACTCCACAACAGGCTAAACAAATGATTGATGAAGTAGGTTGTGATGCAGTAATGATGGGCCGTGCCGTTGAAGGAAATCCCTGGATTTTGAGGCAAACTGAGCACTATCTAGCAACTGGCGAATTAATCCCGGAACCAAGTGTTGAGGAAAAAATCAACACTGCTAAAGAACATTTGCATGGGCTGGTTCGAATTAAGGGTGAATATGTTGGGCCAAGACAATTCAGAGGTCAGGCAGCTTATTACTTGAAGGGAATTTCTCATTCGGCTCGAACCAAAGTAAAGTTAAACAATGCTGAATCTGAAGCAGAGATGGACCAAATCTTCGATGATTTTCTAGAAAAAGATGCGATGAGAAACGCACGGAAAAATGCATAATTACGATGCTTAACTATGTTATTATGAATGTAAGTTACTAGTTTGGGGGATTTGAATTGGCACAAGAGAAGAAAATGAATGACCAATTAAAAGTTCGTAGAGAAAAGATGCAAGAGCTACGAGATGAGGGAATTGATCCTTTTGGTCATGCCTTTAAGCCAACTTATTTGGCAAAAGATTTAGACAAAGAGTTTGATAAGTACGATAAGGAAGAATTAGAACAAAAAGATGTCAAGGCTACAATTGCTGGGCGAATGGTAGCTAAACGGGGCAAAGGTAAAGTTGGATTTGCCGATATCCTTGATCGTTCGGGTAAAATCCAGGTTTACGTTCGAAAAGACGTTGTTGGAGAAGAACAGTATCATATCTTTAAGCGTGCTGACATCGGGGACTTTCTTGGCTTTACTGGTGAAGTAATTAAGACAGACATGGGGCAACTAACCATTCGTGCGACATCCATTACTTTCCTATCAAAGGCACTTCGTCCACTTCCTGATAAGTATCACGGATTACAAAATAAAGAACAAAAGTATCGTCAGCGATACCTTGATTTAATCTCAAATCGTGATAGTTTTGAGCGTTTCCAGAAGCGGAGTGAAATTATTAAGGCAGTTCGAAACTTCTTGGATAATAAGATGGACTTTACTGAGGTTGAGACGCCAGTATTACACACTACTGCCGGTGGAGCATCCGCTCGTCCATTTATAACTCATCATAATGCTTTAAATATTGATTTATATTTGCGAATTGCACTGGAACTTCATTTGAAGCGTTTGATTGTAGGTGGCATGGGACGTGTCTACGAGATTGGCCGTGTGTTCAGAAATGAAGGGATGGATAAGGAACACAATCCTGAATTTACTGAACTTGAGACCTATGCTGCATACTTTGATTTTCATGATGTAATGGATGAAACCGAAGGAATTTTTAGGGCCGCTGCCAAAGCCGTTAGTGATGATGGTAAGGTTACGTATCAGGGTGAAGAAGTTGATTTGAACCAAGAATTTGATCGGATTCATATGGTTGATGCCGTGAAAAAATATACGGGAGTTGATTTTTGGCCTAAGATGTCGGATGATGACGCTAAGAAGTTGGCTGATAAACACGGTGTGCACTATGAATCATACTGGAAAGTTGGTCATATCATTAATGCTTTCTTTGAACAGTTCGTTCAACCAAAGCTAAAGAAACCAACGTTTGTTTATGGTCATCCAATTGAAATTTCTCCTTTGGCAAAGAAAAATGCTGATGACCCAAGATTTACGGACCGTTTTGAATTATATATTCTTGGTAATGAATATGCTAATGCTTTTTCTGAATTAAATGATCCAATTGATCAACGTCAACGTTTTGAAGCTCAAGCTAAGGAACGTGAAGAGGGGAATGATGAAGCTCAGGGTATCGATGAAGACTTTATCGAAGCACTTGAGTATGGCATGCCTCCTACAGGTGGATTAGGAATTGGAATTGATCGCTTGGTAATGCTTTTAACTGATGCACCATCCATTCGTGATGTTCTCTTGTTCCCAACTATGAGACCAGAAGATAATTCTGATAATCCACAGGATGAAGATAATAAAAAATAGATTTGTTTGATAGAAAAAGAGATGATTTTGATCATCTCTTTTTATTTGTACAAAAATGATTTGAAACATTGGTAGAATAGCTTTTGTAAAGATTGATCATTTGTACGATTACGTTCATTTATTAGATGGAAAATAAAAATTGAAAAAAGTTTGACCTTTTTTGACCAAAAGTGTTGACAAAGTATTTGAGCGCATGTATAGTAGTAAATGCTCAGTGAGAGAGAAAAATGATTTGATAATAATTAATAAGTCACTGATTATGAACTAAGTTAATTATCATAAATATTGCTCTTGCACTAAAGTGCAAAATACTGTATTATATTTGATGTTGCAGTAATGGTTTTGCCGATTGCTAACAAATAAATTTAAAATAATTGAGTTTATCTGTTGACATTTAAAACGCAACGTAGTATAGTTAAATGTGTTGCGTTAAGGAAGAATTAAACAGCAACAATCAAGAGTAGATCTTTGAAAACTGAACAAGATTTTGATTACAAGTGTAAGGTAGTTTTAAGTTGTAGAACTTAAAATTAAACATTTGCGAAGTCAATTCGCTTTTTAATTCTTTTGAAAAAGAATAACAAC
>NZ_JBWXUZ010000040.1:0-263 GCF_059901295.1 Fructilactobacillus sp. X2R6C1
GTAGAAACCCTTGGTTTTCTTGTTTTATAGCTTTTCCACTTGGTCGAAATCGAGCTCAAGCGGGGTTTCTCTACCAAACATGTTGACATGCACCTTAAGTTTACCCTTATCAGCAACAATTTCTTCAACAGAGCCGACAAAGTTTGCGAAAGGTCCCACCTTGACGCGTACGGTTTCTTTGAGTTCGAAGTCGATTTTCTCCTTCGGCTCTTCCATACCCATATGCTTCAGGATAGATTCAACTTCCTCAGGTAATAATGCAG
>NZ_JBWXUZ010000041.1:0-262 GCF_059901295.1 Fructilactobacillus sp. X2R6C1
GATCATTTTCTATCTGTGTTGGGTGTGTCGACTTAGCTTGCACGCATAGTTGATTGAAACGAAAAGTGCGGGACTCCTGCGGGAAATACGCGTCCAAGGGAGACCTCACAGGCGAAAAAGCGCCGAGGAGGCTCCCGGACCGCCCGCGGAAAGCGAGTGCCTGCAGTGGAATGAAACGATCAAAGCACACCCTCCAACATGGGCAAGTTGTATGCCCCCTATAATGCGGAAGATTGACTTAATTAATTCATGACCCACTTGT
>NZ_JBWXUZ010000042.1:0-261 GCF_059901295.1 Fructilactobacillus sp. X2R6C1
GTGCCTAACTCAGATCGTTGTGGAAATGCCAATGGAATGGAAGGTCCAGCTGCCTTTGGCTCACTAGGATATGCCTTGATGGATGCTGCTTACGCTAATAAGGTTGTCTTATTAACCGATAACGTAGTTGATTATCCTAATACTCCCGCTTCAATTCGTCAGACTCAGGTTGACGATGTCGTAAAAGTTGATCAAGTTGGTGATCCAAACAAAATTGGTTCAGGTGCAACTCGTTTTACGAAGGATCCGAAAGATTTGACC
>NZ_JBWXUZ010000043.1:0-261 GCF_059901295.1 Fructilactobacillus sp. X2R6C1
TTTGCACTGACTCGGTGGAGGATGTGCCATCTTTCGGCCCTTTTTTCCCTTTGGCGCCTTTGCCCTGTTTCCCCTCACCGGTTCCCGCTGATTCTCCTCCTTCATGAGAACCTTTATGGCCTTTAGGTTCCGAGAGCTCCTCGGTTTGCACTGTCTCGGTGGAGGATGTGCCATCTTTCGATCCTTTTTTCCCTTTGTCGCCTTTGGCGCCTTTGCCCTGTTTCCCCTCACCGGTTCCCGCTCATTCTCCTCCTTCATGAG
>NZ_JBWXUZ010000044.1:0-261 GCF_059901295.1 Fructilactobacillus sp. X2R6C1
GCTTTACGGATGCGACGTTTGCCAGGATGTTTGTCCATGGAATAAATTCGAAAAACCCACTAAAGAAACTGCATTTTGGCCGCGCATGGGCGAAACGGAAATTTCACTTAATCAAGTATTGGAAATGAACAATGAGCAATATGCTGAACGCTTTCGCCAATCCGCAGTCAAACGCGCAAAACTCTCGGGGCTGCGGCGAAACGCCACCGCGCTATTGAACGAAAAAAACAGATAATTTTCTATTCTCAGGGTTTGCAAAAG
>NZ_JBWXUZ010000045.1:0-259 GCF_059901295.1 Fructilactobacillus sp. X2R6C1
TGACCGGACAGGTTAACATTATGTCTTTTTTAGGAACCATTTACGTGCTGTTGATTGCCCTAGTGCCACTGGTAATCGGTTTATACTTTCCAATTGTGACTAATTTCTCGTTTTTATTTGGGTCGCTGTTTATTTTAATTACCATTTTAGACAGCATTTCCCAAGAAGTTCGGGCTCTAATCTATAAGTATCGTTATCGCATTTTTTAATTATGAGGAGGCTATATGGTTTATTTTATCCCTAATTGGCATCCCTACAC
>NZ_JBWXUZ010000046.1:0-259 GCF_059901295.1 Fructilactobacillus sp. X2R6C1
CTGCAAAGTTACGGTCACACGACCAGTTTTAATTTCGTAAACAAATTGGTGCTCGGTATTACCTTCTAATTGAATGTAAGTACAGGTTGCATCACCAGAATTCGCTTGCGCTGAATATTTGTAATTTGAATCGCCATCAATTTCATCAACCGTGCCAACTTCTGGCGGATTCTGCAACAAGTTTCTCATTAATTCAGCACAAGTTTCAGAAGAAATATCTCCGGGTGCGACTGAAGAATCGCTATTCAAAGTCCATGGG
>NZ_JBWXUZ010000047.1:0-259 GCF_059901295.1 Fructilactobacillus sp. X2R6C1
GCCCTGAACGGCAGTGCAGTGCTGCTGACCGCGCCTGACTGGGACGCGGTGGATAGCCTGTTCAGCCATGATCGCCAGGCCGTGGTGCTGGCAACCCCAGCCCTGCAGCCGGCACCTGGGCGCTGCGAGCTACCGACCATCCTGCTGCTCGATCACGAGCCTGAGGTGGCGCCCGGCGCGGTCAGCGACTGGCTGGTACGCGACCAGCTCAATGCCGACGCCCTGCGCCGCTCGCTGCGCCATGTGCGCGAACGTGGAG
>NZ_JBWXUZ010000048.1:0-259 GCF_059901295.1 Fructilactobacillus sp. X2R6C1
GCCCCAATCCGCTACGAGGGATGCGGCGACGTCATCTTGTGTTGAAAGCGGATTTGAGGCAATCAATAATGCCTCGGCTCCGCCGGCTTTTAATGTTCTTGCGAGGTTTGCAGTTTCAGTTGTTATGTGAGCACAAGCGACAAGCCGGACGCCTTCAAGCGGACGTTCCTTTTCAAAACGTTCACGTATCAGCCTTAGAACAGGCATTTCGCGGTCAGCCCATTCGATTCGTTGCTTTCCTTGCGGTGCAAGATTAATG
>NZ_JBWXUZ010000049.1:0-258 GCF_059901295.1 Fructilactobacillus sp. X2R6C1
CCGTCGAAGTCCTTTCCTTCTTGACCGCGCCTGCGGTCGTCAAAGTGACGGTCGGAACCACGACAACCACCTGCAATGCCCCGGCCGGGATGAGCAGCTGCATAGCACCGTTGAAGGTTGGTGCTGTCAAAACCACAGTCGTTCGCGGTGCGACGGAAGTCGCGAAAGTCAGCTCTCACACATCGGTGACAGCCACACCGTACAACCAGAATCTCGAGTACCTGGTCGATTCCAGTCGGAGATAACGGTGACGAAGAT
>NZ_JBWXUZ010000004.1:0-190148 GCF_059901295.1 Fructilactobacillus sp. X2R6C1
CTCATTATTATTTGTTGTTATTCTTTTTCAAAAGAATTAAAAAGCGAATTGACTTCGCAAATGTTTAATTTTAAGTTGTAGAACTTAAAATTACCTTACACTTGTAATCAAAATCTTGTTCAGTTTTCAAAGATCTACTCTGACGCAACGTCGTCTCATTGTACCTCAACGCCGCACGTAATAATATACCATGTGGTTAATTTATTGTCAATAGAAAAGTTTGACTAATTTTAACCAAATTGATATGCCGCACTTGACGACAACTAATACTATACTATCTATCACAGTTAACGTCAATACTTTTTTTAAATAAACCCAAATTAATTTAAATAAGAAAAAATTAAATTCAAAAATCCTCATTTTATTGATACACTTAAATAGTTAATGACTTATATAAAAAGAGGAAAAACATGGATTTTTTTAAATTTTTAATTGACTTTATATTACACATTGATCATCACTTAATCACGATCGTAAACATGTTTGGCGATTGGACATACTTAATCTTATTTGCAATCATATTTATTGAAACTGGAGCGGTCATTTTACCTTTCCTTCCTGGAGATTCACTTTTATTTGCAGCCGCTGCCCTATCTGCTAACTCCAATTATCATCTTAGTATCTGGATATTCATCATTATCTTCTTCTTAGCATCTGCCGGTGGAGACTCCCTTAACTTCTTTATTGGAAGAAAAGTTGGAAACGCACTAACTGAACACCACTTTTTTGGTAAATTTATCAAGGAAGAAGATCTAACTCGTGCACGTGAATTCTTCGATAAATACGGTGCAATTGCCATATTTTTGGCTAGATTCATGCCAATTATCAGAACCTTTGCCCCATTTGTAGCCGCTGGCACAGATTTCAGCTATAAAAAATTCCTTAAATACAACCTCATTGCTTGTATCAGTTGGGTACTGATTTGTTGTGGAGCCGGGTATTTCTTCGGAAATATTCCATTCGTTCAAGAACACTTTTCACTAGTAATCATTTTGATTATCGTAATTTCACTAATTCCAGCTTTAATTGGATATCTAAAAAGCAAGATTTCTACATCGAAATAGGTTTCAAACAAAAAGAGCCTGTCTATTAGATCTTAATCTTCTAGACAGACTCTTTTTTTAGTTGTCTTTTACCAATCCAAATTATAAAAGATAATCCCAAAAGAATAATTAAAAAAAACAACAAAAAGCACATTAAAAAATATTGATTCGGCAATACGTTAATGATTGGATCTTTCTTTGGCGTAAAAACCCAATCCTGATTTCTAAAAAGAACATCATGGAAATAAATAAAAACATCTTGAAAATCCAAAACACAAAAGACTCCAAAAAAAATTATAAATAAAATCGTCATCTCTGAAAGCAACTGAAACTTCCATAACTTCTTAAAGTAAAGGAAACGAATCATAATGACAAGTAAAACCATGGATACAATTAACAATACCAAATTATTAGTTAATACCAACGCTCTTACATTGTTAAAATGTACCATTCCATTTGCCGAAATTGGAAACTGGTCCAAACTTAATTTAGACGCAAATGGATTCTGAATGAAACCAATCATTTTATAAAAATTACTCATTAATAATCCACTTGAAACATGAAATTGATTAGTTAAATTCAACACGGAAAATGCAACATAATAAAGCCAACTAGCATTGATAACAAAAAAAACGGCAAATGTTATTAAAAAAAGTAGTATTAAAACAAATACTACTAAATCTTTCAAACTATAAAGTATTCCATTCATCTAAGCTATTTACCTCATAAGTAGGTTGAACTTCTTTCTTTTTTACCTGTTCCCTGGTAGACACACCAGTATAAGTCAGCAAAGTATCTACTCCATCGTTAATGCCGGCCATAATATCAGTGTCATAATTATCGCCTACCATGATTACGTCTGCTTTGCTTAAATTCAATTGATCTAAAGCTTTTCTAACAATTAAGGTCTTGGGTTTGCCAATCATCACCGGCTCAACCCCTGAAGCATACCGAACTGAGTCGATAATTGAACCAGCACTTGGCAGCATCCCATATTCGCTTGGAATTCTCGCATCTGGATTAGTTCCAACAAATTTAGCTCCGTGGGCAATCCCCAGCACTGCTCGTGCTAATTTTTCATACGTCAAGTCACGATCAAGACCAACCACTACATACTCTGGATTATCTGTAAAAATATTGAAACCCATTTTCTCCATGGATTCCTTTAATCCATTTTCTCCAATAACGTACGCCGTTCTGGCTTTATCATCATGCGACTTCGCATCCTCACTAACAAAAGCAGCTGTAGCCATCCCCGAAGTATAAACGTTGTCATTTGTAACATGAATATCGTGATTAAGTGCCAAATTATGGACCACCTCACTTGGAGTCTTGGTTGAATTATTCGTAACAAATAAAAAAGGAATGTGATTTTTCTGGAGTCTCTCAATAAAACGCTTAGCCGCTGGGATTCGCTTTTTTCCTTGATAAACGGTTCCATCCAAATCAATTAAATATCCCTTATAACTCTTCATCAAGATTTCACCTATTTCTGTCTAATGGTAAAGCTACGCTTGCCATCTCTAAAATGTTTTGATTTAAAATTATTATTTGACGTCTGATTAGCATTATGCTTGCTTGCAGTTCCTGCTTTTCTATTTTTTCCACCAGCACGTTGTCTTTTTCTACTAGTTTTATGGCTTTGATTCTTTTCCTTTTCGGCTTCCAAATTGTGTAAGACAAAGTAATTAGAACCAAAATTGGCATCCTCAATAATATAATCTGGAATTGCCGCATGACGTAAACCCTTACTAACATTTCTAAAGTCAGCATAAAAACCCTTTAGCCGTAACTGATTATATCCCCAGTCACCAACAATGTAATCAAAACGTGTCAAAATGGGATTAAATTTATTGGCAAATTCACCTAAATCAAAAGCATTTCTAATATTAGCTTCAAGAACGTACACGTGGCCATTAATGCTTAAAGTTGTTTCATCAACCTGCTTAATAGTAGCCAAGGAATCTCTCTCATCATTCCTTGTTTCAATCAAACTCTCAATTTCGTTGTGATCCATTTTACTTCCCCTCGATCGGAAACTTCTTTGCTAGATAATCACCAAAAACATCCCGCAAAGTTTCACCATAAAAAATGTTATTTTTACCCACAATGCTAATCGCCGGGAAAAACGGAATAAAACTATAATGATCAATCAAAGCAATCGTGTATTTTTTATCGGGTTCTACTAGTTGATTATGATAGAATAACTGCTTTTTATTAGTGTCGTATCGAATCCCATCATAAATGAGCCTTCCAAAATATTTTCCCCGAAAACCCATTCCTTTTTGCTCAAAACGAACTAAAAAGTCCTTGTTCTTTTCCATTTCCATAATCATTTCCCACAAGTTATAACCATAAAATTGACTTTTCATAACGTGAATTGAATGTGGTAATAATTTATGGAGTTCGTTTTTGTCAACAATTCCCTTTTTTAAATCACCTAAAAACAAACCCGTGTTCAAAACGGCAGCAGTCGTCCCAGCTTTAGCTTCAATGGCCTTTAGTCCCAAGTCAACCAGTTCATTATCATCAGTTAGTGACGTTGTCATTGTATGAGGAATGTCAGCAACCTTACTACTTGCTAAAATTCTCTCACCGCGATCTTCAAGACGCTCAATCTCCTCTGCATCTTGCACATCGGTTTCCATTTCAGACGTTTTATATACACGTGCCTTAACGTTCTCTACTCTTTTTTCAGCGTTAACGTCAAAAGTAATTTCACCGACGTAGTGGCCCCATTTCTCAGCCGCGGTTAACATGGTTTGATTAACCATTTCACCATGAACTAACAAATGATGAGTGTGGCCCCCAACAATAATATTGATATCAGGAAATGCTTTCGCAATTCTTCGATCATTGCTAATCCCTAAGTGGGAAAGCAAAATCAGAACGTCATATTGCCTTTTCCAATCATTCAAGCAACGCTCAATAGTACTTTTAATTGGAAGTGAATTCCAATCCATGTATTGGTACGTGGGATAAGGTGCCGTTAAGCCCATAAAACGGACCCGAACATCATTTTTTAGCTTAAAATCACGATACGGGATCGCCCATTTTGGAAGTTGACCAGTTCTTTCATCAATCACATTATCCAAAACAACGGGAAAATTGGCATCATCATAAAGATGCGCCAGTTCGTCATGTGACATTGTTAGTGCTTCATTATTTCCAATTGTGGCAGCATCATAACCAACCGAATTCATCAATTCAATGTTGGCCTTACCAGTAGTAGCATCAGTCAGCGCGTTTGATCGGTCAATGGCGTCACCGTCATCAACTTTAAACACTCGATAACCCTGCTTTTCCAATTGTTTTGTTCTTAGTTTCATAAATCTTCTGATCTTGGGCCAATTTTCAAAATGAGAATGAAGATCATTGGTATGCAGAATTGCTACTTTATCATCCATAAAATTACTTCCTCAAAATGTTTTCTATAACTATCGCTAATTTCTATTTTAACATCCATCAATAACTATAATCAAAAAGTCGATGACTTTAATCATCGACTTCTTTGTTTTCTCTTCTTTTATCATTTAAAACTTTAAATCCATATAGAACAAGAAGCCAAACAACCGATCCAATTAATGCGATCAATGTTTGCATTTTGAAAATTAAAACAAAAGCAACGAAGACCATAAATCCAACAACGAAAAAGTCAGAATATGGGAAAAATGGCATCTTGAAGGTAAGTTTGTTTGTCTGTTCTTGGTTAAGTGACTTGCGATATTCATAGTGTGTAATAACAATTAAAGACCAAACAAACAAGAAACAAGTGGTAGCGATACTTGAAACTAATTCAAAAACACCGTCTGGCATCAAAATGTTTAACAACACTGAAATAGCAATCACAATCGTTGAAAACAAAATTGCATTTGCAGGAATGTGCCTTTTTGAAAGCGTTCCAAGCTTCTTTGCAAATTTATTTTGGCTCTTGTCGGTTAGAGAAAATAACATTCTACCGGTAGTAAAAATAGCACTATTACAAGAAGAGGCTGCAGCGGTCAAGACCACGAAGTTAATAATAGCAGCTGCTGACTTAACTCCAATGTTTGAAAACACTTGGACAAAAGGACTCGAATTTGCTGAAATGTACTGCCAAGGAAAAATACACATCAGAGCCAATAACGAACCAACATAAAAAATAATGATTCTAGTTGGGACTTCATTAATACATTTAGGAATGATTCTCTGCGGATCTTGGGTCTCTGAAGCAGTCATCCCAATCATTTCAATTCCTGCAAAACTAAAAAGAACCATTTGAAAAGAAAGGACAAATCCCGATGCACCATGGGCAAAAAAGCCATCAGAATACAAATTAGACACCTGTGCATAACCAACACTTGTCTTGTAATGCATCAAAACCAAAACAATTCCAATAATGATTAACGCCACAATGGCCACCACTTTAATCAATGCAAACCAGAATTCGGTTTCACCAAAAGCAGACACGGTGATTGAGTTCAACAAGAATAAAATCAAAATTAAGAAGGCAGCAGTTACCCACTGTGGCAGGTCAGGAAACCAAAACTTCATGTATAGACCAGCAGCGGTTACTTCTGCCATTGCAATGGCAATCCAGCAAAACCAGTAGGTCCAGCCTGCCACAAAACCAGTTTTTTCTCCTAGGTACTTATTAATAAATTCAATGAACGAAACACTATTCGTATTTGAAAGTAGTAATTCACCAAGTGCTCTCATTAAGAAAAAGCAAGCAACTCCAGCAATTATATATGCAATGATAATGGATGGACCAGCCAAATGAATTGATTGACCAGCTCCTAAAAACAATCCGGTTCCAATGGTCCCGCCTAGTGCCATTAATTGAACGTGACGACTTTTAAGTCCACGTGACATTTGGTTTTCATTATTTGTATTTTTTTCCAACAAAAACATCCTTTCTTTACGTATGCCTACATTATACACGGATACGTGAAGCTGTTTGCTACTTTTTATGGAAATTATACAGATATTTTGTAAGAAAAACTACCAAAATTTCAAAAAAGGTTAAATCAATGACATAAAAAAGAAATCTTGGATTTACCAAGATTTCTTTTAGGTTATTTACTTGCTTTCTTTTCCTTTTCAAGTCGCTGAACATCAAGGGCAATCATCAATTCTTCGTTGGTTGGTACCAAAAGGGTCTTAATCTTTGAGCCATCAGCACTCAAATCTCTAACCACCCCACGCACATTGTTCTTTTCTTTATCAACGCCAATCCCGAAGTATGACAATTGGTCAGTAACTTCTTGTCTAACGGTAATACTATTTTCACCAACTCCAGCAGTGAACACGATTGCATCAGCACCACCAAGTTCAGCTAGGTAGGATCCAATGTATCTAACAATTCGATTAACATAGATCTGCCGAGCAATTCTAGCACGATGATTAGTCTTTTGAGCAGCCTCAACCTCACGCATATCAGCAGAGACGCCCGAAATACCAAGTAATCCAGACTTAGTATTTAAGACTTTAATCATATCGTTGATATCTGTCATTCCTTCTTTTTCCATAACATAGGCCAAAAGAGAAGGATCAACATCACCTGAACGCGTAGCCATGGTTAAACCAGTAACTGGGGTAAATCCCATCGATGTGTCATAGGACTTACCGTTCTTAACGGCACAGATTGAGGCACCCGCACCTAAATGCATGATAATCATCTTTAAATCTTCTACGGGTTTACCCATTAACTCAGCTGCTCTTTGAGAGACATAGCGATAACTAATCCCGTGGAATCCATATTTACGAGCCGTATATTTTTCGTAGTACTCATAAGGAAGACTGTACAGATAATTTTTCTCGGGGATGGTTTGATGAAATGATGTATCAAAGACGGCAACGCTAGTCACGTTTGGAAGCACCTTTTCAAATGCCTTAATTCCTAAAACATTGGCTGGCTCATGCAAGGGTGCCAATTCATCCAAACTTTCGATCTTTTTGAGAACTTCAGGAGTAATGATTACCGATTGATCGAAATATTCTCCCCCGGCAACGACTCGATGTCCAACTCCGGTAATTTCGTTATAGTCCTTGATAATATCAAGATCGAGTAATTGATCTAACAAAATTTGGATTGCTTGTTCATGATCCTTAACATCTAATGTTTCCTCAAATTTCTTCCCATCATCATATTTAATTTCAACATGTGATTTTGGTAAGCCAATCCTTTCAATTAAACCTTCTCCAAGAACTTCTTCTTCTGGCATTTTAAACAACTTAAACTTTAAAGTCGAACTACCAGCATTAATTGCAATAATCTTACCCATGAGTAATCTCCTTAATTTCAACTATTTCTTCAATAAATCGTTTTCTTCCCAATCAACAATCTCAGCCATGAACTTTTGAAAGGCAGTCGTATCCTTAAACGAAGGAAACTCTCCTAACATCACTTTTTGAACTTGGTGACTATCTCCACCACGATTCTGCAAAATTAAAATGGCTTTTTGAGCACTTTTATCCCCAAACAACTCTTGGGGTAAATTCAGTACTCCCTGTAAATAAACCGAATCTTGAAACCACTTCAAAAGTCCCTTTGCTTCACTCGTTTCAAAAAGATTGCTTGGAACTAGGAACACTCCAAATCCAGCAGGCTTTAAGTAATTCATTGACTGCTCAATCAATAAATGATGAACATATGAATGACCAGATTGTGACCGCGTCGCATAACTTTTTGTCTTTTCATCAATTGGATAATAACCAACTGGGAGATCAGAGACAACTAAATCAACCTTAGGAACCAACAGATATTCAATACTATCCTGCTGAATTAGTTCAACATCTAAATCTTGCATTTCAGAACTAATACTAGCAATTGAAATCATTGAATCATCATTATCGATTCCATATCCCTTAACAGTATCATGAAGTGAATCGTGTAGCTGATTCATGACCGCTGTAAGTAAATTCCCAGTTCCAACTGCTGGATCAAGGATGCTCACGCTAGACTTGTGTTCATAAATCCGCGTAACTATGTATCCCATGATGTAAGCGATTGTATCAGGAGTTATTTGATGATTTGCCTGAATCTTATCTTCTTTAGTAGCTTTGATCATAACCATTTGAATAGCACGTCTAATCGATTCATTATCCATCTTTTTATAGTCAACCGTTTGATACAACTTAGTCAGTTCATCAACAACGTTGGATTTCGGAATACCATCCTCGACCCGAACGGTATTGTTATCAATCATATTATCGGCGGTTTCGATGAAAGCGTCTAGATACGAAGTACCTAACGCCTGACTCAAGACTTTACTGGATTGATCAAAAACTTGAAACAATGATATTGATTCTTTCTCAGACAGAATATCAACCCCTCTTCTTATATATCTAGGGTTAATATTACCAGAATTCACGCATATTATTCAAGATTTCTCATTTATCTATTAGAATTATTCAATTCTTTCGTTAGTCTTTGATATTTTGCGGTTCGAATATGATTATTTTGAATTTGAAAATTAATCTTTTGGTAACGATAAACAACTATTCCAGACAAAAAAGTTAAAAACAAAATTGCAACTAACGTTAAACTCCCGCTTCTCTTACAGGTGACTTTTGGCTTCATAATTGACCCCATTAATTCTAATTTGACTAGTTAATATATGATGATGTAATGACCAAGATGCCTTACTAACGTTTAATATGATTGGAATATGTCCACCATTTACTCCACGCAATCGAACCATGTCATGATAATGTTCCATTATATATTCCTTATTTTCCTTCTTACTCTTTAATTTAATGGCATCTTTAGTGACTTTAATCATCTTAAACTGATAATCAGGTGATTCAATCACATCAAGATAACGATAAAAGGTTCCCTGATTATCACTCCACTTTTCCTTTTGAACTAATTGACTAGTAATCATAATCAAGCTAAACGCCAACGAGACCAACAAAAGTGAACAAATGGACTCAATCAACGAAAAACCGGCTCGATCATTTATATTTTTTAAGTAATTCACGTTCATAGTTCATCCTAACCTGATGTGTTTCATACTGACTTTTTCTTAAGCAATGATATTCAAAATCATTAACGTTTAAATAAAAGACCACACCGCTGCAAATCAGAATTAGACCAACTAAAGAGTCAATCAACGTGAACCCTAATCTAATTTTACTTAATAGTCTCAAGATGATATGCACCCCATCCAAGTTGAATTTTTTGTAAAATCGTTTTCCTTTGGTTCTGCGAATACCATCGAATTGTTTGCGGTTTAACGTATCCATCACTTTTGATCTCAATATCATGGTAACTTTTAACGCTTAATCCCTTTGGCATCCTAATTATCTTATCTTTTTGTTTCGATTTGCCACACTTAGCAAACACCACTTCATCATCTGGATAAAACAATACGTCCGTTGAATGATGACTATTCTGTGACTCTAGTAACGCGTCGTTCCACCCTGAATCTAAAGTTTGAAAAAAGCGTTCCTCTTTACCCTCAAAAAATCCCAAATAGTTCCCGGCAACCAATGTGATCCCTAAAATAAGGGATGTTACAAACAAAACGAGGAGACTTTCCACTAACGTAAAACCCTCTTGATTATCTTTGAACGGCATGATTTTTTACTACGACCACTCTTTCCACTTGAGCTTGTTTAGCCTGCTTACTCGTTAAATAATGGCTTCTAACTAACTTGTTAATGGTTATATTTCCGTCATGCTTTTCGTCTTCATAAGCATCGATTTGAGTTTGAATAACCGACACCATCGCCGATCCATGAATTTTTTTGGCGTGATCCTTTTGATTGCTTAAGTTCGGAATAATAATTAGAACCAGTAGCGAGATAATGAATAAGACAATTGTCATTTCAATTAGTGTGAATCCTTTTCTCTTCATTAGTAAATTCCTTTCATTGAGTTATACATTGGCAGTAACATCTGCAAGTAAGCACCCACAATTAGGATGCCGATCACCGCAAATGAAATCGGCTGGATTAACTTAATCAGTAAATTCGACTTTTTGATCATGTCTTTAAAGCTGAGCTGACTTAAAGCTTTTAAATTTTGGGCTAATTCAGACTGAGTACTTCCATTTGATAGAAATACAATCATTTCCTCGGAAACAAAGGAATAATGAGCTAAACTTGATCCAAAACTAAGTCCATTGTTAAAACCATCTTGCATGGTCTTCCCAACATCATATAGAAGACTCTGATGATCAAATTTTAATAAACTAAAAACAACTTGTTTTAAGTCCAATCCTCCTTTGATCATTAGCGCAAAGTTGGAGGTCACAAAATATTGGTAATATGACTTAAACAATGAACCAAGTAATGGGATCTTTACCAACAAATTAATTCGATCAATACACTTTTTATTTTTAAAACTTTGATAACCAAAAATTCCCGCCACAAGCGCCATGAATATTAATCCATAAACGACATATTGAATAAAATGACTTCCATTAGAAGCTGATTTACCGGTTAAATCAGCAGTTTGGGGCATGATCAAAAACCTAACTGCAAAAATAATACTAAACAAGACCACAAACAAAAATGCTGGATAAATTACAACTCCCTTAATCTTTTCATTTTGAGCAATTCTTAACTTTAAGAACTCCCCGACCTCTTTCATCTCATTAATCAAATCTCCATGTTTATCGGCAATTTCTAATTGGTAATAAATTGATTCACTCAAAAAGAATCTCATCGATTCTGGCAGCGAATTCCCGTCCGCCAAACTTTGCATGATCCTAGTAACTATTTTCTGATTTTTTGTTGACACCACTTTAATAAACTTCAAGCTTTGTTGGATAGAAAATCCCATCGATAAAAGGTCTCCCAAGGTTGAGAACAAGAATGACTGTTGTTTAAGGGAAACACATTTACCCGTAATAGTATTCATCTTTAACTTTTTCACTAATTATTCCTTTCCTCGAAAGCTCATCAATTCGATTCTTCCAATCACTCATATCGTCTTTTAACAGCGCATGATCACCAAATTTATCTTTAATAGTCATAAGAGTCTCAGTCTTCTTTGAAACGGTTGGTATTAATCGTTGATACACCACTAAATTCAAAGCTGATTTGATTCTTTCATAATCAACCCCGAGCTCTAGCAATCTTTGAATTGTTCCTTCAGGAGACCTTGCATGAACTGTGCTTAGCACTAAATGTCCCGATAGAGCCGCTGAGATTGCCACTTCGGCCGTTTGATGATCACGAATCTCACCAATTATAAAAACATCAGGACGTTGTCTTAATCCCACTTTAAGTAAATCAGCGTAAGTCATTTGGGCCCGATCATTAACCTCAAGTTGTAAAAAATTTTCTTCATAAATTTCAACTGGATCTTCAATTGTCATCACGATCTGATTTTTACTAATGCTTCTAACGATTCGATAAATCGTGGTCGTCTTACCAGAACCAGTAGGACCAGCAAACAAAAGTAAACCACGTTTTTTACAAGAGGACTCGATCTTTTGAATTTGATCAGCATAAAAAAAGCCACTATCGACATGATTACTGTCATAGATAATCCTAATTACCATTGATTCATCTTGACTGAAATTACCCACCGATGACAATCGTAAACGTAATTTTTGACCTTTGATTACATAGTCCATCGATCCTAATTGGGGCCTGCGATTATCCGTAACCGACATCCCACTTTGATATTTACAATATGAAATGACTTTTTTAGCCATGTCTTTGCTCAAATCCGTAATTTGAATCGTCCGAACGGCCGTATGAACTTTGATACAATAGTCTTTTTCCTTAGGTAAAATAAAAACATCCGAAGCTTGTCGTTGAACTGCAAATTCCATAATATTGTTCAACCATTGTGTCACTTTCACTTTAATCACATCCTTCATAACTAAATACGAAAAAAAGATGCAATCTAATTAAAGATTGCATCTTTTATAAACTAATTTAATTATTTAGCTTGATTAGGTAATACGGCAGCTTCATAAACATCTTGAACATCGTCGTTATCTTCTAATTCATCAATTAGACCACTGTACTGTTCAACTTTATCTGAAGGAACTTCTGTCGTATTCTGTGGAATCAACTTAACTTCGGCATCCAATTTGTATCCTGCATCTTGTAATGCATCACGAACACTAGCCATGCTAGCAGGATCAGTAAGAATTTGATACTCATCATCCGTTGATTTCATATCATCAGCACCAGCATCCAACGCTGCCATCAACATACTATCCTCGTCGTCATCAGTATCTGACTTTGAAATCGTAATAAGACCCTTTCGGTCAAACATATATGAGACCGATCCGTCAGTTCCAAGGGAACCACCATGGTGAGTGAAAGCTGAACGAATAGCAGCAGCGGTTCGGTTTTTATTATCGGTTAAAGCAGAAACCATAACGGCAGTTCCACCAGGTCCATAACCTTCATATGTTACTTCTTCAAATTTAGCTCCACCAACTCCTGAAGCCTTGTCAATTGCTCGTTGAACGTTATCTTTTGGCATGTTTGCTTCACGAGCTTTTTCCATTTCTAGTCTTAATTGAGGATTTCCTTCGGGATCACTTCCACCAGCTTTTGCAGCTTGATATAAGTTACGTGAGATCTTCTGGAAAATCTTTCCACGCTTAGCATCTTGGGCGTTCTTTCGTCCTTGAATGTTATGCCACTTTGAATGTCCTGACATGATCACAACTCCTCTCTCTTTAAACATATTAACTCTACAATTATATCAATTGGTGGCCCTAGTATCAAGCATAGTTCTATTTGGTCGATTCACGCTTCTTTAATCCAAAGGGTAAAAAGACCTTGTTTTCATCAATTTCTTCATTATTCATCAACTTGGTTAAGAGTCGCATGGCAACAGCTCCAACATCATAAAGCGGCTGAGTAATAGTTGACATAGTTGGTCTAGTCATCTCAGTCAGTTTAGTATCATTACTAGTGGCCAGTTCAAATTCCCCGGGGACACTGACACCGTCATCGGTCATTGAGTTCATCACCCCAGCAGCCATATCATCATCGGTAACAATTGCCGCAGTTACTTCATTCTTTTTTAGTTGCTCTCTTAAAGCATATCCACCAGAATAGCTTACATCGGTCTCAAATAATAATGCTTTCTCAAACGGAATTCCAGCATCTGAAAGCGCGTCTTTATACCCTTTTAACCTGAAATCTTTATTAATCGATCGGTTTAAGGGTCCGGAGATAAAAGCAATACGATCGTTCCCGTTACTAATCAAATGGGTAACCTCGGAATACACGGCTTGGCGATAATCAATGTTCACACTAGGAATCTTACCACTAGCATCAACTGAACCTGCCAAAACAACTGGGGCGTGTGACTTTTTAAATTCAGTCCGAAGTTCATCAGAAATTTCATTTCCCATAAATACAATTCCATCAACTTGCTTGGCTTGCAATGTATTCATTGAAGTGAGTTCACGCTGATTGTTCCCATCCGAATTAGTCAAGATAATATTGTACTTATACATCGTTGCTATATCGTCAATCCCGCGTGCAAGCGAAGCAAAATAGGTATTGGTAACATTGGGGATAATAACTCCAACCGTCGTTGACTTTTTGCTTGCTAGTCCCCTAGCAACTGCGTTAGGTCGATAGTCAAGTTTATCAATGACACTCAAAACCTTTTGTTTGGTAGCATCTTTCACATTCTGATTCCCATTTACTACCCTTGAGACAGTTGCCATTGAAACATTGGCTTCACGAGCTACATCATAAATTGTCACATTTTGTTTTTTCAAATTTGGTTTCTCCTATTATGTACTACTAGACCATTAATTATTATAAATATATCAAAGTAAAAGAACTCATTCAAGTGAAATCGGTTACATTTTGAGGCAAAAAAAACCGGACTACCGTCCGATTTGGGTAAATAAATTACTTTTCGTGATGTTCGTGAATTGGATAAATTGTTTCTGCTCGATCTTGATCACTAAAGGCATCATCAGGATCAATCACAATGTCATCAGATTCTTTTTCTTTAGCAAGATCATCTAATTCATTTCTAGGAGCAGGATGTTCCTCAACGTTCGCCCTTAATGAATTAACAGCCTCTTGCAAATCAGATAACTTATCCCCCAGTGATTCATTTACTTTTTGCACTGAGTCTTTAGCATCATCCATCTTATCTGAAGCAAGATCCTTAAGGTCTTCAGCAGTATCATTTGCGTAATAGACGTAATCTAGCGCACGATCTTTAACATCTTCAGTGGTATCAAGAAGAAAGTCTTTGATCTCACGCTTTCTCGATTCATCTAATAATTTGTATGCTATAAATGCAGCAGTTCCACCGATTACTGATCCTAAAAGCATTCCCTTTTTAAAATTCATAACCAATCCACCCCTTAATTTGTTCCTTCAGAATTTTTGTTGCGTTTGGAGAACAATCTACCAATCATTTTACCAGCAAAAGTTAAAGCCGAAGTCTTAGCTAACAAACCACTCTTCGATCTAACTTTTTCAGTTGCAGTTCTAGTTGCTTCATTTAAATCTGAAACACTAACACCTAAATCAGCAGCAGCCTGAAAAACTGGGTCGACTTGATCCAACTTTGAGTTAACATTATTTAACAATGTATTTGAAATCACCATAATCTGCTCACACTCTTTGCTAATATGATTTGCATCATTAGTAAGACTATCAACATTTTCACTTAAGTCTTTAACCGTTTTTGATAAACGGACCAAAAACAAGCATAAAAATACAACTAATACTAAAAAAGCAATTGCAGCAATTAGCGCTGCTAACTCACCAATCCCCATTTAATTATCCTCCTAATGGCTTCTTCTCCATTTAGAATAGCATTATCTAACCCATATGACAATTTAAAAAGCTTAATTTTATTTGGGTCTCGTCTCTGTTAAAATGTTGATAATCGAAGAATTAGGAGTGGAGGACATTATGAACATATTTATCCAATTAGTGGCTAACGGAGCTAACGCTTCATCGGCCCTTAAATCAGGATCCGTTGAAAACGTAGCAAATCCATCGTTTTTAACTAAGTATTTTAGAAGTTTTGACTGGGCTAAAATATTCTCTAATCTTACTACCAAGATTATCAGCATTATCTTAGTTTCAATTTTATTCTTAATTATAATAAGAATTGGAAGAAAATTTATTAAACACTATTTTAACAAACGTCAAAATGATATCTCGCAAAAACAAGATAAATTGCCAAAAATAACCGGAACGTCAGAACCCATTGCTGCCAGACGAAATAAAACGATGTACACCCTTACCACCAACATTTACTACTACACCGTCGTTTTCTTCTGGTTATATTCCCTATTGTCAATGATTGGAATCCCAGTTGGAACGTTACTCGCAGGAGCCGGAATCTTCAGTTTAGCAATTGGACTTGGAGCACAAGGATTCGTCAGTGATATTGTTAGTGGCTTTTTTATCCTAGCTGAACATCAAATCGACGTGGGGGAACGCGTTATTATTAACAATATTGAGGGGTACGTTAAAGCCGTTGGACTTCGCACGACTCAAATCACAAGTATCAATGGAACTTTAAATTTCATCCCTAATCGTAGCATCACCACCGTTTCCAACCTTTCCCGTGGAGAAATGATGACCATCATCAATATTCGAATTACTCCTGAAACCCCAATCCACAAGGTCGAAGATATCATTGCTAAAGTTAACGAAGAAAAGTGTCCCAATGACCCTGACATTGTTGGTAAACCAGTCATCTTCGGGACTAACTTCTTACAAGATGGCTCGCTTGCAATCTCCGTTTTCTTACACACTAAGAATGAACGTGAATTCGACGTTAACGCTGAATATCTAGGAGCATACCTGACTGCTATTAATAAGGCCGGAATTAATCTCCCACTTTCACCTTTAGTGGTGCCAGAACCACCACAAAGCACAAACTAAAAAAGAGCCTATCACTAATCGTGATAGGCTCTTTTTTACCACCAATCTTCAATTACACTAGTTAACTTACGCAAAGCACTGCCACGAGCACTGTAGTGATTCTTTTGGGCGTCCGTTAACTCCGCCAAAGTTTTACCAACGTCAGGAAGATAAAAGAGAGGATCATAACCAAATCCATTTGTCCCTTTTGGAGTTTCTACAATCTGACCGTTAACTCTTCCCACCACCACTAGTTGTTTACCATCCGGTCTTCTCACAATCAGTGTTGTATTAAAATGGGCGGAACGATCCTTTTGACCCGCCATGTTCTTTAACAATTTAGCTTTATTAGCCTCATCATTATGATTGCCAGCATAACGCGCTGAGTGAACTCCGGGCGCTCCACCTAAAGCATTAACCACCAAACCTGAATCATCAGCTAACACCGGCAAATTTAAGTAGTCAGAGACGACCCTGGCTTTAATACTTGCATTCTCTTCAAAGGTTGAACCATTCTCATCAATCGGTGGAACATCTTCAAAATCATTAATTGATTTCACGGTTAAGCCTAATTTTGAAAGCATCTCCGAAAACTCATTGATTTTACCAGGATTTTTTGAGGCAAGAACAATTTGATTATTTTTCATCAGTATTTCTCCAATTGTTTAACAGGAATCAACTTAGCATCAATATCAGTATGCAACCAGTTTTTACCCACTTTATCAAATCTTTCAACATCGGCAGTGGTGTAAAAACAATCACTAGCCGATTCCACGTTTGCTAGTTCACCCTTTTGTTTTAATTCATTTTTAACAGCATTAACCGTTTCATACCCAGGATTAACCAAAGTAACATCGGGACCCATCACATCCGCAATTAAGTCCGCAATAATTGGAAAGTGAGTACAACCTAACACTAATGTATCAATGCCACTATCCTTAAACGGTTTCAAACCGTCAATAATCGTTTTCTTAGCAGTCGAACTTTGATAATCACCACTCTCAACAAGTGGAATAAAATCTGGACACGCCACTTCTTTCACAGTGATATTAGAATCAATGCCTTTAATGGTATCTCGATAAGAGTGACTAGTAACCGTGCCCTTGGTTGCAATCACACCAATTTTTTGATTTTTAGTTTTTTTAACTGCAGCTAAGCTTCCCGGTTCAATAACTCCAATCACGGGAATTGGAAGGATCTTTCTTAAATACGAAAGAGCTGCTGCCGTGGCAGTATTACAAGCAATCACCATCATCTTAGCGCCTTGATCAACAAAAAAACTCCCGATCTCAGCTGAGTACTTGCGAACCTCATCTGCGGTTTTTTCGCCGTAAGGAAGTCGTGCTTCGTCTCCAAGATAAATCATGTTTTCATGTGGTAATTTTGAAAGTGCCACTTTTGCAACTGTCATTCCACCAATTCCAGAATCCATATAAGCTACTGGTGATGATTTCATATTATCCCTCCTATTAACTTCAAATCTAATTATGGCGTTTTTTTAAATTTAGTTCAAGTTGCCTTTCTCCTTTATTTCACGGTGTTCTATGATAAAATGTTATTTGTAAAGTATCTTTTTGGAAGAGGACTCTGATATGAATAAATACGAAAAGTTTCGCAAAGAACATTCTGATTCACCCTTTTGGGGAATCGAACTTTTAAGAGATAGTCTTTTACCAGATTTGTTGGATCAAGATATTCACGACATCTTATACTGGGCTGGCAAGGATCTTGCCACTAAGTTCCCACTAGCATCAAATGATGATCTTCAAGTATTCTTTAAACAAAGTCAGTTTGGTAATCTAGAACTTAAAAAGGAAAGTCTCAAAAAAATCAACTGGAAATTAGCTGGACCAGAAGTCGAAACCAGATTAAAGCTGAACAAGGATCCCGATTTTATGCTTGAAGCTGGCTTTTTAGCACAAACGAAACAGCAGATCGATCAAATCGCAACCGAATGCGAAGCAACCATTAAATTAAACAGTGTGAACTTTATAGTTGTTTCTGATCCCAATGCTCCGGTCAACAATCCTAGTGATTTTAAACCAATTATCATCGCAAAATAAAAAAGAGCCATTTGGCTCTTTTTTTATGCTGTATATGCAGACAACAATTTCTTTAACTGATCCTTTGAATGAAAGCCGACAATTTGGTCGATAACCTTGCCATCCTTAAGCACCATCAAAGTTGGAATACTCATAATTCCAAATTCACGTGAAGTATTTGGATTATCATCAACATTCATTTTAAAGAATTTAACCTTATCTGCTACTTCAGGATCCTCAGACAAGTCTTCAACTACTGGTGATTGCATCTTACATGGGCCACACCATGGTGCCCAAAAATCAACAACTGAAATCCCATCGGCAGTGTCTTCTTTAAAGTTTGCATCATTAGTTTCATTAACCATAACATTTGCCTCCTTAACTTCTTACTATGAGTAAGTATAAACACGTATTGATTCAAATGCAACTAAGTTGCATACAATCTACTTAAACTTGACAACAGTTGAGCCGTCCCCACCAGCATTTGCTGGTGAAAAACCAAATTCCTTAACGCGGCGATTGCGTTTTAGATAATTTATGACTCCCTTACGTAGAGCCCCGGTTCCCTTCCCATGAATAATGGTAACGGACGGATAACCAGCCAAAAGAGCGGAATCAATGTAACGATCTAGTTGTTGCATGGCTGATTCATATCTTTCACCACGTAAATCAAGGGTTGGTGAAATCCCACTTGAACGCGTTCGCCGCACACTAGGCGTGTGCTTTTTCGGCTTTGAAGTCTCTTTTTGAACCTTTTCAAGGTCAGACTCGGAAACTTTCATCTTTAAAATTCCAAGTTGCACTTCCCAATTATCTCTACCAATCTTATTAAGCAGAACACCCCTTTGCCCATAAGACTTAACCAGTACGTCATCACCCTCTTTAAAGTTATGCTTTGCTTTTTCTCGTTTCAAAACACGATTATGTTTAAGTTCTGGGTGCTGTTCAAGAGAATTGATCTTTCCCTTAGCATCAATTAATTCATTTTCTTTGACTGATTGTTTACTTTGACGTTGAAGGTGATGAAGATGATTAATAATTTCGTTAGCTTCTCGTCTTGTTTTTGAAACAATTTGATTGGCCTGACGCTTGGCATCATTAACCATCGTATCTTTATTATTATTAAACTTAGTGAGTTGCTCGTCTAACCTAGCGTGCAATTGTTCATTATCTGCCAGTTCCACCTTGAGTTTACGGGCACGTTCATCGGCAGCTTTAGTCTGTTTTGTTAGTTGCTTAATCATTTTATTAATATCTTGACTATTAGAATCCATTAGTGAACTAGCTTCAGAAATGATCGACTCATCCAATCCCAGTCGCTTAGCAATGTTTAAAGCATTACTTTGCCCTGGAACCCCCATCAATAGTCGATAGGTTGGCTCAAGGGTCTTCTCATCAAATTCCATTGAGGCGTTGATCGTTTCTGGCCGATTGTATCCATAAACTTTCAGTTCTGGGTAATGAGTGGTAGCCAACACTTCACTACCTGATTCACTGATTTTATCTAGAATCGACATAGCTAATGCAGCTCCTTCTTTAGGATCCGTTCCAGCACCTAGTTCATCAATTAAAATTAAGCTTCTCTTAGTAATGTGTTTTAAAATGTCAATCAAATTATCCATATGAGACGAGAAGGTACTAAGATTAGCCTCAATCGACTGTTCATCCCCAATGTCAGCAAACACATTATCAAAAACACCAATTTGACTACCTTCATTTGCCATTACAAAAATTCCAGATTGGGCCATTAACTGATTTATCCCAAGCGTTTTGATGGTAATCGTCTTACCACCCGTGTTCGGACCAGTAATAATAATTTGTCGAAAATCAGATCCAATTGAAATATCATTTCCAACAACTTTTTGCTGGTCAATTAACGGATGCCTGACATTTTTTAAATTAACATGATTATCCCTTGAAACACTTGGCTTAGTTGCATTCATCTGATCTGCAAACTTGGCTTTAGCATTGATCAAGTCAAAATGGCCTAATTTAGAAGCATTTTCCATGAGTTCCTCTTGATAAGGTCTAATCATGTCGGATAATTCACCCAAAATTTTATGAATCTCTTTGCGCTCATCTAGTTGTGATCTTCTCAGATCGTTATTAGATGAGACTACACTTTGAGGTTCAATGTACAAAGTCAATCCACTTGTACTTTGATCATGAACGATTCCACCAAATTTTTGTTTGTCTTCTGCCTTAACTGGAATAACATAACGACCATCTCGAACCGTGATGATTGGCTCACTCAAATATTTCGATTGTTTGCCATGGATAAACTTATTCATGGTAGTTTTGATATTAGCTTCTAAGCGCGCGATTTCTCTTCTAATAGAACGCAACTGATTAGATGCCGAATCTAACACTCGTCCATCTTCGTCAATTGACGTCTCAAGTCGTTTTGAAACTTCCGGAAGATCATTAAAGTTCTTGGCTTCATCGTACAAAACGTTCAAATCAATTTTATCATCCGCTAAATTATCAAAGAAAGTTTTAACCCGCACACTTGCAAGTAAAACCGCACTAACTTGAGCCAACTCAGTACCGTTTAAATCGGCATTAACCGCTAATCGTTTCACGTATGGAGTAATGTCATTTAACCTAGGAACTGGGATCATTTTGTTTAGGCGATAAATATGTGAGCCGTCATCTGACTCATCCAATGAGTGAGAGACTACATCATAATCACTACTTGGCCTTAATTGTTTTAATTCTCTTGATCCATTTTCAGTAGTTAGAAATTGACCCAGCAACTGCTTCACTCTGTTATATTCTAATGTATCAAGTACTTTTTCGTTCATTTTTTCATCCCATTTTACCGATTTATCATTTGATTAAATAAGTGTGGAGAATCCATCGTGATCATCTGTGAGACGGTTGAATTTTGATATTCAGTATTTACCCAATTATTGTTAGTCAATAATAATCCATCAAGTATTAACATTATCACTAACAAACTAATGATTACGCCAACAACCGCACCCAAGAGTGAATTCAGTTGTCTTAACACTGGCAAAGAAACAATTCGATTCAATAGATGTGAAACCCATCTTAAAATAACCGCCACTACTACAAAAGTTATCAAAAATGATAGTCCCCGCCAGAAGCCAGTATTGCTGTAAGCATGGGTCGCTAAAATCATATTAGAGACGGTTCTTAAAAAATCAGCAACCGGAATCACATAAACAAACGCAATTATTGCAGCAATCAAATAACTAATAAAGCTGAATAACTCATTTACCAGGCCACGATGATAACCATGGACAATCGAAAAGATTAGTATAATTATGATGATAATTGTAAATAACATTAGTCTTCGTCATCCTCCGCTTTATTGTTAATCTTATCAAGTTCTAATTGTTTTTTTAATTGATCAGAAATTGCATTAAACGCAATTAAAATGGCAGCATCTTCATCACTTACACCCTTGGAGATGTTTTTTAACTGTGCCAACTGATTGTTTAAGATACGCGCAGTTGTCTCCATGTGTTCATCTGAAGCATCCCCAATAAAAGTATATTCCTTCCCACCAATTTTAGTTTTAAATCTATTTTTACCAGCCAAAGTAAAACCTCCCGCAATGCTTCCATTTTATCATGAAAATCATTTAAATTAATTAAAAAAAGGATGCTGGATTTCCAGCATCACTTAATTATTTAATTATTTTTGATCTTGTCCTGATTGCAGGAATGTATCAAGCATTTCTTGAACCATTTCCCACTCATTGTCATCTTCAATTGGTTCTAATTCTCCACCACTTGGATTAGCAGGATCATCATCCTTTGGCAATGCATAAGCCTCAATATCTACTTCATCGTTATCATCATCTGTTGCTGGATAAATAAAAATATAGGAACGATTGTAATCATCAGATGAGAAGGTAAATAAAATATTATACAAACTTTCTTTTCCATCTTCATCGACAAGCGTAACTTGTTCTTGTTGGTTGTTCTCGTTTTCTTTACTCATATTAGTTCCTCTTTTCTAATTAGAAATTACATAACTTACCTTTACGATCAAGGTAACTCTGTAAAATCAATTCAGCCGCAACCTTATCAATAACTTTTTTTCGTTTTGCTCTTGAAACATCAGCTTGTTCAATCAGCATTCGTTCAGCTTCAACAGTGGTGAGTCGTTCATCTTCAAAATCAACTGGCAGATTAAAATTTTTCTTTATCAAATCCCCATAATTTTTCGAAGCTTCTACTCTTGGACCAGAAGTATTATTCATATTCTTAGGTAGTCCAATGACAACGCCTTTGACATCATATTTCTGGATTAATTCCTTCATTCGTTTTAACCCAAACTCTTTTTCATCTTCGTTGATTTTAACGATTTCGATTCCTTGAGATGTCCACCCTAAAGCATCGCTCATGGCTACACCAACGGTTCTCGATCCAACATCTAATCCCATTAATCTCACTAATCTGACGTCCCATCCATTGATGGTGTTCTACCCTTCAAATATGAATGTAAAAGCACATCAATTATTTCTTCTCGATCGTAATGACACATTAGCGTCCGCGCATTATTCAATTTTGGAAGATATGCTGGATCGCCAGATGTTAAATAACCAACTAATTGAACATAAGGATCATAACCCTTTTCAATTAAGGCTTGGTAAACAGTCGCCAGCGTCTTATGAATATCTAGATTCGACTTGTCTTTAAATAATGAAATGTTTTCTTGTTTGTGCTCCATCATAGATCCCTCCCCTACAAAAAAGATAATACACGACTAATTTTCAAATAACAACTATTACTTATGTTCCTTAATCCAGGTCTTGGCAGCTTTTAAAGCATCATCAATACCAGCTGGATTTTTACCACCAGCTTGGGCCATGTTAGGACGACCCCCTCCGCCACCGCTGATATTTTTAGAAATTGATTTAATTAAATCACCAGCTTTAATTCCAGCCTTCACTTGATCCTCACTAACTGCAACTAATAAATTAGCTTTGTCATCAGTACCAGTCCCAAGAACAAGAACGTCTGAAGCGTTTTTATCTCTCCAGGTATCAGCTAATTCTCTTAGTTGACTCATATTAGCATTTTTTAAGTGTCCTGCAATCAAAGTGACTCCGTTAACGTCTTGAACATCATCAAAAATGTCTACGGCTTCCTGGTTAGCTAGCTTAGTTTCAAGTGATTCTTGTCGACTTTCCAAATCCTTAATTTGACCTTGTAATTGTTTAACACGGCCGGGAATTTCATCGGTTGTTGGCGACTTAACTGTCTTTCCAATTTCCTTTAACATTCGTTCCTCATCATTTAAAAGATTAAAAGCATCTTTAGAGGTAACAGCTTCAATTCTTCTGACTCCAGATCCAACTCCGGTCTCAGAGACAATTTTAAATAATCCCAACTGACTGGTATTTTTAACATGATCGCCACCGCAAAACTCAATTGAAAAATCATCAATCTTTACTACTCGAACTTCATCGCCATACTTTGCGTCAAAAAGTGCAATAGCACCCATTTCTTTTCCGGTTTTTTGGTCGGTCACAACGGTTTGAACGGGAATGGCAGCAAAAATCTTTTGATTAACCATGTTCTCAACTTTTTGCAGTTCAACGTCAGTGACTTGACCAAAATGGGTAAAGTCAAAACGAAGATAATCAGGACGAACTAGTGAGCCAGCTTGTTGCGTATGACCACCAAGAACATTTCTTAGTGACTGATCTAATAGATGAGTTGCCGTATGGTTATTCTCAACCCGATCATGGAAATTGCGGTCAACAACTAACTCGTACTTCTCACCTTTCTTCATATCACCGGTAATTTTAACAGTATGAAGATTTTGACCATTTGGAGCTTTTTGGACATCCTCAACTTCAGCCACTTCGTCACCATTTTGGTTATAAATCTTACCACTATCGGCTACTTGACCACCCATTTCAGCATAGAATGGTGTTTTATCGAAAATTAATTCAGCTTCTTTTTGGTCCGGCGTGATCTGATTTGTCAGCTTTTCATCAAAAATAATATCATTAAGTTTAGCAGCATCAACGGTTAGTCGATCGTATCCCACGTATTCACTAGGAGTTTTAATATCAAGTAACAAATCTCGTTGAACTTTCATCGATTTCTTCGACCCACGAGCGTTTCTAGCCCGGTCTTGTTGCTTTTGCATTTCAACATCAAAACCAGTTTCATCAACTTTAACCCCTTCATTACCAGCATATTCCTCGGTAAGTTCAAGGGGAAAACCATAAGTATCGTAGAGTTTAAAGGCATCTTTACCAGAAATTTCTTTTTTAGAATTGGTCTTAGTCTCAGAAATAAGGTTATTAAGCAGTTGCAAGCCATCGCTTAGCGTGGTGTTAAAACGCTCTTCCTCATTTTTAACGATCTTTTTAATATAACCACTCTGTTCAAGAACATCGGGGTAATAAGATTGCATGATTTGACCAACAACGGGAACTAGTTTATACAAAAAGGCATCATTAATACCTAATTCGTGTCCATTAACAGTTGCCCGTCTAATCAGGCGTCTAATGACATAACCTCGTCCTTCATTTGAGGGAAGGGCCCCATCACCAATGGCAAAGGTAATTGCCCGAATGTGATCAGCAATGACCTTAAAGGGGATGTCATCTTTCCGATTACCATCATACTTCTTACCATCACTTAATTCCTCAGTTTTCTTGATAATTGGCATAAATAAATCGGTTTCAAAGTTAGTTGGTGCATCTTGGAAAATTGATACAACCCGTTCAAGTCCCATTCCAGTATCAATGTTTTTTCTTGGAAGTGGCTCATAGGTTCCTTCAGGCGTGTGATTAAACTGAGAAAACACAATATTCCAAACTTCCAAATATCGTTCGTTTTCACCGCCAGGATAATTTTCGGGATCATCAGGTGCCAAGTTATCGTACTTTTCACCTCGATCATAAAAAATTTCCGAATCAGGACCTGAGGGACCCTGACCAATGTCCCAAAAATTGTCCTTTGCTTCAACAATATGATCAGGCGCAATCCCAACCTTTTCCCATAATTCCTTTGTTTCTTTGTCATCAGGATAAACGGTGACGTATAAATTATTTGGATCCCATCCAAACCACTTCGGACTAGTCAATAACTCATATGCCCATGGAATGACTTCTTTTTTAAAATAATCACCAACCGAAAAATTACCAAGCATCTCAAACAGAGTTTGGTGTCTTGCCGTTTTACCAACGTTCTCAATATCATTAGTTCTAATACTCTTCTGCGAACTAGTTAATCGTGGATTACTTGGAACTTCTGAACCATCAAAATACTTTTTCATGGTGGCAACCCCAGAATTAATCCAAAGTAAAGTGGGATCATCCTTTGGGACTAGTGAGGCACTTGGTTCCACGGTATGACCCTTCTCTTTGAAAAAATCAAGAAACATTTGACGAACTTGACTACTGCTGAGCTTTTTCATGATATCCTCCATAATAATAAAAAATAAAAAACACCCTTGCTAGCAAAGACGCCGGGACGCGGTACCACTTTACTTGCAACGATGTTGTCATTACCTCTTTAGTCCCTATAACGTGGGAAACGATCTACTGTTTGGTAGCATCAAAATAACTAAGTACGGTCTGTTTTCATTTTTCAAACCTTCCTGTAGTACTTCACTAATTTGACATATCCAACTAATTTAAATTATATCCAGAAAATAAACTACTGTCAATTAGACTCTTACTGATAACGCTGCGAGCTACGCTTTTTTTGCTTCTTGCGGGCTCGAATTTGATTTCTGATCTCAATTTTACGATCTTCATCACTTTTTTGCTTAATAGCACGGCGAATCTTCTTTTTGTATCCAGGTTTAACGTTTTTCTTCTTTTTCTTAATCAAACCAATCATAGTAGGATCCAATTTATTTTGGGGCTCACGACGTTTAGCTCGCCGTCTTCTATCATAAGTATCAACTACTTCTCCATGTTTAATTTCTTTAGGAGTAAATTTAATCCCCATTTTCTCCAATTCAGAGATCTTTTGTTCTTCACCTGGTGCATATAGAGTGATGGCAGTCCCTTTCATCCCATTTCGACCGGTTCTTCCAACTCGGTGAATAAAATATTCTAGATCAGTTGGAATATCATCATTAATAACATGAGAAACTCCTGAAATATCAATTCCACGGGCCGCTAGATCAGACGCCACCACGAATTGATAATCAAGGTTTTGAATCTGCTTCATAACCCGCTTTCTAACTCGCGGTTGCATTCCTCCATGGATTTCAGCAACTTTTAATCCACGTTGTTTTAGATAATCATAGATCTCATCTACCCGCTCATGCGTATTCGCAAAAATAAGTACCAAATACGGCTCACCCATCGTGATCAGCTGATAAATTAAATCATTTTTATCTTTTCCCTTAGTCGAAATCAACCAGTTAGAAACATCCTGATTGATAACCGTTTTGGTGGGAATATCATCCATGACCGGATTCTTCATGTACTTTTTTAGAAATGGCCTTAACTTCGGTGGAACAGTAGCAGAAAATACCATCATTTGTAAATCCTCGGCCATTTTAGAAGCAATCTTGTCAATTGTATCTAAAAAACCCAAGTCTAGAGTCATATCGGCTTCATCAATTACTAGCTGACGAGCACGATGGATTTCAAGATCACCATTTTTAACAAGATCCCAGATTCGACCCGGAGTACCAATCACTACTTGTGGTTGTTCATGCTCAAGCTTTAAAACTTGGCGTTCCTTATCAGTTCCTCCGACATAATTTCCAATGTGAATGGTTTTATCAGAAAATTTAGCAATTTGTTTTGCATTGTCATAAATTTGATATGCTAATTCCCTACTGGGGGTTGTAATGACAACCTGAACATCTTCTTTATTAAGATCTAAACCATCAAAAATGGGCAAAAGAAAGGCATGAGTTTTTCCACTACCAGTAGCAGACTTACCAATCACACTTTTTCCATGTTTAATGGTTGGAATTACCTTAGTTTGAATTGGAGTAGGATTATGAAATCCCAGGTCCTGAATGGCATCACTAATGAAGGGTTGAAAATGATAATCTTTAAATGAAGCTCCCATTAATTGTTCTCCTTTTTGTACTGTTTCACAATTTCTCCTAGCTGCTTAACAACTTGTTTAATCTCATCCTCATCAGCAGCTTTAGCTCCACTTGCAAGCGCATGACCACCACCGTTGTGTTCTTTAGCCAATTCGTTAATGGATGGTCCTTTAGAACGCAATCGAATGCGATAATTTCCTTCTTTTTGTTGGACAAAAATCGCCCAAGAAACTACAGTGCCAATATTACCGGGCAACGGAACCACTGATGACGTACTATCATCACCTAGGTTGAGGTCCTTAATTACTTCATTAGTCAAAACTACATATGCAGCCCCATTGTCGTCAATTTTCAAATTATTGTATACATAAGCAGCCAAACGGGCTTGGGCAGTATCAATTTCATCTTCAATTTGGGCCACGTTGGTAATCGAAAAATCGTACTGGTCTAATTTGCCTGCCACTTCAAACGTATGCGATGAAGTCGATGAATACTTAAACCTACCGGTATCTCCGATGATTCCAGCATACAATAAACGAGCTGCATCATCTGTCATCTTTAAATCATCATTAGCAGCAAATAAATCATAAATTAATTCGGAAGTGCTTGATGCTTCTGGTTCAACCCACATCAAATCCCCAAATTGATCGTCATTTGGATGATGATCAATTTTAATTAAATATTTTCCCTTTGTATAACGATCATCATCAACTCGCGGCTGGTTAGCAGTATCAACCACAATCACTAAAGCATTCTTGTAATCATCGTCACTTGCTTTCGTAACTTTTCCTAACCAATCAAAGCCTGGATACTGTTTTCCAACGGTCAAAACCTTTTTATTCGGATAAGATGCCTTAATAATGCTAGCCAACCCAATTTGAGAACCAACCGCATCTGGATCAGGACTCTGATGTCTGTGAATAATAATCGTCGGATATTCCTTGATTTTTTCGTTAATTTGCTGCTTTGTATTCATTAAAATAGCCTCTAATAATCTTAATTATTTAACAGTTAAGTATAACCCACAAACACTATAATTCAAAGTGAGGATCTGAATACAAGGGAAGCTTAACGTTTTGAAACCCTAAGTCTGAGAGACTAGTAAGTGTTATTCCCAACAATCTAACGCCATTAGTGGCATCAGGAAGCAAATCAAAAAGCTCCATTGCCAAATCATAAAAAAGACGGGCATCGTTTTCCATAAAATCATTCCACGAAACTCTTTTGGTTAACGTAGTAAAGTCACTGTACCTGACCTTTAAGACTAAAACTTTTCCATGTTTCTCATGCTGATTTAATGACTGCTCCACCATCTCAGAAATCTTATGGAGTTGTGATTCCACTTCTTGTCGGCTTTTTAACTCAGGACCATAAGTTCTTTCTTTTCCAATTGATTTGCGCTCTCTTTGATACTCAACCGGTCGATCATCGGATCCGCGAACTCGACGATACAAAAAATAACCAAACTTACCAAAATTCTTGATAAGATCCATCTCTGATTGTTGGTATAAATCATAACCATTTTGGATGTTTAATCGTTGCATTTTTTGAAGCGTCTTTTTTCCAACACCCCGATAACGTTCAATGGGAAGTTTCATCAAAAATTCGTGACTATCTTCCACATCGATGACAGAAACCCCAGCAGGCTTCCGGTAATCAGAAGCCTCCTTGGCCAAAAACTTATTGTAAGAAATCCCGGTGGAAGAAGTTAGATGAGTCTTTTCCCATATTTCACTTTGAATCAAATGAGCAATCAGTACTGGATTATCAATTCCCTTTTTGTTATCTGAGATGTCAAGATAAGCCTCATCAAGCGCAACGGTTTCAATTCGGTCGGTATATTCATGAAAAATCGCATGAATTTGATGCGAGACGCTTCGATACAATTCAAATTCGGGTGCCTTAAAAATTCCCTTAGGACAAAGTTCAAGTGCTTTACTAGCAGGCATTGCTGAATGAACGCCAAACTTTCTCGCTGGGTAATTAGCAGTGGTCACTACTCCACGACCACCAGTCGTCCTTGGATCTTTAGAAATAATGAGTGGTTGATCAACAAATTCAGGATGCTCACGTTGCTCAATTGAGGCAAAAAAAGCATCCATATCAACATGTAAAATCCGACGTGAATGATTGATTTGAATTGATTCTTCCAAAAGTTCACCCTCTGTCCCAAACGTACGTTCTTGTTCATCCAATAAAAAAGATCGGACTCATCCGACCCTCTTATTAAGCGTTGTCATCATTTGAATTATTACTTACATCAGATGCTTTTTCTGATTCGTCTTTTTTGGAAGTATCCTTCTTTTTTGAATCATCTGAAGCACTATCTTCTCCTGGACGACTTGCACTTGCAATCGCGTTGAGGTCAAATACTAAATAAAGACCATCACAGTCTAAAGTAACCGTTCGCTTTTCATTATTAATTTGATCAACAATTCCATGAAGTCTGCCAATGGTAACCACATGATCACCCTTACGCAAGTTCTTCAAAGTGTTTTGATGCTTTTGTTGTTGCTTCTTTTGTGGTCTGATCATCATAAAATACATTAAAACGAACAAAAGAATTAATACAATAATTCCAGCATATTGTGATATGTTCTGCATGTTTTCACCTCATTCTTTATTTAACAATAGCTTACCAAATTGTCGATAAAATTTCCAATTAATTTAATTAGCTTCAGGATATTTTCGGCCCAAATGTTTATAGCCAGATCTGGTTACCATCCGTCCTCGAGCAGTCCGCTTGAGATATCCAATCTGTAACAAATATGGTTCATACATCTCAGAAATTGTTTCCGATTCTTCGCCAATATTGGCGGCTAAGGTATTTAATCCAACTGGACCACCATCGTAAAAGTCGATCATCGTTGAAAGCAAATTGAGATCAGTTCGATCTAATCCGTTCTTATCAACGCCTAAGGCATTAAGTGCGGTATCAACGCTATCAACATCAATCTCATCATGATTGGCCACCTGTGCAAAATCTCTCACCCGTTTTAACAATCGATTAGCAACTCTGGGAGTTCCTCTGGAGCGCAGCGCAATTTCGTGAGCACCATCTTCTTTAATCTTACTATGAAAGATTTTAGCTGAACGTTTCACAATCTTTTCTAAATCACGATCATTATAGTAATTCATCCGTTCAACAATACCAAACCGATCTCTAAATGGTGAATCAAGCAATCCAGCCCTTGTGGTAGCTCCGATCAGCGTAAACGGTGGTAATTCAAAGTGAACGGGGTGCTTGGTTGAATCGTCATTTCCAATGATAATATCAACATAGTAGTCTTCCATCGCGGAATATAACATCTCTTCAACTTCTTTAGGTAGACGATGAATTTCATCAATAAAAAGAATATCACCGGGTTTTAATTCGTTTAAAAGAGCCACCAAGTCACCTTTTTTTTCAATGGCGGGACCGGTGGTTGTCTTCATATCAACGCCCATCTCATTTGCAATCACGTTTGCTAGTGTGGTCTTTCCAAGACCAGGTGGTCCATACAATAAGACATGATCAAGCGATTCTTCTCGCTGCCTAGCGGCTTGAATGTAAATCTTAAGTTTCTTTTTTAAATCATCTTGACCAATATACTGGTCAAAACTTTGGGGCCGAAGTGACATTTCAAAAGAATCATCGTTTTCATCATCACTTGATCCAGAAACTATTCGATCATCTGCCATTAACTTCCTCCTAATCTACTTAGTCAATAGTTTGAGACCTGAACTAATATATTGATCAGTTGTATAGTCTGCTTCTATTTTCTGTAGTTTTGTTTTAACTTTATCAACCTCGCGTTGCTTAAAGCCAAGAGCTTGTAATGCACTCAGTGCATCGTCTAACTGCTTATTTCCAGTGTCTTCAACGTCATTTACCGAAACACTACCAACAAATACGTCATTAGATGTAATCTTATCCTTTAGGTCCAACACAATTTGTTGGGCAGTCTTTTTCCCAATTCCGGGAAATTTAGTTAAATACTTAATGTTTCCAGCATTAATGGCACTAATTAAACCATTACTGTCATTACCAGCCATAATTGCCAAGGCACTTTTTGCTCCAATCCCTGAAACATTCAGTAATTGTTCAAAAAGTTGTTTATCCGCTAACGAAATAAATCCATATAATGCAATCCCATTGTCTGAAACCGACTGGTGGATATAAACTCGCACCTGTTGGTCAGTACTATAGTGATATGGATTAGCTACATAAACTAAGTAACCAACTCCATCAACGTCTAAAACAATGTACTTGGGGGTCACATCCGTAATTATCCCATACAAGTATTCATACATACAATCAACTCATTTCCTATTGGATTAAAAATTCACATCTCTACTTTGATGCGGGTCCTGAATTCGCTTAAACATGGTCTCCAGATCTGAATTAGAAAAATGAACTAAAACAGGACGGCCATGGGGACAATTAAAAGGATTCTCACACTGTGGTAATTTATCTAACAAGGCCTGAGCCTGGCGCTTATCCAGATGATGATTAGCTTTAATTGCTCGTTTACAACTCATCATGATGGCAGCTTTTTCTCTAAACTGTGCAATCGAAAGCTGTTGATTACTCAAAACCCAGTCAATCATTTCTTTAATGGTATCTTCTTCCTGACCAGCTTTAAACCAAACCGGATGCTGCCTAATGACAAAACTATTTTTCCCAAATGACTCTAAATGGATTCCATTCTGCTCTAAAAGATCCAAATGATTTGAAATAATTAAAGCATCACTGGAAGTGTAATCAAGAACAATTGGAACCAATAATTTCTGCTCGTCTTCACTCACATTGCCAACTTGTCTTCGATAGTATTCATAATTAATCCGTTCTTGAGCAGCGTGCTGATCAACAACATACATCCCATCTGAACTTTCAGCAATTAGGTACGTACCATGAACTTGACCAACATACCGTAATTGTGGAAAATCATGAGACGAATTTGGACTTTGCTGATTGTCACCAAACGGTAAGTCGACCACTTCATTTTCGTACTTTGCTTTAAATTTACGAGCGGAATTCGAATCTAAATCATTTTTTCGATAAATCATAATCGGCTGATGATGAGCTGGATAAGCATTGTGATTAGCCACTGACTTCATCGAGTCTGACTTACTAACCTGTGGAATCGAACTTTTTTGTGTATTTTGATCTTCATAGAGTTGATTTAAATTAAGTGAAATTTCCGTAGAGTTATGACGTGCAACCCCATTTTTTAAAGTCTGGTTATTCATAGCATCCGGAATCAGATTTTGTTTTGCTAAAGCATCATAAATTGTTTGTGAGACGAATGAACTTAATTCCTTCTTTTTGGAGATTCTGATTTCCTCTTTTGAAGGATGTACATTAACATCAACTAAAGTTGGATCCATCTCGATACTTAAAACGACAATCGGATATCTTCCAACCATCAGTTTTGATCCGTACCCATCAATAATCGCGTGATCAATGCCAAAGTCACGAATAAATCGCCCATTAACGATCACAGATGTATATTTACGGCTTGCTCTAGTTAATTCTGGCAAGCTGACGTACCCACTTAATTTAAAGTCCGGATTTTCAGCACTAATCGGAATCATTTGCTTCATACTTCGATTGCCATAGATTCCAGCAATAACTTGTTGCATGTTGTTTCGACCCGAAGTCCGTAGGAGTTCTCGACCATTATGAGTCAAAGAAAAAGCAATTTCAGGATGGCTAAGAGCCAATCGATTGACAATATCAGATATCTTAGATAGTTCCGTAGATGGTGCCTTTAAATATTTTAGCCGGTTAGGGGTATTAAAGAACAGATCAGAAACGACGACCGATGTTCCTCTTCGTGCCTGTGATGGCTCCACCTTTACAACCTTGCCACCATGAATTTTAATTTCAGACCCCTGTTCTCTACCATCCGAAGTCCTCATTTCCACATCAGAGACAGAGGCAATACTAGGCAACGCTTCGCCACGAAATCCTAATGATTTAACTCGAAACAAATCACGTTTATTATTAATTTTACTCGTAGCAAAACGTCGAAACGCCAACTCAACTTGATCAGGAGCAATTCCAGATCCATTATCAATCACCTTAATCTTTTTAAGGCCATAATCAACCACTTCAATGTCAATCTTACTACTACTGGCATCAATTGAATTTTCAACTAATTCTTTTACTACCGATGCTGGCCTCTCAACAACTTCTCCAGCTGAAATTTGATCGGAAAGGATTGTCGGTAATTGATGAATTTCGGACACAATATCACCACCTTAATTTTCTAACTTAGTTTTCCATTTATACACCAAATTCATAATCTGAATTGGAGTCTTACTCATAAGATCAGTATTCTCAATGTCCTCAATAATCTTACTTTTATTTTTATCTAATGACTTATCACTTTTGGGATCATCCACTTTAAACAACGCCATTTGTTCCGAATCATTTAAATCAATTGAACTAGATGGCGTGGTAGATGCTGGGTTATCCTTATGAACGGGACTTTGAGCTTGAGTAGCATGATTATCATTACTTTTTTGTTGCTCATCATCTTCTAGCTTTAAAAGAACCGTGCTAGCCCGCTTCAACAACTGATCAGGAAGGCCAGCTAACTTAGCAACATTAATCCCATAGGAACGATCGGCTGGTCCATCCATAATTTTATGAAGAAAAACCAGGTTGCCATCTTTTTCAACTGCCCCAACGTGAACGTTCTTTAAATGTTTTAACTCTTGATCTAATTCGGTTAATTCATGGTAATGAGTCGAAAATAGTGTTTTAGCACCAATATTATCATGAATATACTCAATGATAGATTGTGCAAGTGCCATGCCATCATATGTGGAAGTTCCTCGTCCAATTTCGTCAAACAAAATCAATGAATTAGCGGAAGCATGTTTCAAGGCTTCATTGGCTTCCCTCATCTCCACCATAAACGTACTTTTACCCGAAATAAGGTCATCGGCAGCACCAATTCGAGTGAAAATTTGATCGAATATGGGCATCTCGGCTGCATCAGCTGGAACAAAACACCCCATTTGTGCCAGGATTACAATTAGAGCTAGCTGTCTCATGTATGTGCTTTTACCGGACATGTTCGGACCAGTAATTAATAATTCAGAAATATCTGGATTCATTATCACATCATTTGGAACATAACTTTGAGCCCCCATCACACGCTCCACAACGGGATGACGTCCTGCTTTAATGTTCAAATCATGACCATTATTAAACTTGGGCTTTACAAATTGATACTTCTCAGAAATAGTCGCAAAGCTCTGCAAAACGTCTAAACGTGAAATCCCACTCGCTAACTTCTGAATTCGCGGAATCTGCTTTTTAATCTTATCTCTGACCTGTGTAAAAATTTCATATTCTAAACTTTTAGATTTCTCTTCTGCTTCTAAAATAATCGATTCTTTTTCTTTTAGTTCCGGTGTTGAAAAACGTTCCGCATTGGTAAGTGTCTGAAGACGCTCATACCTACTATCATCAAGTTTACCAAGATTACCTTTTGATACCTCAATATAGTAGCCAAATACTCGATTATAACCAATCTTGAGGTTATGGATCCCAGTTTCCTGACGCTCTTTAGCTTCCATATCAGCTAACCATTTTTTACCATTTTTCATGGCATCCCGATACCGATCAAGTTGTTTATTATAACCATTTCTAATGACCCCACCATCCGTGACAGAAATTGGGGGTTCTGAAACGATGGCGTCTTTTATTAATTCATACACATCATTAACATCATCGAGTTTTTGATAAATTTCATCAAACTCTGGAGTATCTAGGTCATTTAAAACATGCTTAATTTTGGGAATTTGTTCAAGTGAAGTCTCCAGCTGAATCAAGTCTCTACCGTTTACTCCGCCAAATGAAATTCGTCCAGAAAGTCGCTCTAAATCATAAACTTTAATCAAATTGTCGGAAAGCTCACTCCGCTCATAATAATTATCTAAGAGCGTCCCAACTAGATTCTGGCGTTGCTCAATCTCTTTTTGATTAATTAGCGGCCGCTCTAACCACTGCTTGAGTTTTCTGCCACCCATTGCCGTTTTAGTATCGTCAACGATCCATAGCAACGTGCCACTCTTTTTGCCGGTCCTAATGTTTTTAGTTAGTTCCAGATTATATTGCGAATTATGATCAATTTTCAAAAAAGAACTTGGCTCATATCTAACTGCTGGTTGAATATGAGATAAACTACGCTTTTGTGTGTCCGAAATATAAGTTAATAACATTTTAAGGGAGTCAATTAGCGTTGGATCATCAATATTAGTAATGACATTTGACCCCACCTCAGAAGTTTGATTCTCTTTTGAAATAAGAACACCGATTTCCTTTAGTTGATGAATCAAATTATCATCGATCGAGTCGTTAACTACAATCTCTTTTGAATTAAGATTAATCACTTCGTTTAAGACAGCTTCATCGCTTGCTAACAAGCTAACCTTTAACTCACCTGTAGAAAGATCAATGTAAGAAAATCCAAAAGAATGCTCATCTTTATTATAAGTAACCGCGGTTAAGTAGTTGTTGACCTTGGCATTTTCGGCATTGGCATCAGTTTGAGTTCCAGGCGTAATTAGCTGAATAACATCCCGATCTACCATTCCCTTAGCAGTCCGAGGGTCTTCCATCTGTTCACAAATTGCTACCTTGTATCCCTTATCTACTAAGGTATCAATGTAATTTTGAACGGATTGATGAGGAACGCCACACATCGGAATGGGATTATCTGACTTCCTACTTCGTTTGGTTAAAGTTAACTCCAACAATTGCGCACCCTTAATAGCATCCTCGTTAAACAATTCATAAAAATCGCCAATTCGATAAAACAAAAAAGCATCAGGATATTGATCCTTAACTTTTTGATATTGTTGCATCATTGGCGTAGCTTGTTTTGATTTTGCCATTAACATCGCTCCTCTTTAAAATTCTTGATATGGGTGATCCTTGTTGATTAAAATATTCTTAATTTTTTTAGCTTTGCCAGACTGGTTATCGACATCAATGTAGCAACCTGACAACACTGCTGCGCCAGTCTCTTGAACCTCAAACCGATTAGGGCGTGCCGTCATAAACTTATTAATAACGGGTTCAAACTTCATTCCAATCACTCCATCATCTGGTCCAGTCATCCCTGCATCAGTTAAAAAGGCCGTCCCACTTGGTAAGATTTGCCCATCACTAGTCTGCACGTGGGTATGGGTACCCACTAATGCGGAGATTTTCCCATCCAAATGAAGCGCCATGGCCTTCTTTTCACTAGTAGTTTCGGCATGAAAATCCACAAAGATGATATTAAACCCATTGGTATGTAGCTTATCAAGAAGCGCATCCACTTTACTAAATGGATCATCAATTTCATCCATAAACACGCGACCTTGAAGGTTAATCACAGCTACCTTACTACCATTAACGTTCATTTCTATGTAGCCCTTTCCTGGGACATCTTTTCCAGGATAGTTAAGGGGACGAATTAAATTTGGGGTTTGATTAATAAAATCAAAAATTTCTGGATTATTCCAGGCATGATTCCCCAAAGTAATCACGTCTGCTCCGGCATGCATAATTTTTAAATAAAGATCATGATTAATCCCACGTCCCACCTTTGTTGCATTTTCGCCATTCACAATGGTTACCTGTGGTTTTAAGTCATGTTTTAGCAAGGGTAGATATTTTTCTACCGTCGCCACCCCAATATTGCCAACCGTGTCACCTAAAAATAAAAATCGCATATCCGCTCTCCATCTTCTACTGTAATACCCTTATTTTACACTGATAAATCAAAATAAAAAAGACCAGGATAATCTCTGATCTTTTACTTGGCATATTCAACTGAGCGGACTTCCCGAATCACATCTACCTTGACATGACCAGGATGATTCATTTCCTTTTCAATCTTATCTTTAATATCTCTGGCAAGTACAATTGCTTCTGTGTCAGAAATCTTTTCGGGTTTGGCAATCACTCTAATTTCGCGACCCGCCTGAACTGCATAACTCTTGGAAACCTCGTCAAAACTATTACTAATTTTTTCAAGTTTATCTAAACGATGAACGAAGCTTTCAAGTGAATCACTCTTTGCACCAGGTCGTGCCATTGAAATCTTATCGGCAACATCAACTAATTCTGAAATCATATAATGTGGCTCACTTTTTTGACCACCTAATTGAATTGTATCAATTACTTCTGGGCTCTCACCATATTTCTTTGCAATATCAATCCCAGCATCAACATATGAAACATCAGTTCCACTATTTGACGACAGACCAATCTCACGCAACAATCCCGCTCTTTTCGCTAATGTAACATCTTCACCTAACTCAGCAGCAAACACTCCCGCCAATTTTGCTACTTGAATGGAGCGTGATAAAACATTTTGTCCATATGAAATTTTATATTTCAATTGACCAATTAATTTAATCAAATCAGGGTTCATTGAATGAATCCCTAAATCAAAGACAACGTTTTCCCCAGTCTCTTGAATTTGAGCATCGAGTTCTTTTTTACTCTTCTCAACCATTTCTTCAATACGTGCTGGATGAATCCTTCCGTCTTTAATCAACTTTTCAAGTGCCATTTTGGCGACTTCACGTCGAACTGGATTAAAACCACTTAAAACCACCGCATTGGGAGTATCATCAATAATTAGATCAATCCCAGTCAATGATTCAAAGGTTCTAATGTTTCGACCCTCACGTCCAATGATTCTACCTTTCATATCATCATTGGGTAAAGTTACTACAGACACAGTAGTCTCTGAGACAATATCAGCAGAACTCTGTTGAAGTGCTTCAACAATCAAGTTTTTAGCATCCTTAGCAGAAGCTTCTTTAGCAGCATCGTAACTCTCTTTAATCATTTGAGCACGGGTATCAGCCAATTCTTGCTTAGTCTCATCAATTACCATCGTACGAGCTTCCTCTTTAGTTAAATTAGAAACTCTGGCAACTTCCTGTTGCCGTTTTTCAATAAGTGAATCTGCTTTTTGTTGTTTCTTTGTCAGTTCTTGCTTTTCTTTTTCAAGTTTTTCTTCTTGCCGTTCCAAAGAATTATCACGTTTCTCAAACGCACTATCCTTTCGATCAAGCGTTTCTTCACGTTTCAACAAACGATCTTCTTGTTTTTGAACTTCAAGACGACGCTTTTTCAACTCTTTTTCTACTTGAAGTCGATAAGCATTCCCCTTCTCTTTTGCCTCTAAACTAGCTTCTTTAAGCGAGTTCTCAGCTTGCTTTTCAGCATCAGAAAGGATATCTTTTGCGCTTTCATGAGCAGCATCTAACTTCTTCTCAGATACCTGCTTATAGGTGAACTGACCAATCAAAAAACCAACAACGACAGCGATAACAGCGGAAACAACTGTAACTATCATTTACATATGCCTCCGTATCACTAATAAAAAATTTATTTAAATAACTAGCATAAACGTTATTCACTTCTTAATTCTAAAGTTTAGAAAAATTAGTGTCAACTAGTATGTACAAAATAGGAGAACCAATATCCTCCTATTTTCACTTTAAATTATCATAAATCATTTTAAGACCGCATTTTGTAGCGTAATCACGAATTTCATTTCGATCCTTGCCAAAATTAAATTCACGGGTCTTAACCTCACCATCAGGTAATGAAATTCCTACCCAGAAATTCCCAGCAGGATGTCCTTCCAATTCATCAGGTCCAGCAACTCCAGTAAAAGAAACCGAAACGTCAGTATTGAGAATTGCTTTCGAATTTTTAGCCATCCAAACAGCCGTCTCAGATGAAACCACTCCATGCTTATCAATCACTTCGCTTGGAATGTGCAAGACATCCTCTTTCACTTTAACCGAATAAGTCACAAATCCACCTGGGAAAACCTCAGAGACACCTGAGACATCACCAAGCCGACTCTGAAACATCCCAGCAGTAAGTGATTCTGCCGCAGTGATCGACAATGCTTTCTTTTTAAGGATATTAACAGCTACTTTAGCCAATGAGTTATCATCACCAAAACCATAGAAATATTTCCCTACAATTGAGTTTACTTTAAAGATCATTTCATCAATTAAATGATCGACATCTGATTTTTTCTTTCCACTCGCAGTAATTCTTAGGGTAACTTCATTTCGCTTGGCGTACGTTGCTAAAGTTGGATTCGTTTGATGAGAAATCAAGGGCTTTAATTGGTCCTCAAGTTCTGTTTCACCAATTCCAAAGAAACGCATTACTTTGGAAGCAATAACGGGATTACCACTAGCTAATTTAGTCAAAATTGGAAGTGCATATTTAGTAAACATGTGTTGCATCTCAACTGGTGGTCCCGGTAAAACCAAGTAATCACAGTTTTTAGTCGTAAGAAACATACCAACGGCAAAGCCATTATCGTTTGGTAATACAGTCGCACCGTGGATATATTCAGCTTGAATATCAGCATTTTGAGGCTTTTCCATTGGATAATTTTTATGAAAATGATTAATTTTTTCCAGTGCTTTTTGATTAGTATCTAACCCAAGACCCAAATGCTTAGCTAGCACAATCTTAGTAATGTCATCTTCGGTAGGACCTAACCCGCCTGTCAAAACCACTAAGTTACTTCGACTTTCAGCAAGCTTTATAACAGCTTCTAACCGTTTGTAATTATCTCCAACGGTGTCTTGAAAGTAAACATCAATTCCTAAATTTGCCAGATGACGCGCAATAAAGGGCGCACTGGTGTCAGTAATTTCACCAAGGAGAATTTCCGTCCCAACTGATATTATTTCAGCATTCATCAAACCACTCCTAACTGTATTAATTAAAATGAATCAGAAAAAACTTTTCGGTTCTTGTAAAAGTACTCAATACCAGAGTAAATGGTAAAGAATAAGCAGATGTATAAACAGATTTGGCCCATCGGAAGATTAATGTTATTAAATAATGCATTATTTAATAACAGAATAATAATCGCAATCATCTGGAAAAAGGTTTTAATCTTGCCTGGCCACGCAGCCGCAACAACTTCACCATCATTTTCAACAACAATTAAACGTAAACCAGTCACGGCTAATTCACGACAAACAATGATAGCCGCAATCCAACTAGCAACACTGCCAAGACCAACTAAGACAATGAAGGCACACATTACCAACATCTTATCCGCTAACGGGTCAGCGAATTTCCCAAAATTAGTCACTAGGTGTTGTCTTCTCGCAATTTGACCATCCAAAAAGTCCGTTAACGCTGCCACAATGAATACCACGGTAGCTAAAACCTGTGTAACTGGAATCATGGTTCCCACGATCATCACGCTGCCAAGATCCATTGGCACAACCAGTAAAATTAAAAATATTGGTATTAAAATTATTCTAAATAAAGTTAATTTATTTGGTAAGTTCAAAAGTTTATCCTCCTGAGGTTAAACGCTAAAATAACGACCTGCTATCTTTAACAGATCGTTATTTAGGTTTGGGTTAAAGTTTATTTGTAATTTTAAAAGTGACATTTCTAACTTGAGCATTCCCATTGTTAGCGGGCTTCTCTAAATTAGCTTTTTGACCGTTAATCGTGATGTCAGTAGCGGGGGCATTGCCGAGGTTAACGTTAAATTCTTTCGTGTTAGCAGGAATGGTGACATCATGAGTCTGGTTGGGATTTAAAGTTCCTTGCCAAACCTGTGATCCATTAACCGAAACAGCTGACCAAGACTTAGCATTTCCCTTTAAAGTGACCTTTGTTTCTTTTTCATTGGTTTTAACATTGTACTCGTTCTCATTAGCACCCTTAGCAATCTGGGTTCCTTGGTTATTCTGATTCTTTGTTTTGGCCTCTTTGGCCTTATCCTGAGCGGCCTTCTTCGAACGCGAGCTGGCCATCGAACTTGAACTATCCGAAGATACGGAAACAGACGTTGTACTTGAAGTAGTATCTGAATTGTGATGAGCTAACTTTCCGGCTCCAACCCAGATGACGCCAATGATAATAATCACAATGACCACAATTCCAACAATCGGAATTAGTTTCTTCACACCAGATCCTGAAGGACCTGATTCTGGACTCGTTGAGTGATGTCTAACAGAACGTTGTTTGGGCATCTCAGACTGAACTGGTTGAGGATTTTCCTTAATGTTATTTTGACCCTCACCGTTATCGTCCTCAGAAGAGCCAAACTTTTCTCCACCAGGAAGCTCGGAGTCATATTTTTGAATAAACTCGCTTCCGTTTAAACCAACTGCATCTGCAAACTGTTTAACAAAAGCACGAACGTAAAAATCACCAGGCAGTGCCTTAAAGTCATCTTGTTCAATTGCTTCTAAATAACGTTTTTGAATTTTAGTTTTCTTTTGAACGTCATCAATTGAAATTCCTGAGTCAACTCTAGCCTTACGCAATAATTGACCAATGTTTACACTTTTTTGATTTTTTTCTTCTTTATCCATATGTAAAACCCCATCGTTTTAGATTTCATTGTCAGTATATCACAACGCGTTACCTTAAAAAAAGATATACATTAGGAAATAACCTTCAAAGTTGTTTTATTAAAGTCAAAGAATTTACTAGCAAAATCAATTACCTCATGAACGGAAAGTTGGTTTAAGATTTGAATTTCATCAAAAAGATTGGTATATCCATTTAGTGGATCTCCCATTTGATTCGCAATAGCCGAGTTGGAATTCATAAGTGAAATATACTGTCCAATCTCTTCTCGTTTAATTAGGTTAAAAATCTTAGACAATTTTGCGTCGTCATTTAATCCATTCTCAATTTCACGTTCAACGGCTTTTTGAAACTCTTCTGGACGATTTGAGTCTTCGGCAAAGATCACAAATTGATAACCATCTTCTAGATCAAAGTCATAACCAAACGAATCATTTATGATCTCCTTGGAATAGAGTTTTTGATATGGCTCAGCATCTTCAGAAAAAATCATCGACAAAAACAATCCCAGTGATAATTCGTTTTTAGTGAATTGGACCCCACTACTAATCTCGTCAGGTCCTCTAAATCCAACCGCAACTTTCCCTCTTGTCAAATTCATAGTAGTGTGCTCATCTGATATAATCGAGCTTTTCTTAATGGCATCGTTCGTTTGCCGCTTCAGGGTTAAAATCTCAGATTGACTAATTGAGGGAATGGTTCTTTCAAGTCTTTCAATCCTTTCAATCGCATCACTCTCGTTGACATTTCCAACGAGCATTAAATCCATATTGTTTGGAACATAATACTGGTTATACATTGCATACAAGTCTTCTGTCGTAATTTTGGCAATTGAATCAATTGTGCCCGCAATATCATGATCAAGTGGAGAGTTATGATACATATTTCCGATCGTATCAAAATAAATTCTAGAACCGGGATCATCTTGATACATCATAATTTCCTGTCCAATGATGCCCTGCTCTTTTTGAACTTTTTTTTCGTCAAAATACGGATGCTGAACCAAATCAACTAAAACATCTAAATTATCACCAACATGATTAGTTGTATTGAAAAGATAACTGGTTTGATCAAAACTCGTAAACGCATTTGAATCCGATCCAAATTTGCCAAACTGATCACTTGAATCATAATTTTGTTTATCAAACATTTTATGTTCCAAAAAATGAGCAATTCCGAGCGGCATCTTTCGGGATCGTTTATTTTCCAAAATCAAATTATTAATTGCACCAAAATGAACGTTTAAAATACCGTAGGTCGAATGAAAGCCTGGCTTAGAGTCAATAAATACTTTCATTCCGTTATCTAATTGATAGCGGTAAACCGTTTCATTTAGCTTGTCATACTTAATTTCAACCATTATTAATTCCTTCCAATAAAAATTTAGCCCGCAATTTAAACTTCGAAGCTACTTGACTTACATCGTCACTGGTAACCCCTCTAACTCTATTAATCCATTGACTGGGGCTCAAATCGATCCCATATAGTTCATTAATAAAATCACCATTAAGCGTTCGGCGTTGGCTATCAAATTTAGAATAATATCCATCAATCAATGCTGATTTAATGTCTAAAAATCGCTGATCCGAATACTCTTGTTTCTGAATTAAACTAACTTGCTCATCAATTAACTGGTTAACTTGATCCACATCTCCCGAGTTAATGCCACTTTCAATTAATACATACCCCAAAGTAGAATTATAATTACTCGAAATGTAATATGCTAAGCCATGTTTTTCACGAATATTGTGAAACATTAATGATTGTTGGGCTCCCCCAAGCAAAGCATTAAAAACAATTGCTGCGTAATAATCATCATCATTTACGAAAATAGGAAAATCAAAAGCTAAATCAAACTTGGATTGTTCTCCATTAATTTTTTCAACCTGAGTCCTGATCGGTAAGGGGCTAAAATTGCGATTCATTGGCTCATTAAATTCCCTTCTGGATAAAAACGGTAGATGCGTCTCAATCATCTGAGTTTGTTTCTCCGAAAGATCGCCTAAAATCGAAATATAAATATCGTCGTTTTTAAGAAGGTTTTCCCACTCTTTCACAACAGCCTCATTTTCTAAGTTTTTAATTTGCTCCTGATTTCCAATGATTGAATTGGCATAATTGGGTTGGTCGGAAAAGTAAAGCTCTCGAACTCTCTTCGCTGCATAATAACGATGGTCATCATTAAGAGAATCTAAATATTGAATTAAATTTTTTCGTTGAATTTCAAATTGTTCCTTGACGTAATGTTCACCATCAAGGTTGGGATGAAAAATAACTTCTGAAAGAAAAGTCAACGCATCGTCAAAAACGTCAGAATTATCCAGCGTAAATTCATCATTAACAAAGCTCATAACCACTCTCAACACACTACGATTGCCAACTTTAAACACATTTGTTCCAAAGCTGGCACCAAATAGTTCGGAAAGTCTTCTAGCCAACTTTAATTTTGAATCGTACTTGTGACTATAATTTTCCATCATTTCCGAGACCATGGTTCTAGCAGAATAATCTGCATAGTTTAACGGGGCAACAAAGTCAATTGTGATCGATGTTGTTTTGAATTTATTACTCTCATGAACATTTAAATGAACCCCATCTGTGATTGTTTTTTTCAAACTAATTCCTCCAAAATAAAAAGTTCCCATAGAAAGAATTCTAAGAGAACTTTATCAATTAGTATAACTAATTCTTTGTAAATACGTGTTTGAATTTAGACCAAAACCCTTTTTTCTGTGGCTTAATTTTCATCAATGGAACGGTTTCTCCAAGCAAGCGTCGTGCGATGTTACGATAAGCCGTTGATGCAGGATCATCAGTGTCTAAAACTACTGGTTCGCCATGATTTGAAGTAGTAATCACCTTATCATCATCAACTACAACTCCAAGTAAACTAATTCCCAGGTGATGAGTAATTTCGTCAACATCCATTACATCGCCATTGTCCATCATACTTGGTCGAACTCGATTAATAACCAACCTTGGAGCTTCTTTTAAAGGATGCTTTCCTAATAGCCCTACAATTCGATCTGCATCTCGAACCGCAGAAATTTCCGGTGTGGTAACCACAATGGCACTATCTGCTCCGGCAACGGAATTGAGAAACCCTTGTTCAATTCCTGCCGGACAATCAATCAACACGAAATCAAACTGTGGCTTTAATTCATCAACAATATCTTTAACTTGGTCCTCTTTTAAGGCCGATTTATCTGTATTTTGAGCGGCTGGTAATAAGTATAAATTATCGTCAAAGCGTTTATCCTTTACCAATGCTTTTTGCAGTGGAACCCGTCCATTGGCAACGTCAACGATGTCATACATAATTCGATTATCTAGTCCAAGAACCACGTCAAGGTTTCTAAGGCCGATATCCAAATCCATCAAACAGACGCGCTTCCCCATTAAGGCTAAAGCAGTCCCGATGTTAGCTGAAGTAGTTGTTTTACCAACTCCACCCTTTCCAGAGGTAATAACGATTGCTTTTCCCATTATTCGGTTCCTCCTATTCGATTATAAAACTTCGGACTAATGTCTTTAATCTGATCTAAATTGCCATACTCGATAGTATGTAAGTCATTAATGTAAATAACAGTACGGCTGTTTTCAGAAATTCTATTCTTATTATCGCTGACGATATCAAACTGTTCTCCAATCCGAACCTGCTGGGCATCGTTTAAGTTGCCAATTACAATGGCCTCTTCATCGTTCGGAAATCCAGCGTGCACAATTCCTCTCACATATCCTAAATTATAAACGTTACCGCCCGCAAGTAATTTACCTCCCTCATGAATGGCACCAAAAAAAAGGACGTCGCCCTTGGCTGTAATCTCTTCACCATTTCTGATGGTTCTCCCAATGACGGAAACCTTATTTAAGTCCCGGATTCGGTATGCTTCTGATGTAGTAACCACATCAGCCATAAATCGCCTGATACTCATCCTTGGATATTTAGAAACAATCTCCCTTAACGTTTGCTTTTGCGCTCCGGTGAGAATCCGATTCCCGGTAAAAACATCAAAAGAAAATTGTTTAGCATTCCCTAACTCTTTTCCACTACTAAGTTGTTCCATCAAGTTCTTGAATTCATTAATGTCACTATCAAAACTACTGGTATCAGAAATATTAATTTCATAACCATTTTGAGTACCCTTTAAAACTACATTTTCCATACAGTCAATGCTCCTAGTTTAACTAAAATAATTGAAAAGTGCCCTGATTGGGAGATACAGAATTACAAATAAGATCAGGTTCAACACTAACGTTGGCCCTAAAGTATAAATCAATAACTGTACACCACTAAGAGAGGCAATATGTGCAATTCGGTCACCTAAGTAGCTCAAAATAAATACCACCAAAACATCCCCAACATAAAGTAGAGATGAAGTGACCATGTTTTCACGCACAAATTTTAAAACCATTCGATTAATATAAACCACCAGCGGAAATGCAAACGTAAAGATCCCAATAATTCCAACGTAATAAATATCATAAACGATTCCAATTCCTAAGGCCCACCAGCCCATGTGTAATTTCTCATGGCGCGCAAAAAGAGTGGCCATTACCAACCACAATAAGGTTAAGTAAGGTACCATTGAAAATTTGCCAAAAAGTACTGGTGAAAAAAGTTTAGAAATCGTTCCTTCCAGTAGAAATGAAATGACCAACCCAATTGGATATAAGAACTTTAACCGGGAAGGACGTCTCATTGGACTTCCTCTTCTAATCCTTCTTGCCAATTACGGTCACCGCCTCAATATCATCCATGTTTGCAGCTGGTTTAATGTTGACTTTTTCAGAAATACCATCACTATTTTGTTTAGTTCCAGCAACTTTTCCGACATAAAGTCCCTTAGGAGTCACGCCACCAAGACCATTAGTCATAACTTTCGTCCCAGTCTTGATCTTGTCTTGATTAGTAACACTTCCCATTACCAACTCATTAGTATCACGATTATAACCGTCAATTAATCCATTAACGACTTTCTTTTCTCCTTGAACCTGAACCGCAAAACGACTAGCAGTATCACTTTTGTCGGTGATTAGTTCGACTTTACTGTTTGTCTTATTAACTTCAGCAACCCGACCAACTAATCCCGAATTAACAATTACAGACATGTTCTTTTGAACTCCTGCAGCCGATCCCTTATTAATGATCAGTTGATTTTGCCATGAGGATGGCGTCCTAGTAATTACGCTAGCATTAATCGCCTTGTAATCCGTGGGAGTCCCCTTGATATTTAACTGTTGTCTTAATTTTTCATTTTCATTTTCCAGTGCTTGATTTTTAACTTGAGTTTGAGCTAATTGTTCAACCTGACCCTTTAAATGATTATTTTCCTGATAAGTATTTAACAAATTATCAGTGGCACCAAACAATGAGCCAACGCCATTGGCAGGAATACTAATAATTCGATCACCAAATCCAACAACATCATTTCCAACTTGTTGAATCAATGGAGGAGTAGCACGATTTTTTCGCACTGCCACTGACCCACTAATCAAACCTAAGCCAATAATTAAGCAAACGACAATGATTACTAGCTTTCGACTTGAAAAAAACTTGTGCATAATAATCCTCCGTACGTGCTTAAAATAAATAAGCGGGAATTCATCCCCGCTTATCCAATTTATTTTCTATTCATTGCCTCAATACTTTTAAGCGATTCACCGGTTCCAATTGCTACACAATCCATCGGATCTTTGGCAATTGTCACAGGAACTTGAGTGGCATCTGATACTACTTCTGGGAGATTTTTGAGTAGAGCACCGCCACCGGTAAGAACAATTCCATGATCAATCACATCAGCAGAAATTTCAGGAGATGTCTCTTCTAGAGTTTCTTTAATCGTAGTGATGATCTCAAGAATGTCTTCGTGCATTGCAGAAGCCACATCCTCCGCAGTTACTTCAACTGACTTAGGAAGGCCAGTCAATAAGTCTCTTCCACGAACGGTTTCATCATTCATGTCCTTTGCGGCACCAATTGATGCTGAACCAATGGTGCATTTCAAATGTTCTGCAGTTGGTTCACCAATTAGCACATTATAATTTTTTCTGATAAAGGTAACGATCACTTCGTTCAACTTATCACCAGCCATTCTTACCGAACGTGATGATACGATCCCACCAAGAGAAATAGTAGCGACGTCGGTAGTTCCACCACCAATGTCAACAACCATGCTTCCAGTTGGATCCATAACTGGTAGACCGGCACCAATTGCAGCAGCAAATGGTTCTTCGATTACATAAGCATCCTTTGCTCCAGCAACTCGAGTAGCATCAATTACGGCACGCTTTTCCACAGCAGTGATACCACTTGGAACACAAACCATTACGTAAGGCTTACCACCGTGGCTTCCCAATGCTTTATCGATATAATATTTCATCATGGTCACAGTAGTATCATAATCAGCAATTACACCGTCTTTCATTGGACGAATAGCTTCAATGCTGGCAGGCGTTCTACCAATCATAGATTCGGCTTGTTGACCAACAGCAACAATCTCGCCAGTTTTTGTATTTTTAGCAACCACAGAGGGTTCTCGTAAAACGATTCCTTTTCCATCAACATAAACAATGGTATTAGCGGTTCCTAAATCGATTCCGATGTTTTTTGTACCTAATCCGAACAATTTATTCATCCCTTCAATTTTAAGTTTTAATTTTTAAGTAATTACTTTGATAAGACTAGTATATCATACTGCATTTATATCAGTCAGAAATATAAGGCCAAAATTAGTTACTTAAGTTTTTCTTCATTTTCTTTAATATATTTTCTAACTTCCGAGATAAATAACAGCGATCCAGTAACCAAAATTAACTGATTATCATTTTTACTGTCACGGACCTTTTTTACCGATTTGTTCAGTGCTTTATGCCAATCGCTAACTAATGAAACATTGGGAAAGTTATTGATATCAAGTTTAGAAAAGTCAGCACTTGCTCGCTTTTCTCCCGCAGAAAACCGTGTCAAAATAACGTCACTATTAGATAAAGACTTAACAATTTTTAGCATTTCTGGATACTGTTTGTCAGCGAAAACCCCCATCACAATTGTAAGATGAGAATTCCTCCACTTACTACTTCTAAAACGAAGCGACGACAAAAGGCTCTGAATTGCTGGGACATTATGTGCCCCATCAATCATAATCGTGGGATCATTATTAATTACTTCCATCCTTCCAATCCATTTTGTTGAACTAATTCCCGCTTTGACCGAAGAAATCATGGATGGTTCTGTCATGTTTAAATAATTAAACGCATAAACCAAGAAAGCTTCAATCGCAATTGCAGCATCTTCCATTTCAAAGCTTCCAATTTGTTTCATTGAAATGTTATCAATGTTCAAATGATCACTTGAAAAATTAAAATGATTTTGATTTACCGGCACGAATTGATAATCACGCTTTAATTCCCAAATTGGACTATCTAATTTTATAGCTGCTCGTTCAATCACCTTTCTCGGACCTTCTTTGATTCCTCCAATCACACATGGACGGTTTTGGCGAATAATTCCAGCCTTATTATCCGCAATTTTTTCTTCCGAATCACCAAGCAGTGCCATGTGATCCATCCCAATGGTAGTAATAATTGACATTTCCGAATTAACCACGTTGGTTGAATCGGATCTTCCTCCAATTCCGGCCTCCACAATCACAACGTCAACGGGATGATCACGGAAATAGATGAACATCATAGCGCAAATGATTTCAAATTCAGAGGGACCTAAATCAGGATCATTCTTATCAATTTCATCGACAATCGGCTTAATTTCACGCACCAACTCTAAAATTTCATCATCTGAAATTGGTTGATTATTCACACTGATCCGCTCGTTGAACTTAATCATAAATGGTGAAGTAAAGGTTCCAACTGAGAGTCCAGAAGCCATTAACATGTTACTCAAATAGGCAACACATGAGCCCTTTCCATTAGTTCCCGCTACGTGAATGCAGTTTAGCGTTTTTTCTGGAAAATCCAATTTCTTCATAAAGTGAGCCATCCGCTTTTTAGGTGGTTCTTTTTTAATTCGTGGTCTACCATGGATATACTTTAATGCTGCACTGTAACTATCAATCACCATTGCAACTCCTCTAAAAAGAAGGCTCAGCTGTTTAGCTGAGCCTCGTATTTTACTTATTTAAAGCATCGATTACATCTTTAAGTCGGATTTTAACGGCTTTAAGTTTAGCCTCATTGTCGGTTTGCTTTTCTTTTTGCTCATTGACAACTGTCTCTGGAGCATTGTCTACAAACTTTTTATTAGCTAGTTTTTTCTGTGCTCGTTTGACTTCCGATTCAAATTTTTGGACTTCTTTTTGTAGCCGTTCTTTTTCATCATTGAGGTCAACCAGTTCATCCAGTGGGATGCTGATCTCAGCATCAGTAATTATCGATGTCATAGCCAATTTAGGAATATTAATGTCAGAACCAATCTCTAACTTATCAGGGTGACCAAATCGTTCAATGTAGTCACTGTTATCTTCTAGTACCTTTTTCAAATCGGAATTCTTAGTTTTAACTAGAATGTCAACTGGACTAGATAGGGGTGCATTAACCTCCGAACGGATATTTCTGACCGCTTTAATAACATCAATCAGATGATTCATATTTGATTCTGCTTTTTTATCATCAAATTCATCATGAGTTACTGGATACGCAGCTACCACCAATGATTCACCAACGTGCGGCATTGAAAGCCAAATCTTTTCAGTAACAAATGGCATAACTGGTTGGAGTAATCGCAAGATTTGATCCAAAACGTACGCTAGGATATTTCGCGTGTTTTGTTTGGCTTTTTCATCTGAGCCAGTCAAAATTTCCTTACTCATTTCAATGTACCAATCACAAAAATCATTCCAAATAAAATCATAAAGTGAACGGTTGGCTTCACCAAAGTTAAACTTGTCATATTCTTCGGTAACATGCTTAACAACAGAGTTTAATTTCGAAAGAATCCATCGATCGGATAAATTCCATTCTGATTGAGCTGGTAACTCTGGTTTAGACATGTCACCTAAATTCATGATGACATAACGACTGGCATTCCAAATCTTATTGACAAAATTCCAGGCTGATTCGACCTTACTATAACTAAACTTCATGTCCTGTCCAGGCGTTGTTCCAGTTGAAAGGCACCATCTCAAGGCATCGGCTCCGTACTGATCAATAACATCCATTGGATCAATCCCGTTACCTAAAGACTTACTCATCTTAACCCCATGTTCATCACGGATTAAACCATGTAACAGCACGTTTTTAAATGGACGCTTACCGGTAAAATGTAAACTTTGAAAAATCATTCTTGAGATCCAGAAGAACACCAGATCATAACCAGTTACAAGCGTGTTGGTAGGAAAATAGCGTTGATAATCTCTTGAGTCAGTATCAGGCCAACCAAGGGTTGTAAATGGCCATAAAGCTGATGAAAACCAGGTATCCAACACGTCTGGATCTTGCGTCCAGTTTTCGGGATCCTTAGGAGCGTTTTCGCCAACGTAAATCTTGCCAGTCTCATTATTGTACCAGGCAGGAATCCGATGTCCCCACCATAGTTGCCTTGAAATAACCCAATCATGAACGTTTTCCATCCATTGCATAAAGGTATGCTCAAATCGTTCTGGAATGAAACTAACCGCATCATTGGTCTTTTGATTCTCCATTGCCTTTTTGGCCAATGGTTTCATTTTTACAAACCATTGAGTCGAAAGACGAGCTTCAACCTGAACTCCGGTTCTTTCAGAATGACCAACTGAGTGAACAATGGGATCAATTTTAATCATCAAGCCTTGATCTTCAAGGTCCTTGACCATTGCCTTTCGAGCATCAAAACGATCCATGCCTTCATACTTCCCAGCATTTTCGTTCATCGTAGCGTCTTCGTTCATGGTATTAATCCGTTTTAAATCATGTCTGTTCCCAACTTTAAAATCATTAGGATCGTGGGCTGGGGTAATCTTAACCATTCCAGTCCCAAATTCAGGATCAACGTACTGATCGGCAATAATCGGAATCGTCCGATTTACGAGTGGAACAACGACCTCTTTACCTACTAAATCTTTATAACGATCATCACTTGGGTTCACTGCGACAGCAGTATCACCCATCATAGTCTCAGGACGAGTTGTAGCGATTTCAATGTAATTCTTTCCATTAAATTTCGTATCATCAGCAAACGGATACTTAACGTGATAGAAAGCGCCTTTATCATCTTTGTGAATAACTTCAATATCAGATAAAGCAGTCCGAGCCTTTGGATCCCAATTAATAATGTATTCACCACGGTAAATTAACCCTTGATTGTACAAGTCAACAAATACTTTCCTGACGGCTTTTGACAAACCATCATCCAACGTAAAGCGTTCACGACTGTAATCAAGTGATAATCCCAGTTTGGCCCACTGTTTATGGATCGTATCAGCAAAGTCGTCTTTCCATTCCCAAACCTTATCGACAAATTTTTCACGACCTAAATCGTACCGCGAGATCCCCTTCTCGTTAAGCATGGCTTCAACTTTTGCTTGAGTTGCAATTCCCGCATGATCCATCCCAGGAATCCAAACGGTATCATAACCTTGCATCCGTTTCTGTCTAATCAACATGTCTTGAAGGGTGGTATTCCAGGCGTGACCCAAGTGAAGTTTACCGGTCACATTTGGCGGAGGTAAAACAATTGAATATGGTTTTGCCTTTTTATCCCCATTTGGCTTGAAAACATCCTCATCAAGCCATTTCTTATACATCCCTGCTTCAACTGAGTTGGGATCATATTTCGTTGACATATCTACTTCTTTTGTCATTTCTTCACCTCATTTAAAATAAAAAGCATCCGTCCAGAATAGGACGAATGCTCGCGGTACCACCTAAATTGAATTATTGCTAATTCCAACTCACCTAGATAACGGCTAGTACCGATTACATCTTAATTCATTCAACATAACTGCTCACAAGCAACAATGATCATTTTAACGCATGGACTTTCCAGCACGTGTCCACTCTCTGCGCGTCATAACAACCAACCTCTTGATCAAAGCATTTAACATAATAAATATTACTCAATTTACAATCTTTAGTCAATCACATTAAAGTAATTCTGAAAAAACATCTTCATTAGCGTTCAAATAATCATCATTTGGGTGAATCTTACTAATCGTAATACCCTCAATGGCTTCTTTCATTAAACCATCCACGTCAATGTTTTTTTCAAACTTTCTGGCTTTCTCCACGTCCGGCTTCGTTTTCGGTGCTGGTGGAGTAAAGATCGTACAGCAGTCCTCATAAGGAAGAATTGATAAATCATAGGTGTCAATTTGTTCAGCAATCTTGATAATCTCAGTCTTATCCAAAGAAAGCAACGGACGTAGAACTGGCAAATTAGTCACATCATTAATGGCGCGCATACTTTCTAAAGTCTGTGAAGCAACTTGTCCTAACGACTCACCGGTAAATACTCCATCACAATGACGTGCAATGGTAATAGCTGCGGCAATTCTCAACATCATCCGGCGCTGAACCGTCATCAAGTATCCCTCTGGAACTTTTTCTTTAATCTCTTCTTGAATCTTAGCAAATGGGACTTGGATAAAATCAACGGTTCCACCTAATGCCGAAAGCTTCGCCGTGAGGTCCTTAGCTTTTGCTAGCGCTTGTTCACTAGTGTATGGAGGACTGTAGAAATGAATCATATCTAACTTTACCCCACGCTTCATGGCCATGTACGCCGCAACGGGTGAATCAATGCCTCCTGAAAGCATCATGGTACCACGTCCGCCAGTTCCAACTGGTAGTCCTAATGCTCCCTGAATCGTCTCACTTGATAAATAAATGCCAGACATTCTGACATCAATCTGTAAGTTAATGTCAGGTCTTTTCATTTGAGCTTTAATCCCATCTAAATGATCTAAAACATACCCGCCAACCTCATCATTTACTTGATAAGTGTTTAATGGATAATCTTTATTCTGGCGGTTAGTTGAAATCTTAAATGTTTGGCCACTCTGGAATTGATTCGAAATCATTGCAAGTGCCTTTTTCTGAATGTCTTCAATTGGGGTATTTTTTTCCAACTTAACAACTGGTGAAAAAGTCTCAATTCCAAAGACTTTTTTTAAGGCTGCCATCACTGGAGCTGCATCTTGACCATGCAAACTGACATGTAACCGATCCCGTTGGGCGTCAACGGTGACTCCATCAAACTGTTTTAAAACTTGCCTAATGTTATGTCCCAGCTGCCCAATAAAGACCCTGCGATTTTTTCCCTTTGTGGACAGTTCGCCGTAACGAACCATAATCTCACTATACTTCACACCCTCACTCCTTTACTATTCTTTAATGATTATCTAACTTAACTTTTTGAATTCTTCGTACAATTCATCAAATACTTGATTAAACTTATCAGCTTCATCTAAAGTATTTTTGTCTCCTAAGGAGATTCGAACGGCACTGCGAGCGATGCTTGGGTCTACTCCCATAGCATCTAAAGTTCCTGCCGTTTCCTCTTTTTTGGATGAACAAGCGCTCGTAGTAGAAATGTAAATCCCATGTTCTTCAAAGGCATGCACGATCGTTTCACCTTTCACTCCTTCAATTGCAAAGCAAAGAATGTGCGGAGCAAAGTGGTCTGATAAACCGGAGAAAGGATGAACCTTGTTGAACTTAGTAATATGAGCATAAATTCGTTCTCTGATCTTTTGTTCACGTGCAATGCTTTCAGATTCATGATCCGAAATGATTCTGAGTGCTTTAGCCATCCCTACTATCGCAGGCAGATTCTCAGTCCCACTCCGTTGCCCTCGTTCTTGGCCACCACCATCCATTAATGGAGCAATCTTACGACCGTTTTTCCCATATATCAAACCAATTCCTCTGGGAGCATGAAATTTATGCCCAGAAAATGTGACAAAATCAACTCGATCATTGAAAACCAAATCGTGTAGACCTTTACCAACAGCCTGGACGGCGTCAACATGAAAATGAATTTTGGGATATTGTTTTAAGACATCACTAATTTCATTGATGGGTTCAATAGCGCCCATCTCATTATTAACCGCCATGATTGACACCAAGATAGTATCCGGTCTAATAGCGGATTCTAAATCTTTTGCTGAAACTCGTCCCTCTTTATCAACGGGTAAATAAGTAACGTCAAATCCCAAATCTTCTAAAGCGTGCATTGAATTTTTCACCGCTGCATGTTCAACAGAAGAAGTGATGATATGCTTACCAAATTGATGTTTCTCTTTGGCGGTCCCCTTTATAACCCAATTGTCACCTTCAGTTCCTCCACTAGTAAAGTAGATTTCGTTAGGTTCTACTCCTAAAATTCTCGCAATTTGATTTCTTGATTGATTCAATAGATTAAACGATTGTTGACCAAAGTTATGAAGACTGGAAGGATTTCCCCAGATCTTTTCACTTACCTGATTATAGGTATCCAAAACCTGACTATCTACTTTAGTCGTCGCACTATTATCAAAGTAAATCATTTGGTACCCTCTCTTTCTAATTCGTCCAAATTACAACAAGATTTATTATACCAGCATTGAAACATAATAAAAACAAGCTGAATTGTTCCAACTCTAATTCAGCTTGTTCGTGCTTACTTTTGATTTTGTGAATCTTGCTTATTTTTGTAATAAGTATTTTCAATTCGCTTGTAGGACCCAGGATTGGCTTTATCAATCGCAGTGGCAATGGTTTCTAAGCTTTCAGGATACTTATATTCATCGTCAAACAGATGCTTAGCTTTTACCAGTGCTCTATTAATCTCTGGATCAGAATTTCGATAACGATTGGCATATTGCATCACTTGCTCAGCAAGCGATGAGCTATCAATCAAATCATCAGTCTTCTCTTCAAGAGTATCCCGATCTGATTTAATCACGCTTAACTGTTTTTGAACATCATCCATACTAATCTTGACCTTATCCATCGTCCGATTAAGATCCTTAATCTCGTCAGCCACAATGCCAAAGTAGTCAATGTAATCCTGTGATATACCCGGTAAATTCAGCTCATCAATCTTACGCTGAATCCCATGAAGTTCCAAATCAAGATCATCTAAGACCTGATGGGCCTTCTGCTCTTCATCTTTAAAGTCAGCAACCGAATCATTAATGGCCCGTTGTTTCTTTTCAATCTCCGTTAATTGACTATCGCTACTAGTAACGTTGTCAAGGATGTGAGTATAAATGGCTTTCTTGTTGTCAATTGCCTCACGATCTTTTTTATAGGTAGCTTCAATCTCATCAATTTGTTTTCCTAAAGCATTGGCCTTATCAATTTCACCATGTTCTAGTGAGTAATTATGACTGAGTCGATCTAATTCATCGATTAAAACCTGATTTTGTTTTTTGGCGTGTTGGATATATTCTCCGGTGATCTTAAATCCTTTATCAACTTTTTTCTTAGCAATTAATTGCTTTTCCATTAAATCGTAAAGACGATCAATCTTGGTCTCAATCTCACTATCAGAATCCTTGGCCAATTTTAAATCAAGGTGAGCAATATTTTCAAGGTTATCGGAAACGGCTGTTCTTAATTCCTCTAAAGAGACGTCAAATTCATCATCAGCAAATTCATACCCACTTGCATTCATTTTAGAATGAGTTGAGCTAATCTCATCAATTTGATTTTTAAATTCTACATTATTAGTAGCATATAAATGAGGAATTTGTTGCACATCAGCTTCTAACTGATTAGTTGACTTATTTAAATCACCAAGAATTTTATCAGCCTTTTCGTGATCACCATTTTTTGATAGATTAGAAAAATCATCAAAGGTCCCTTCAATCGTCGACAACTGATTTTCAAGCGCATCAATTGCGGGCCCAAAGGAAGCATTCTTAGTAAGCAATTCTTTTCGAAGTTCTTTATAACGACCTTCTAAATCAGTAATGGCCTTCTTATGTTCAGAATTCAGCTGATTCATTTTAGCTAAAAACTGACGAATTACCCTTACATCATCTTCTGAGGTTTTAATTTGTTGTTCCGCATCTGAGCAAACTTCCCGTGTCTTAACAAAGTTAATTCCCTTTGCGTCACTTTTTACCGCTTCAACGTTATTTTTGACGGAAGGAAGTAAGTTATTAGTAACGTTATCAAAATCAGCTTGAGCACTATTAACGCTACTTAATGAATCACCGGTGAGGCCGATATCTTTCACCTTATTAATCTCATCTTGCAGATTCAAATCATTTAGGCGCTTAACGCGTTTTTCAATTGTTTCAGCAATTTTTAATAAATGGTGCTGATACATGACCACGGCACAATAAATTACAGCTACTACAACTAAAATTCCAATAATGACGTTAACCATTAAATACCCGTCCTTCAACAAATTAATTATGTATAAACTTTTCCTCGTTATTAAAGTAATTATATCATAAATGAGAAAAATTTATGATAGCATTCTGAGTTTTAAGATCATCAATTGCAACGTTGCATTGACTTTTAGGTGCTAATTTCATATAATTGGGCTTGTGTAAAATAATGCAGCAGTATGCGGTAAGCTCGTCAACATGTCCTTGCTACTTGTAGTTTAATTAGTAACCCACTGGCTGCTGAGGCGAAAGTTCAGAGGGATATGCACGAATACTAAGCGTACATCGTTATTTTACTCCAAATATTTTATTGGAGGATTCATTTATGTCAAGATATACAGGTCCAAGTTGGAGAATTTCTCGTCGTCTTGGAGTTTCTTTATCAGGTACTGGTAAGGAATTACAACGTCGTCCATATGCTCCAGGTGTTCACGGCCAAGGTCGTCGTCAAAAACTTTCAGAATATGGTGTTCAATTACGTGAAAAGCAAAAATTACGTTACATGTATGGTTTAACTGAACGTCAATTTTACTCATTGTTTAACCGCTCTGGTAAAATCCGTGAGGGTAAGCATGGTGATAACTTTGAAATTATGCTTGAAAGCCGTTTAGATAATATGGTTTACCGTTTAGGCTTAGCTACCACTAGACGACAAGCTAGACAATTAGTTAACCACGGTCATATTACCGTTGATGGCAAGCGGGTTGATATCCCTTCTTACGAAGTAAAGCCCGGTCAAGTGATCGGTGTTCGTGAAAAGGATAAGGACATGGGCATCATCAAAGAAGCTGTCGAATCAGTTGTGAGCCGCCCTGCTTATGTATCATTTGATGCTGATAAGCTTGAGGGTTCATTGACTAGATATCCACAACCAGATGAATTAAATGCAGACATCGATACTTCATTAGTTGTTGAATACTACAACCGTTAAAATATTGTGTCTGTTAAAGAAAAGGCGATCTCGATTGAGACCGCCTTTTTGTATCTCCAATTTCTTTAATGTTAAAATGTAGTAAATACTCAATAAGGAGCAAATATTATGACAGATGACAAAGGATCAGTTCAAAATCGACTTGATCAAGCAATGAGTGGAAACTCCCCTCAAATTAACCCAGATGAGCAACGAAAATACTTGGGAACTTTTCGAGAACGGGTCGACTTCGCCATTACGGTTTCTGAAGATAAAAACCAGGATGCAATCGATCAGTTAAGTAAAGAAATGAAACAACATCCCACTTATCAACTCTTCATTAACGGCAATATAGCTGAAGAACAGCAACAACCGTACATGAAGTTGGCTAGCCAAAATAACACTAAGTTCACTTTAAAAAATAACAGCGCTTATGGTACGATGCCTAATCAATACGCTGTGGTCTTAGTTGCACCTGACGCAATTAATAAAGACCATATTGATTTTGATCCTAGTAAGGTTAACGCCAAACATGATGACGATCAACCTAAAAAACATCAATCATGGTTCTCACGGTTATTTAAGTAGAAAGAAGCTATAAAATGCAAAAGCCCCTCGCCTACAGAATGAGGCCCACTAAAATTGAAGATATTGTTGGCCAACAGGATTTGGTTGGCAAGGGCAAGATTATTGATCGCATGGTAAAAGCTAAAATGCTTTCATCAATGATTTTATATGGGCCACCTGGCACCGGAAAAACCAGCATTGCAAGTGCAATTGCGGGTTCGACTAAATATGCTTTTCGGATGTTAAATGCAGCAACTGATACCAAAAAGGACCTCCAGGCGGTAGCTGAAGAAGCTAAAATGAGTGGAACGGTAGTGTTATTACTAGATGAAATCCATCGGTTAGATAAGACCAAGCAGGATTTTTTGTTACCACTACTAGAAAGTGGGCAAATTATCTTAATCGGGGCAACGACAGAAAATCCTTATATCAATATCAGTCCGGCCATTCGTTCTAGAACAGAAATATTTCAAGTTCATCCATTAACCAGTGATGACATAACCAAAGCCGTTAAGCGAGCACTAGCGGACAAGCAAAATGGCTTAGGTAATCTAAAGATCAAACTTGACCATAACGCCATGAGCTTTTTAGTTCACAGTACCAATGGCGATTTGAGAAGTGCTTTAAACGCCCTAGAATTATCCGCCAAGTCCACTAAGCCTGACCAAGATGGCGTCATTCACATTACTCTGGCTGATATTGAAGCTTGTTTACAAAAGAAAGCACTAAGTCAAGATAAAAATGGCGACGCTCACTACAACGTGATGTCAGCACTTCAAAAATCAATTCGTGGCTCCGATGTTAACGCGGCCCTACACTATGCCTCGAGGTTAATTGAATCAGGGGATTTAAACTCCCTAACAAGAAGATTAATGGTAATTGCGTATGAAGACATTGGGTTAGCTAATCCGGCTGCTGCTTCCAGAACAGTATCGGCAGTGCAAGCTGCTGATAAACTCGGTCTCCCTGAAGGACGGATTCCGCTATCTGATGCCATCATTGATCTTTGTCTTTCACCAAAATCAAATTCAGGAATTACAGCGATTGATAAGGCTTTATCTGACGTAAAAACTGGCAATTACGGAGACATTCCTGATCACTTAAAAGATGCCCATTTCAAGGGTGCCAAAAAACTAGGACACGTCGGTTATAAATACCCACATAATTATCCCAATGATTGGGTTAAACAGCAGTATCTTCCTGACAAAATTAAGAATGCCAAGTACTACCAACCAAAGCTGAACGGTAAATACGAAAGAGCTCTAGCTGATCAATATGAAAAAATCAACGAGGCTGAAAGGCATGTCGGAAAGGAATAATTGTCGATGCTCATAAAAGTTTTAATGTTATTTTTCTCCGTAATTTTAATTATTAACGGAATTTATTTTTTGACTCATGCTCATAAAAGTTTCCTACTGTTTCATCCCGAAAAGTTTACCTCATTAAGCATCATCTTACTCATTAGTGGTGTCATTCTAATTGTGGTAGCAATTTTAGGAATTATTTCAATATTTTTCGATAACACTGTTTTTACTCTGTTAGTCTTATGTGCGGGGTGTTTGTGTGCTGTGATTCCAGAACTATTCATCATTCAATACATGGATAAATAGCCTTTATATCTGACTTTTCAATTAAAAAATACTAGAATTAAGTTAAATAAAACATCGAGGTGGTTTTTATGCTACAAGAATACAATAATATTTTAGTTCCCGTTGATGGTTCATACGAATCCGAGTTGGCTTTTAAAAAGGCCGTTGCCGTTGCCAAACGTAATGATGCTCATTTACACATTGTCCACGTTGTAGACACACGAGCATTTCAAAATATCTCTAGTTTTGATACATCAGTAGTTGAAGAAGTAACTCAAAACGCTAAAAAAACACTCGAACAGTACGCCAGAGAGGCTAAGGATGATGGCGTTAACAAAGTCGATTATTCAATCGAATATGGCGCACCGAAAACAATCATCTCAAAGGAAATTCCAGACAAACTCGATATTGATTTAATCATGATCGGTGCAACCGGGTTAAATGGTGTTGAACGGTTACTAATTGGTTCAGTAACTGAATATGTCACTAGGATGGCGGTCTGTGATGTATTAGTTGTAAGAACAAATCTAAATAATCAAAAAGTTGATCCTAAAAAAGGAAAACAAAAAGTTTCTAAGTAAAACAAAAAATCATTCGATGATTATTTCGAATGATTTTTTGTTTTGGCAATTTTTAATAATTTATCAATCCGCCCGCTATCTCTTACTCCTTTCAAAAGATTGATTTTAATTTGGGTGCTTTCTGCCTTTTCAAACAGTTTTTCTCGTTTATAACTCAAATATTTCAAATTATAAAATGATTTCAAACAATAGAAGGAATACTTGCGTTTTAGGTAAGATATCATAACATTGGATTCAGAAATCACTAGTTGATTATCGTTAGCTACAAATGCGAAAGTGACAATGGCAAGTCCTAACTTAATGACAACATATCGATCAATTGTATTCATTTCTCTTCGATGTAGCAATTGCCCCATCCTCACCAAAGCATCATCCAAATACTTACGAGCCAATTTTTGACATCCCAATCTCCGATATGAGATTGCAATGCCCAAATAACTCCATGCAGTACAAATAAAATTTGTTTTGACGGAACACGAGTCAATCATAGTATGAAAGCATAGGATTACTTCATCTAAAGAAAAACCACAAAATAGTTCCGCAAAACCACGTTCACAATAATATCTTCCTTTGATTTCTCTTGAATCAATATTCTCAACTTTAATTGTTTCAATAATCGTATTAGCTTTCTTGAAATGATAATGAAGTAGAATGCATTCAACTTTCTTCAGTATTTTTTTAGCATAGCAATACTTTTCATCAGAACAAACTTCGTCTAAGTTCAATCCCAATCGGGACACAATTTCTGGAATAATCACCCATTGATTAAAACACCCATCATTTTCAAGCGCACTGATGGTTGACTGAGTACATAGTCCTTTGGCAAGCTCCGACTGCGTCATATGAATATCAATTCGGCGTTTTTTAATTCTCGCTCCAATCTTTTTCAATAGCGCTTTTGAGGGCATTATGACTTCCAATTGCACGTCATCTCCCTTGACGATTCAAAATTTCATCGTGTCTAAAACAATTAACGTTATGATCATTAATAATCCCCGAAGCTTGTAAAAACGAATAGAGTGTTGTGGGCCCAACTCTTTTAAAATGATACATTTGAAAAACCGGATTAAATTTTTTAATCATTGGTCTCATTTCCGAAATATCGATTTGATCATCAATAATTAAATGGTCAACGGGAGTATAATTCACCTGCTGCCATAATTGGTCAAAAAAATGAATCCCCTTTCCCTCTAACTCAAAAACAATCTTGGCATTGGTTAAAATGGCATCAAGTTTCGATCGATTTCTAATTCCACGTTTGTCACTCATTGCAGTGTCTTTGATGGTTTCTGCGTGAGTAGACAAATAGTTAAAATCAAAATTATGATAAATGCTATCCAGTCCGTCTAACTTCTTCAAAATTAAATTCCACTGAAGTCCTGCCTGCATTATTTCTAGTGACAGTTCTCTAAATAATGCTTTTTCGTCATAATCTGGAACACCCCACACCGTATCATGGTAATTCATTAATCGTGGACTCCTAGTTGCCCAGTTACATCTTTCCATTATTATCACCTCTTATAAGTATATACGAAGAACAATCTTCAAATAAAAAAAGATTATGACTATGTCATAATCTTTTTTTATTATTTATCCTTATATACTTTTTTCTGATCGCCCTTTTGAAGCGGCTTAAAGTCATGCAAAATTTTAGATTGACGGTCAAATTCAGCATAAGCTAGTTCAATCAATTTATCGATTAATTCGGTATAACTAATTCCAGAAGCTTCCCAAAGTTGCGGATACAAAGAAATATTGGTAAAGCCCGGTAATGTGTTAACTTCACTCAAATACGGCTTAAAATCCTTTGAAACAAGAAAATCAATTCGTGCCATTCCCTTTAATCCAAGGGCCTTATAAGCGTCTAATGCCATGTTCGTGATTTGATCATCGACACCATCTGGCAATTCAACTGGAATGGTAAATTGGACCTGACTGGCATCCACGAACTTGTTGTCATAGGTATAGAATTTGTCATCTGCTGGAACTTTAATTGCCCCTAGTTTTGATGCCTTGGGATTTTCATTTCCTAAAATAGAAATTTCGACTTCTTCTGGTCCCTCAATTGCTTCCTCAATCAAAATTTTGTTGTCATAACGAAAAGCATCTTCTAGTCCGCTATCCAATTCCTCTTGATTATGCACCTGATGAATACCGATGGAAGAACCTTGATTGGCTGGTTTGATAAACATTAATGAACCAAGCTTTTTAGATAATTTAGCATAATTCCAATCTTTACGATTATCTGGAGTCAATAAGACGTATTTGGTATTGTTAATGCCTGCTTCATCTAGGATTTTCTTAGTAATATCCTTATCATAAGACATTGCAGAAGCTAAGATTCCACTTCCAACGTAGGGCTTATTCATTAGACGTAATAGCCCCTGAATGGTTCCATCTTCCCCTAAGTTTCCGTGAATAATGGGAAAGAAAACGTCAATATCTTTAGCGCTATCGAAATTAATAATGGGAGCTAGCGGATTATTCATGTCGAGATTTAAAATCTCATCTTTTTCCACATCCGTTTCATCTTCACCATCAAATACACGATGTGAAGCATCATCGCTCAAGACGATTCCATCCTTAGTAATTAGGAATAAGCTGACTTCATACTTATCCTTGTCCATCGCATCATAAATATTATGCGCGGATCTTTTTGAGACGTCGTGTTCTGATGAATTACCACCAAATAATAACGCGACGTGCTTCTTATTTTTAGTCATATTCGCACCTCTGTCGTTCATAATAGAACCTTAATTATAACACAAAAATTAACCGGTAAATAATCCCAAATAAAAAAGCATGAATGAACATGCTTTATGAGAAATTCTTATCTGTACTAAACATTGAACTCTTGTTATGGTATTGCATTGACATTATCAACCCAATCCCTATCATGTTACCAATTAAGGCAGAACCTCCCTGGCTCACAAATGGGAGCGGAATTCCAGTCATTGGCAGCAACCCAATGCTCATTCCAATGTTTTCAAAAACATGGAATAAAATCATCATAATAACTCCACTAGAAATATAGGCATAGAAAACATTCTTAGTTTCAAAAGTAACCTTGATCATTTCATAAATCAATAAGAAATAAAGAAGAATCAATAATACCCCACCAATGAATCCAAAGTTCTCTCCCATCACGGAAAAGATCATATCAGACTCACGAACAGGAACGTAAACTTTGGAAACATTGAATCCCGTTCCAGTAAGACCTCCTGATCCAACTGCTTTCATACTTTGCCATAGTTGAAATCCTTGGTTACTCGTATCTGACTCAGGATGCAACCAAGTATCAATTCGAGCGAATTGATAAGACTTAAAGCCAAAATGACCAAGTAACATCCGACCCTCTTTAGTAATGGCAAGTGTCAGTGCAATGGCACCAAGACCACCTGTAACACCAAAGATTGGCGCCAGTATTTTCCACGTAACCCCGGATACAATCATCATCCCGGCCAGGATGGCAATGAACACAATGGTAGTTCCAAAGTCATTTTGCAACTTTAGTAAAATCACAATTGGAATCGTCCATAGAATCATTTTACCAAGTAACGCCCAATCACTTCGAGTTTCATGAATTGGATGTTCATTATTGTGAGAAGCAATGACTTTAGCCAACATCAAAATATACGCAGGTTTCATGATTTCAGATGGTTGAAATGTCAGTGGCCCTAACTGAAACCAACTTTTAGCACCAGTTTGTGCCGCATAGGAACGACTATACAAGAACAAAACAGCAACTAAAAGAAAGATCCCAAACCAATACGCATAAGGTGCTAATTTCCATAACTGTTCGGAATCAAATTGCATAATCACAACGATGGCAATTGCACCAATTGCGTACCACACTAATTGCGAAACAACCGCCTTTACGACACTTGTTTGACTTGTATCATGACTGGCAGCTACAAAGATCGACCCTATGCCCACCAAAGCAAGCATCAGTACACAAAAAATGATTCCCCAATCGATTCGATTCTCGTCTGTACTTTCCGACCTATTAAACACGATTAGAACTCCTTTTTTTCATAAATCATACTTATCTTTGGTGCAAATTATACTCTCTTATTACCTCAGCAACAGCATCTTCTTCGCTGTTTTCATGGAAAGTTTTGTCACCAACCACACAAATTGACTTCCCGTTCTTTTCTTCAATGGTGCCCACGGTATGACCGCCAATTTGCACCAATTTCAACGCGTTTTCTTCTGGATCATCAATAATATTAATACCGATTCGTTTTTCCTTTCGATTCACGCTTAAAAACCTCCTAGAATAAAAAATAGTTGATAAAATCAACTATTTTAGCTTCATCGAGCGACGATAATCTTCCTCAGCTTTTTTATTTCTTCCCAATGAAAACTTCTTGGGAACTGGATCGTATCCACCCTTAACCAGTGGATTACACCTCAAAATTCGTGTAAACCCCATCAGTGTCCCTTTCAATGCTCCAAAGCGATTGATCGCTTCGAGCGTATAATGCGAACAGGTTGGTGAGTACCGACAACTAGGCGGAAACAATGGTGAAATAAAGCGCTGGTAAAACTTAATTAAAGATATAAATACTCGTTTCAATTTTTTCTCTCAATTATTTTCTACTGAAAAATCCACGACTCTTTTTATTGCTACTCATGTGCTCAAGCATTTCACCAGCACCCTTTGCAACGTTATCTAAAGGATCTTCAGAAATATAAACCGGAACCGTTAATGCATTTGAAATTACAGTATCAATGTCTTTAAGAAGTGCACCACCACCGGTTAACATTACTCCTCGATCAATAATATCAGCTGAAATTTCTGGTGGAATTGTCTCTAAGACTGCCTTTGCACCTGACACAATGGAGTTAATTGAACCACTAATAGCTCTCGCAACTTCTTGACTAGTAATGGTTACCGATTTAGGCATCCCACTAACCGAGTCACGACCTCTAACCTCCATCTCTTTAACATCTTGAGTGGAAACGTCTGCCGTTCCAATCTGCATTTTAATTCGTTCAGCGGTGTGTTCACCGATAATAAGGTTATGTTCTTGTTTCAAGAAGTTAACGATATCAACGTTCATCACATCTCCAGCAATTTTAAGTGATTTACTGGCTACGATATCACCAAGTGAAAGAACCGCAATGTCTGAGGTTCCACCACCCATATCGATTACCATGCTACCATGAGGCTGGTAGATATCCATACCAGCACCTACGGCAGCTACTTTAGGCTCTTCTTCAATGAAAACTTCGCCACCAGCTGCGCGTTCCGCTGCTTGGATAATTGCTTTTCGTTCAATGTTAGTGATGTTTGTAGGAGCACAGATCATCGTCTGTGGTTTAGAAACAACGCCCTTAACGCTTAATTTACTGATAAAATACGAAAGCATTTCTTGAGTAATATCAAAATCAGAAATAACTCCGTCTTTTAAAGGTCTAATGGCTTTAATGTTTCCAGGAGTTCTACCTACCATTTGGTAAGCTTCAGAACCGACCGCCAATACCTTATTTGTTTTAGTATCAACGGCAACTACAGATGGTTCATTAAGAACAATACCCTTCCCCGTAACGTATATAAGAACGTTAGCAGTTCCTAAGTCAATCCCAATATCTTGTGCCATAAAAATACTTCCTTCCGTAACATCGTTTAACTAAATTATAGCATATCCAGAATAGCAAAAGAGAATTATCACATACGAAATTATCTAAATTTTTCTAACGATCAAGTTAGTCATTAGCAATTGCGTCGCTTTCTTTAATTGGGATTCGCTCAACTTCTGCGCCAAGTTTTTGCAGTTTCTTGTGAAATTCGTAGTAGCCACGATCAAGATACTTCAGATTAGTAACTTCCGTATAACCATCAGCAACTAGACCAGCTAAAATCAAGGCAGCTGCGGCTCTAAGATCAGTCGCAGCAACTTTAGCGCCCTCAAAATGGGTTGGTCCATACATGGTGACTGTTTCGCCATTAATGTCGAACTTAGCACCCATTCTGCGTAATTCTTCCATGTGCATAAACCGATTTTCAAAAACAGTTTCCGTTAGCTTGCTGACACCATCGGCCCTTAACTGCAATACTGTCATTTGAGGCTGCATGTCAGTAGGAAAGCCTGGATATGGGGCAGTCTTAACGTTAACTGGTTTTAATTTTGCGGGTCCAATGACACGAACACCATCGCGTTCTTGTTCAACTTTAACCCCCATCTGTTTCATTTTGGAAATTAATGGTAAGTTATGTTCGGTAATCCCGTTTTCAATTAAAAGATTTCCTTCAGTAAGCGCTGCGGCAACCATAAAAGTCCCAGCTTCAATTCGATCTTGAACCACTTCATGACTAGCACCATGAACACTTGGTACTCCGGTAATTGTAATCGTATCAGTGCCTGCTCCAGAAACTTTTGCTCCCATTTTGTTCAATACTTTTTGTAAGTCAACAATCTCAGGTTCACGGGCAACGTTTTGAATCTTGGTAGTTCCCTTTGCAAGGGTAGCGGCCATCATTACATTTTGAGTAGCACCAACACTTGGAAAATCGAAATAAATATCGGTTCCAGTAAGTCCGTTAGGAGCAGATGCTTCTACGTAACCATCATGTTGTTCAATGTGAGCACCTAAGGCTTCAAAGCCACGCAAATGTAAGTCAATGGGACGACTTCCAATTGCACATCCTCCTGGTAAAGCAACTTTTGCTTGACCTAAGCGAGCTAAAAGTGGACCCATCACAACAATTGAGGCTCTCATTTTTGAAACATATTCGTACGGAGCTTCTGGTGAAATTTTTCCAGAAGCATCCACTGTAATTTTATTCTTACTTTTATCAAAATCAACTTGAATACCCAAATGTTTTAAAACTTCATTCATAGTAAACACATCGGACAACATGGGACAGTTGGTTAAAACAGTCTCGCCATCACTTGCAAGAATAGTAGCAGCTAGAATCGGTAAAACGGCATTTTTTGCACCCTCAATGTGAACTCGACCATTAAGTTTGTTTCCGCCATGCACAACAATTTTTTCCATGGTACTCTCTCCTATTACGTATTATTTAAATAGTACTGTTAAATTTTTTAAGTTATCAATGAATGACATAAAGAACGAACTGCATATAAAACCAATTACGATCGAAAGGAGGACAATCAAGACCTTCCCTTGTCGTTCTTGAATTGGTAAAAACCGTTCAAAGTGAATTCCTTGTATAGACCAAAAAGCTAATGCAATAAAGAATAGCTGGCTAATTATTGTTATTAAAGATTCAACTCCAAATGGATTCATTACGCGATACTCCTAATATTCATTCTTACTATATACTATCATAAAATCATTCAATTGTCGTAAATCGGAGGTCCATGTAAAAAATTGTAACAAAAAAGAGGAACTAAAAAGTTCCTCTTTTTTAATTAATGTTGTGCAACATTAATTCTATTAACAGCTCTTTGTAAAGCAACTTGTGCACGTTTCAATGCATCCGTATCGTTCTTAGATTGAGCATCTTTAATCTTCTGTTCTGCACGCTCTCGGGCATGAGTAGCTCTCGATACATCAATGTCACCTTTACGTTCAGCACTATCAGCAACGATGGTTAAAGTATTATTGGAAAATTCGGCAAATCCACCATTGACCGCAACGGTATCCATGTCATTTCCGTTAAACTTAAACCTCGTTTCACCAATTTTTAAAGAAGCAATCACTGGAACATGGTTAGCTAAAATTCCAAGGTCACCCATCATGGTTTCAATGATAGCCATGGTGACTTGATCATTGGAATAAACCTCGCCATCAGGAGTAACGATACTAACGGTTAATACTGACGATTTATTATCAGCCAATTAGATCAGCCTCCTATTTGCTTTGACTTGCTTTTTGTTCTTTCAGTTTGTTGTAGTTTGCAACGACATCATCAATTCCACCACAGTTTCTGAAACAGTCTTCAGGAATATCATCGTACTTACCTTCAAGAATTCCCTTGAAGCCGGCGATAGTATCCTTAACGGATACATACTTACCTGGAAGACCCGTAAACTGTTCGGCAACGGTGAAACTTTGTGATAAGAAGAATTGAATACGACGAGCACGACCAACAATCGTCTTTTCTTCGTCGGATAATTCATCCATTCCTAGAATTGAAATGATATCTTGTAATTCACGATATCGCTGAAGAACGTGTTGAACTTGACTTGCAACGTCAAAGTGTTCTTGTCCAACGATTTCTGGAGAAAGGGCAGATGATGTTGATGCCAATGGATCAACGGCAGGATAAATACCTTGTTGCGTTAATGAACGCTCAAGGTTAGTGGTAGCATCCAAATGGGCAAACGTTGTTGCAGGAGCAGGATCGGTATAATCATCAGCTGGAACGTAAACAGCTTGAATTGAAGTGATCGCACCCTTTTTAGTTGATGTGATTCGTTCTTGAAGTTGTCCCATTTCAGTAGCTAGAGTAGGCTGATAACCTACGGCTGATGGAATACGTCCTAACAGAGCTGAAACTTCCGTACCAGCTTGGGTAAATCTAAAGATGTTATCAATGAATAAAAGAACATCATCACCTTCAGCATCTCTAAAGTACTCAGCAAGTGTAAGACCCGTCAATGCCACACGCATACGAGCACCAGGTGGCTCATTCATCTGACCATACACCATGGCAGTATGCTTTAACACACCCGATCCTTTCATTTCAAAGTACATATCATTACCTTCACGGGTTCTTTCACCAACACCAGTGAAAACGGAAATACCGTTATGACCCTGAGCAATGTTATGAATTAATTCTTGAATCAAAACGGTCTTACCAACACCGGCACCACCGAATAATCCAACTTTACCTCCACGAATATATGGAGCTAATAAATCAATAACTTTAATTCCAGTTTCAAGAACTTCAGTCGATGGGTTTAACTCATCGTACTTAGGTGGTTGTCTGTGAATGGCCCATCTCGTTTGATCAGGACCAAATTCTGGTCCACCATCAATTGGCTGACCTAAAACATTAAATACTCGACCTAGAGTATCATTACCTACTGGCACTTCAATTGGAGCACCAGTATTTTCAACATCCATCCCACGACGTAAACCATCGGTTCCGTCCATAGCGATGGTACGTACCACTCCGTCACCTAACTCAAGAGCAACTTCAACAACTAATTGCTTGTTGTCACCCTTTTTAACGTTCAAAGCAGTATTAATTTCTGGTAAATCACCGTCTAGGGGAAATTTAACATCAACAACTGGCCCGATAACTTGTTGTACTTTACCAGTAGTATTCATTATGCTTTAATTCCTCCCATCTATTAATGGTTCAATGCTTCTTGACCACCAGTAATTTCTGTAATTTCAGTAGTGATAGCTGCCTGTCGTGCCCGGTTATACTTGAGTTCAAGTGATGAAATCAAATCATCGGCATTATCAGTGGCTGATTTCATTGCGGTTGAACTGGAAGCATGTTCAGCTGTCTTGGCATCCAAGATCGCTCCATACATTAAACTTTCAGCATATTGAGGAATTACAACACCAAGCACAGCCTTAGCAGATGGCTCAATATCATAATCTTCAATCAAGTTTTTAACTTTGACATCAGATCCAGCTTGACCACTATTCTTATCATCCATAGATGATTGAATTGACTCTTTATCCATGGGAAGAAGCTTTTCAGCCCTAAAATCAGAGGAAATTCGGTTAACGAAGTGATTATAACAAATGTACAAATCAGTATAAATTCCATCATTGTACATGGAGGTAATGGTCTTAACGATCCCTTGAGCTTCGGTATAAGTAGGAACATCTGAAACGGTGCGATTTTCGTATGCAACGTTTGCTCCACGCTTCTTATAGAAGTCTGCACCATTACCACCAATTGCTAAAATCATATAATCATCAGTATTTGGAGTGTGCTTTTCAATAAACTCATTGGCACCTCTGATTACATTACTATTGTAGCTTCCAACCATTCCACGATCAGATGAAATTACAATATAGGCGGTCTTTTTCTTAGCATTTTTTGAATCTTGACTTGAAGGTTTATTATCCTCTAACAAATCGGACTGAGCCAGATGAGCGATTACAGACTTAACCTTAGATACATACTGATTATAGTTCTCTGTATGTGCCTGAATTCTGTTCAACTTAACCGTTGAAACCATCTGCATCGCCTCGGTAATCTGACGTGTACTCTTGGTCGATGCGATTCTGTGCTTTACATCATTCATCGATTCAGCCATTAGTTGTTATCCTCCCTTCAAGTTAATTACTATTAACTATACTGTCACCTTTAGCTGAAGGCTTAAAGGTGCTTGCAAATTCTTGGATTGCACTGTTTAGCTTCTTTTCATCTGGAAGATCACCAGTTTTCTTAATGCTTTCAAGTAGGTCAGGATAATTTGTATCAAAGAATTTGAAGATCTCATCCTGGAATCTTAAAACATCATCAACGGCAATTTTATCTAGGTAGCCATGAGTTAAGCAATACAAGATCAAAACTTGTTTTTCAACTGGTAGTGGCGAATGAAGTGGTTGCTTTAAGACTTCCACCGTTCTAGATCCACGATCCAGCTTAGCTTTAGTAGCTTCATCAAGATCAGAACCGAATTGAGCAAACGATTCAAGTTCATGATATGAAGCAAGATCCAAACGTAATGTACCAGCAACCTTTTTCATTGCCTTAATTTGGGCATCTCCACCAACACGAGAAACTGAAGTACCAGCATCAACGGCTGGACGGTCTCCAGAATAGAACATGTCAGAGTTTAAGAAGATCTGACCATCAGTAATCGAAATTACGTTGGTTGGAATATAAGCGGAGACATCCCCTGCTTGCGTCTCAACAATTGGAAGAGCGGTCATCGAACCGCCACCCATCTTGTCACTCAACTTAGCAGCACGTTCAAGTAAACGTGAGTGGGTGTAGAAAATATCACCAGGATAAGCTTCACGGCCAGGTGGACGTCTCAAAATTAAGGAAAGTTCACGATAAGCATTAGCTTGTTTCGTTAAGTCATCGAAAACAATCAAAACATCTTTACCCTTATCCATGAAATACTCACCCATGGTTGCACCAGCATATGGTGCAATGTAAAGCAAGGGAGCAGGCTCAGATGGACCAGCTGACATGACGATTGTGTAATCCATCGCACCGTACTTTTGGAGGGTGTTTACTTGTTGTCTAACAGTTGAATCTTTTTGTCCAATTGAAACGTAGATACAAATCATATCTTGATCTTTTTGGTTCAAGATTGTATCAATTGCAATTGAAGTCTTACCAGTCTTTCGATCACCAATGATCAACTCACGTTGACCTCTACCAATCGGAACCAAAGCATCAATTGATTTGATACCAGTTTGTAGTGGTTGTTTAACACTTTGACGTTGCATGATTCCAGGTGCTTTTTTCTCAATTGGAGCAGTTTGATCGGTCTTGATCTCACCTTTACCATCAATTGGTTGGCCTAATGAGTTCACAACTCGTCCAACCATATTATCTCCAACAGGAACTTCCATGATTCTTCCGGTTCTTTTAACACTGTCACCTTCACGAATACCTGTAAAGTCACCTAAAACAACGATACCAACTTCGTTGCTTTCGAGGTTTTGCACCATTCCATAAACACCATTTTGGAACTCCAGTAATTCACCGGATAAAGCATTATCTAGACCATATGCACGAGCAACACCGTCACCAACATAGGTAACGACACCAGTCTCGTCGACGTTAAGTTCGTCTTTGTAGCCATCTAATTGTTTTTTAATTAGGGCACTAATTTCTTCAGCCTTAATGCTCATAAAAGTTTCACCTCTTCAATATAGATATCTTATCGACTAAGAGAGCAAATTCCGTACTTCTTTAATTTTAGTACGAACACTTCCGTCGTAAACAACGTTATCTGACGATAAAATCGCACCGCCAATAATACTACTGTCTACTTTCGCAGATAAGTCAACTGTTTTAGCACCAACCCTTTTGGCAAATGTCTTGGTTAACTTGTCTTTCTCTTCGTCATTCATTGGAACTGCTGTAACTACGCTAGCACGCACGATTCCTTGCTTCTTATCATATAATTTGCCAAATTCATCAATAATCGCGACCATATCATTAATACGTCCATAGTCATAGACCATCTCTACAAAATTCTTGACGTACTGAGAAGTTGCGCCATCAATCAAAGAATTAATGATCGAATCTTTTTGCTTAAGATCAAGTACTGGTCCTGCTAATGCGATAGATAAACCAAGGTCACTTTGAAAAATGTCTTTAATCGCCATTAAATCAGCGTTCCCAGTTTCTAACTCATCATGTTCTTCTAGTACTTGAAAGAGCGCATTAGAATATCTTTTGGCAAGTGTAACCTTATCTAGACTCATTTGTATTACCTAGCCCTTCAATATAAGAATCGATTAATGCTTTTTGATCATCAGCATTTAAGTTCTTTTTAATGATTTTGGAAGCAATCTCAATAGATAAATCTGCCACATCATCTTTAGTACTTGCTAAAGCGTCTTCACGTTCTTGTTCGATATCTTTATGAGCTTTATCCTTTAAGGTTTTAGCATCATCTTGAGCATCGGAAATAATTGTGTCGCGACGTTTTTGACCAGCTTGTTCAGCATCACTAACGATTTTAGTTGCTTCGTCATGCGAGTTTTGTAATGCATCGGCACGTTCTTTGGCTAACTTAGCAGCATCGTTACGTGATTGTTCAGCAGAATCAATATCGTTGGCAATTTTAGTTGCACGATCTTGCATTATCTTTGTGACGGGTTTCCATGCGAAAATCTTAACAATCCACATCAAGAGTAAGAACAAGATGGCATAAAACAGCATATCACCAACATTGAATCCAGCCGCAATAACTAAATGTGTATACATCTATTGACACCTCCTTTTTCTAAACTAAGAAAATGTTTTCTCTATTTGTTCATAACCAAGAAGGCAACAACAAAGGCCAAGATGGGCATAACTTCAACTAAGGCAACACCAATGAACATATTAGTTCTAAGTGTTCCTGATAATTCTGGTTGGCGTGCCATACCTTCAAGCATCTTGGAAATAATTAAACCGTCACCAATTCCGGCACCAATAGCGGCACCACACATTGCGATTCCAGCAGCAATAGCTCCCATAATATAATCCTCCTATTTTCTTATTCCTCAATTGATAATTTTTGAGAAACATATACAGATGATAATGTTACAAATACATAGGCTTGAATACAGCCAATAAACACTGAGAATCCTTGCCATGCTAACTCAAGTGGGGCAGCGACTGGAATCAGCCACAATCCATTTGAAAATGCTAAATTAGCAATTATCCCGGCCAACAATTCACCAGCAAAGATATTCCCATAAACACGAATTCCAAGTGTTAAGAAGTTCGTAAGCTCCTCAAGCAGGTTGATCGGTAGGAACAAGAAGACAGGCTGTAAGAATCCCTTAAAGTGTCCCTTATAACCTAGTTTCTCAACACCACAATACATAGCAAATGTCAGAGACATTAATGAGAACGTCAAAGCGACGATTGGATCGGCCGTAGGACTCTTGACGTAGACAATATTACCTACCTGAATATGCAAGAACAAACCAAGTAAGTTAGCTATTAAGATGAAATAGAATAGCGTAAATGCCCATAGTCCATAATTCTTAGGCGCATCATTACCAATCGTTGACTTTATAATTCCATTTGTAAAATCAATCATGTACTCCAATAAATTCTGTTTCCCCTTTGGTTTCAACTGCAGGTTTCTCGAGCAGACGAATATAAAAGCGAACAAAACAACAGCCACAATCACACCAGAAATCATATTGCTGACGTTGAAAGTAAGACCTAAAAATTGAAAAGTACGAGTTGGCTCCACAGATATCACCTCTTTTCGCAACTATTATCACTCGCAATAAAAAACGTGCCATAAAAAGTAGTTGAATAATTGCGATTCTATATTCAAACAAGTCAAAAGCTCACTTATTCAAATCTGATGAAATAATACCACCATTTCAGGCAAATTTCAAAGCTATAAAGCACCAAAAATTCTAATTTTATAGTCTTTATAACAATTACTTCACAATCGAAATTGACAAAACTTAAACCCGGCCCTTACGTAAAGCAATCTAACAAAAAAGTGGGAGTTTACTAACTCTCACTTAAAATTATTATTTTTATTTTGTTCCAAACAAACGGTCACCAGCATCTCCTAACCCAGGAACGATGTAACCATGATCAAGATGATCGTCAAGTGCAGCGGCATAAATGTCAACTTCTGGTTCAGCTTTTTGAACCGCTTTAACTCCTTCAGGAGCAGCAACTAGACAAACAAACTTAATGTTTTTGGGATTAGCGCCGTGCTTCTTTAATGCATCGAGCGCCATGATTGCAGATCCACCAGTAGCAAGCATTGGATCAACAACGAAGATCTGCCTCTCACCAATATCACTTGGCAACTTTAAAAAGTATTCGTGAGGCTGAAAGGTTTTTTCATCACGATACATCCCGATATGACCAACTTTGGCTGTAGGAATTAGATCAAGTACCCCATCTACCATTCCAATTCCAGCCCTCAGAATCGGAACAACAGCAACTTTTTTACCAGCTAATTTCTTAGCGTGCGCAGTTCCTTCAGGTGTCTCAACTTCAACGTCTTTAAGTGGCATATCACGAGCAACTTCAAAAACCATCAAACTAGCAATTTCATTAACGACTTCTCTAAACTCACGTGTCCCACAATTCTTATCTCTAATAATGCTTAATTTATGTTGGATCAACGGATGATCCATTACGTGAAACTCGCCCATAACGCACTCTCCTCTTCGTATTATATTTATGCCTATTATAACACAAGGAATACCAAAAAATTTCTAGCTCCTTATCGTGTAATTGGGTTTTCTTTACACAATTTGGATACGTCACTCTTGATTTGAGCCAAAACATCGGGTTGATCGTAATTGTCAATGGCTTTAATAATTAAATCAGCAACTTTCTTTGAATCATTCTCATCAAACCCTCTTGAAGTGATCGCGGGAGTCCCAATTCGTAGTCCACTAGTTAAAGTTGGTTTCAACTTTTCATTTGGAATTGCTTCCTTGTTAGTGGTAATCATTAATGAATCCAACATATCTTGAACTTGTTTACCATTTAAACCGGTATCAGTCAGATCAACGGTCATTAAATGATTATCAGTTCCACCAGAAACTACTCGTAAATGTTCGGAATTATTGAACTCGTCAGCCATGGCATTCGCATTTTTAAGAATTTGCTTGGAATAAGTAACAAAATCGGGTTGTAAATCTTCATGAAAGGCAACCGCCTTAGCAGCAATTACTTGTTCTAAAGGACCACCTTGGGTCCCAGGAAAAACAGCTGATTTAATCTTTTTGGCGTACTTATCTTGGCTTAAAATCATTCCACCACGAGGACCACGCAAGGTTTTATGAGTCGTAGTTGTCACTACATCGGCAATTCCTACTGGACTAGGATGTAATCCGGTTGCAACCAGACCAGCAATGTGAGCCATATCTACCATTAAGTAGGCTCCCACACTATCAGCAATCTCTCTAAATTTCTGCCAATCAATGATTCGACTATAGGCAGATGCACCAGCTACGATAATTTGCGGTTTTACTTCCTCTGCAATTGTTTGAATATGATCGTAATCAAGTTGCTCAGTCTCTGGATTAACGCCATAAGTGAACGACTGATAAATCTTACCAGAAAAGTTGACCTTAGCACCATGTGACAAGTGTCCACCGGCATTTAGGTCCATTCCAAGGATCTTATCTCCCGGCTTTAAGAAAGCGGCATATGAAGCCTGATTAGCTTGAGAGCCGGAATGAGGTTGCACGTTTACATACTCAGCACCAAATAACTTTTTTGCTCGTTCAATGGCCAGCGTCTCCACTTTATCAACATACTCACAGCCACCGTAATAACGATGACCAGGATAGCCTTCCGCATATTTATTGGTTAAAACGGAGCCCTGGGCGGCTCGGACACCCTTTGAGGCAATGTTCTCGGATGCAATCAACTCAATTGTGTCCTCTTGACGCTTTTTTTCACCGTGAATGGCATCCCAAAGTTCAGGATCCATCTTTTCATACTCTTTGTCTGACATGATATCTACCTCATTTCACTATTTGAATTAAGTATACTATTCAAAGTGCTTTTGTCCTGCGGATTTGTTTAAGCGGTTCATGTAAGCCTCCCCTAATTCAATTGGGGTAAATCCCTGTGTCAAAATATTGTCAACGCCATCTTCTAAATCAAATTGACGAAGTCCGGCAAATAGTAAATGACTGGCCGTATTAATATCACTTCCAAGACTGTAAATTTCTGCATTGTTTGGCCAGTCAACTGCATCAATTACATCGTCAGTTGCCATAACTCCCACAGTCCCATCTTGTTTTTTAATCCAATCAGCCGCTCGCTTCCAGTCATCTTTATGGTCAACAATTTGAACCTGAGCATCTGGGGCATAATGACGGTACTTCATTCCAGGAGCCTTTGGAACCTGATCCGCACTAACATGATGAACGGCATCGTCAACTGGGCCTACGACTTTTTCAATCTGGTCAACGGTAACTGCACCAGGACGCAAGATTGCTGGCTTCCCTGTTGACATATCAATAACTGTCGATTCAACCCCAAAGTCAGTAGCACCGTCGTCTAAAATCCCCGCAATTTTACCATTTAAATCATGATAAACGTGCTTTGCAAGGGTAGGACTGGGTTTGCCAGACGTATTTGCTGATGGACCTACTAATGGAACACCAGCGGCCTTAATCAAATTTAGAGTTGACTGTTTATCAGGATTTCGAAAAGCAGCGGTATCAAGTCCACCAGTAACTTCTTTAGCAAGTGCACCCCTTTTTAACTTTAAGATGATTGTCAATGGACCTGGCCAAAACGTTTTCATTAATCTTTTTACTTCTTCGTCTAACGGTTGAGCATACTTCTCAACCGTCTCAACATCAGCAACGTGAACGATTAATGGGTTATCACTTGGACGTCCCTTAGCTTTATAAACCTTTTTAACCGCTGAGACATTAGTAGCATCGGCCCCTAGTCCGTAAACTGTTTCGGTGGGAAAAGAAACGAGGTTCCCCTTCTTAAGTTCTTCTGCGGCCGCATCAATCTGATCCGGCGTAAATATCTTTGTATCCATTTTAAAAATTCTCCTTTATTTCATTTTAATCATTCGATCACGCATTGCCATGTCCTTTCGGAGACGAACCGACCGTCTTTTATTATCATTCATCAAAATCTTTTGAACCGGATCTCCCTGTCTAAAGCCAATTTCTAAATAAAGAGAGCCATCTCCCTCTAAATGAGCATCAACATCACGCGAAATTCTCTGATAGATTGAAAGTCCATTATTATCAGCAAATAAAGCCTGACGTGGTTCATATTTTAAGACACTTTCATCCATATACTTAATCTCATTTTGACCCACATATGGTGGATTAGAGACAATCAGGTCAAATTTTTGTTCACTAAAAGCGCCAAATAGGTCACTCTGAACAAAATTAATTTCGGTGTGATTTGACGTTGCATTTTTTTGAGCAATTTTTAATGCATTAAGTGAAATATCAGAACCAGTTACTTTCCAACTTGGGCGTTGCTTTTTTAATGAAACCGCAATGGCACCACTACCAGTTCCAACATCCAATACGTTAATAGGATGATCATCGTAATCATTTAAGATCCATTCCACTAATTCTTCCGTTTCAGGCCTTGGAATCAAAACACTGGGATTAACTTGAAACGTGTATCCATAAAAATTAGCAGTTCCAATTACATATTGCAGTGGCTCATGATTTAGAACCCGTTCTATCATTTCAATAAATTTAGCTTCCTGATCATCAGACAAATTAAACCGATAATTCATCAGCAAATCCGTCAAATTCCATCCCATCAAAGACCTCATCACCTGGCGTCCTTGATCAGGATCCAAACTTTCTTGCTCCAGACGCAAAGAAGCCCATTTAAGGGCTTCAAAAACAGTTGCATTATTTCTAAGCTTCTGAGTCATTCAATTTCTCCAATTTTTTAGCTTGATCAGAAACAATTAATGCATCAATGATGTCATCTAAGTCACCATCCATGATTTTGTCTAGCTTGTTCAAGGTCAATCCAATTCGATGGTCAGTAACTCGATTTTGAGGATAGTTATAAGTCCGGATTCGTTCAGAACGGTCACCCGTTCCAATGGCATCTTTCCGTTTCTCATCGTACTCATTCTGTTCTTTTTGTTTGTAGTAGTCATAGACACGCGCTTTTAAAACCCGCATTGCCTTAGCACGGTTTTGTTGTTGAGAACGCTCATCTTGCATTGCAACCACAATCCCAGTTGGGAGGTGGGTCATTCGGACGGCTGATGAAGTTTTGTTAATATGTTGACCACCAGCACCAGAGGAGCGATAGACATCCGTTCGAATATCGCCTGGATCAATGTCAATGTCCACATCTTCTTCCTCAGGCATTACACCAACGGTAGCTGTGGAAGTGTGAACTCGTCCAGCCGATTCTGTCGAAGGAATTCGTTGTACTCGGTGAGCACCATTTTCGTACTTTAACTTGGAATAGACTTTATCACCAGTGATCATTAAAACAATCTCTTTAAAACCACCAACTTCAGTATCAGTTTCATCGATCACTTCAATCTTCCATCCCTGCCGTTCAGCATACTTGGTGTACATGTTATACAAGTCCGCTGCAAACAAACTGGCCTCATCTCCACCAGCTGCTCCACGAATTTCCATGATAATATTTTTCTCGTCATTAGGATCCTTAGGAATCAACAACAACTTCATTTGATCTTCAAGTTGCGTTTTCTGATCCTTTAAATCACTAATCTCGGATTTGACCATGTCTTCCATTTCGCTATCAAGTTTCTCTCTTAACATGGTCTCATCATCATCTAATTGTTTACTAATCTTTTTATACTTATTGTAAGTTTCAACCGTTTCTCTGAGACTGCCCTCTTCTTTTGAGAGTTTCATGAATTTCTGGGTGTCAGCAATCACTTCTGGATCACTGATTAGTTCGTTTAATTCATCATATCTGTCAGAAACGGATTGTAATTTATCAAAAATTTTATCCATATCGGCTTCAGCCATTCTTATTACTCCTTATTCTTTTGTGCTTCAATCGGAGGATTGAAATAATGATAACGACAAACAGGATAATATGACTCGTTACCACCCATAAAGATCTGCTCGCCCTCGTAAACGGGCTTCCCATCATGGACTCTTAGGTTCATAATGGCTTTCTTTTCACAAAACCAACAAATCGTTTTCATTTCTTCAATCTTATCCGCATACAATAGTAAATACTTCGATCCCTCAAACAATTTATTTTGAAAATCGTTTTTAAGTCCAAATGCCATGACCGGAATATGTAATTGATCAACCACTTCGGTTAATTCGAAGATGTGATGTTTATTTAAAAACTGGGCTTCATCAACTAACACACAACTAATGGGTTCATCGCGCTTTTCAATTTCATCTTTTACCATTTTAAATACGTTTGAATCGGAATTAATTGAAAGGGCCTTACGGGTGAACCCAATCCGAGAAGCAATGGTCCCCTTCTTTTCCCTGGTATCAACACCACTTGTCATCAAAATAACTGATTTACCCTGTTCCTCATAGTTATAAGCGACTTTAATAATTTCGATTGATTTTCCACTGTTCATTGCTCCGTAACGAAAGAATAGTTGTGCCAAGCTATCACCTTTTCTCTATTTTCACTAACTTTTTCATTATATCGAATTTACCACTTTTTCGCATCCAAATTCAAAATTTGTTCTACCATTTGAATAATTGCTTTTTCTTAAATTAGTTACTATTCTTACTTATAAGCGTAATTTTATGATAGAATTATTTTAATTGTGCAAAACTAATCATTTCTAAGGGAGAACTCATTATGTCATTTCAGAGTAGAATTGCCACCATGGCTGGTAAGTCATCTTACTGGTTCCTGCATAATTTTTTGCACCGTGGTAGCTCATTACCAGGAAAAATAACCACTGCAATTGATCCCAACATTTTAAAGACGCTGGGTAAAAATTACGATGTGATTATTGTGTCAGGAACGAACGGTAAAACTTTGACTACCGCACTGATCGTTCAAGTCTTAAAGGAAGAATATGATCAAATTCTGACTAATCCAACTGGATCTAACATGACTCAGGGAATTGTCTCAACCTTTTTACAAGCAAAGCATCCCAAATATGGTGAAAATCCAATTGCAGTCTTAGAAGTTGACGAAGCCAACGTAAAACCGGTTGTTCAAGCTATCAAACCAAAGATGTTTGTTTTGACCAATATTTTCCGTGACCAACTGGATCGTTATGGTGAGATTTACACTACCTACCAAAAAATCTTAAATGGGGTCTTACTAGCTCCAGATGCCTTAGTGGTTGCAAACGGTGATTCTGCCATTTTTAACTCTAAAAAAATGCCAAATCAACAAGTGTTCTATGGCTTTCAAGATCAACCAGCTGATAAAGACATCAAGGCAGCCCCTAACACAGATGGTGTTCTTTGTCCCGTTTGTTCACACATTATGCACTATCATTACATCACTTACGGAAATCTAGGTGACTATTTCTGCCCCAACTGCGGTTTCCATCGCCCAGAACTAGATTACAAAGTCACCAAAGTGGTGGACGAAACCCCTACTAGTTCGACCTTCGACATTGATGGAAATCAGTATTCGATTGACGTCGGTGGGACGTACAATATTTACAATGCCCTAGCTGCTTATGCGGCCGGTCGACAAATGGGAGTTCGTCCTGATCAAATTAAACACGCTTTTGAAACCAACAAACGACTCTTTGGAAGACAAGAAGAAATCAAAGTTGGTGACAAGGAAATAACCATTGTGTTAGTTAAAAATCCAGTTGGACTTAACCAAGTCATTGATATGATTTCTCATGAAAAAGAACCATTTTCGTTTGTCTTTCTTGAAAATGCTAACTATGCTGACGGAATTGACACGAGTTGGATCTGGGATGGCGACTTTGAACGTCTGCCAAAGATGAACATTAAAAAATTCATTTCCGGTGGTGAACGATACAAAGACATTACTTTCAGGCTAAAGGTTGCTGGGGTTCATGACGACAATCACATCATTGAACCAAACATTGAAAAAGTCTTGGAACAAATTAAGCAGCTTCCCACTAAAAAGGTTTACGTTCTGGCCACTTACACGGCTATGCTTCAATTCAGACATTTACTAGCACAAAAAGGATTCATTAAAGGAGGAATGGACTAATGACAAAAACCATTCGAGTGGCTCACTTATATGGTGACTTAATGAATACTTACGGTGATATCGGTAACATTTTGTCGTTACGATATTACGCTAAACAGATTGGCGTTGAGGTCACCTCAAACGTTGTTAGTTTAGAAGAAGGGTTCAACGCTGACGATTATGATTTCATGGTTTTCGGTGGTGGACAAGACTTTGAACAAACCATTGTTTCAAAAGACATTCAAACCAAAAAGGACGAAATTAAACGTTTCATTGAACAAGGCAAGCCTGTTATTGCAATTTGTGGTGGCTTCCAGTTACTTGGAAACTACTACGTTGCAGCTAATGGCGAAAAGCTTCCTGGCATTGGTGCCCTTGATCACTACACGGATGCAATGAAGGACAATCGTTTCATTGGAAACATTGAAATTCAAAACGAACAAACCAAGGAAAAATACCATGGCTTTGAAAACCACGCTGGAGTGACCTACTTAGGACCAAGTGAACGAGCACTGGGAAAAGTCATTAAGGGACATGGCAACAACGGCAAGGATGGTACAGAAGGTGCCATTTACAAAAACACCGTCTGTACCTACTTTCATGGCCCTATTTTAGCCCGAAACGGTAACTTGGCTAAGCGTATGATGTTTAATGCCCTTGAAAAGAAGTATCCCGATACTGATTTTTCGGGTGATACGAAAAAAGTAAAAGTTGAATCATTCTAAAATTAAAGCACTACCGATTAAATTGGTAGTGCTTCTTTTTTTACATAAAATGAATAAACGGTCGACCACCTGCTAGAAGCAATCCAAGAATTGCCACCACTATAATTGCAATCACGGTCATCCACAAAAACCATCCTGAAAGTTTCTGTTGTGATTTAAAGGCAAACGCCATCTCAATCAGACCAATCAATAGTAACGCGCAAACAACCTTGATAATCGTCAAGACTGGATCACGTCCCCATGCAAATGGGATCAGAAAAATTCCCGAAATAATTAAAATCACATAACAGAGTCTGGCAATCATCGTCATGACTTTAAAATGCCAGTTCGAAAAAAGAGCGATACAAACCACAATAAAAAGAACCAACCACGTTAATAAATGAATCCAAATTAGCATAATAACACTTCCCCATTTAGATTAACTCCATTATACACAATCCATAAGGACTTTTAGTCATAATTCGTTAACACCGTTCTTTGGTTATGGCATAATTACTGAAAAGAGGGAGTGGTGGATGACATGAAAAATAATCAGTTCGCACAAATACCAGTTAACCTTAACACCGCTAAACGGGAGTTAGCCCAAGTTGGCTTTAATCCAACCGAAATCGAAAATTCTAAAACCGTTCCAGAAGCATTTTTGAAATTACTTAGTAAAACGCTTATTAACGTAAACAATAAAAGTGGTCAAATGGAGCAATTGAATAATCGACTAGCGACTCCAGATAAACGACTTGGCGATTATTTGCAAAATAATGGTGAAGTCAACCAACGGGTTTTCTACCTAGTTGCCCTCCAACTGCTTGAATTTCAAGCAGACGTCGACTTTCATGTTGATGAACCACTGAAAGCAATGAAAAAAATTAACTTGAAGTACCTCAATAAACCTGATAAGTGGGACATAGACGACTTACTTCAAGCTTGGTACCTTCTACTAACCACCCATAACAAGACTGGTCAAACCTACCTTGATCACTTAGCAAACCAGGGATTCTTTAAGGGATTTCCAAAAGATAAGCCCCTCTTCTTTAATGGCAAAGCGCAGGCTATTTTTGAACCAGAAGACCTCATTTATGAGACAGTCTACGTTGAAACCGACACTGATTCTGATAAGGACGGAAAAGCTGATCTAATCAAAGCTGAGATCACCCGTCCCAAAACTAGTTTCAAGCTAGGAACTCTTTATACGGCTAGTCCGTACGACCAAGGGACAAACGATGCGTTTGGAGACCAAATCACTCATGATGTAAACAAACCAATTATTCGAAAAGAACCAGATGATACCATTTATTCTGACATTATGTATGAAGAACAACCCCAAAAGTTTAGTACTAGAACGCCAAAAGGTTTTTCCGATGAAGCCATTGAGAGACACGTTGCAAAGCCCGGTTATACTTTAAATGACTACTTCTTAATGCGGGGATATGCAGTGGTTTATTCAGCTGGTATTGGAACCAAAGATTCTGACGGAATTCAGACGTGCGGTTCTCCCGAACAAACCGATTCAACAGTTGCGGTGATTGAATGGCTCAATCATAAACGGCGGGCATTCACCAACCGCACGGACAACATCGAGATCAAAGCTGACTGGTCCAATGGTAATGTAGCAATGACCGGACGGTCCTACCTAGGAACCCTTGCCAATGCTGCAGCAACCACTGGAGTGAACGGCCTTAAAACCATTATTTCAGAAGCCGCCATCTCTTCTTGGTACGATTATTATCGTGAAAATGGCCTTGTAATGGCTCCCGGCGGATTTCAGGGAGAAGACGCTGACGTTTTAGCGGCTGAGACATTCAGTAGAAGTCTCAATCCTGGTGATAATTTCCAGATCCGGCCCTTCTTTGATCGCTACTTATCAATTATGCAAAAACAGATGGACCGTACTACCGGAAATTACAACGAATTTTGGGACGAAAGAAACTATCGAAACAATGTTAAAAACATTAAAGCCGATGTCTTGCTTGTGCAGGGCTTAAACGACTGGAATGTTAAACCAGTCAACGCAGCTAAACTATGGCAAGGAATCAGGTCTCTTCCAATCAATCAAAAGATTATCCTTCACCAAGGTCAACACATTTACATCAACGCCTTTCGTTCGTTTGATTTCAACGATATCGTCAACATGTGGATTTCACATGAGTTATATGGGATTGAGAATAACATAATGAACCAAATCCCAAATATGATTGTGCAAGACAACGTCAAGCCGGAAACGTGGAACAAAAAGAATAACTGGCTTGATAATCATAGTAAAAAATACTACTTAAATGATGAAAAACTAAGCAAAACTTCAAACAAAGGCCAACTTAAATACCAAGACCAGTTGGATTTGTCGCGATTTAAGGCATACTGTTCTCATCCAACACGGTGGGAAAAAGACTTACTTGATTCAAACAGTTCATTAAAAGGACACCGTTTGATCTTTAAGACAATATCTTTTAGTGAAGATCAAATCATTTCGGGATTTAGTACCCTTCATCTACGCATCGCCACGTCTAAGAACGTCGGACTCTTGTCAGCCCAATTGGTCGATTATGGGGACGCTAAAAGATTGAATGTTACCCCTACCATTCTTGAGCCCAAGGGAATTCTACTAGGACACAAATGGTACACGGATGATCTACGGGAATTCACTTTAAATAAGCATTCAACACCAAATAAAATGATTTCGTTTGGACATATGAACCTTCAGAATCGCCATTCTGCTTATCAAAACGATCAATTGGTCCCAAACCGATTTTATGATATTGACTTAACTTTACAACCAACCTTCTACCACCTTCCAGCTGGCAGAAAACTTGGACTAGTACTATACGGAACTGACTTTCAGATGACTCAGCGCGGGAATCAAGAGATTGAGTACACGATTGATTTGGAAAACAGTCATCTTAAAGTTCCTTATAAATAAGAAAAACACGTTTGTCTTAAATTAAAGCAAACGTGTTTTTAATCTAATTAAATAATTCATCAAGATAGGTGTTAATTAAGTCATTTCGATCTTCCATGAAATGATCACTTAAGTGAGGGTGAACCCGATTAGACAAAAAGACAAAGCCACTCTTTTGGTCCCGATTGAGTACGATTACCACCCCTGTGTAACCGGACTGCCAAATGTACGGATGACCTTCGTAATCAGCTAAAGCCCATCCAAATGACCGGGTGCCATCTTCCATCGGCGTCTGATCGGTATACAATTCATCAAACGTCTCATTATTAAAGATGCTACTACGACTATTAACCTGAAGCATCCACTGGGCAAAACGAGACAAGTCATTTAAAGTACTAAACATCCCAGCTGAACCACAATCATCGCCCAAGATTTGCGCCTTCGGGTCATGAACTTCACCCTGCAAATTAGTACGGGTTTCTTCATTGTATGTAGTGGGAACAGAACGTTGCACTTCTGGGTGAAAAGTCGTGTCATTTAAACCAAGTGGTTTTAGGACCATTTGCGTAATCAGTGGTTGAATAGGAATTCCCATTACCAACCCAGCAATCCATCCTAAGAAAATATAGTTCACGTCTTCGTATTTCATTTGCTTGTTAAAATCATCACCTACATGAAGGCCTAAGAGTGCCTCACGAAGCTGATTGATATTCATCTGATTTCGATTGGGAATGTACCCTTCAATTCCAGAAGTATGGGTCAACAAATGACGAATTGTAACCTCCGGATACTTCCATTCTGGTAAATAGTCAGAAACAGAATCATCTAGGTGAATCCGTCCATCTTGAAGTAATCGCATGATAACTGGCAGGGTCCCGACCACTTTGGTCAAAGAAGCAATGTCGTAAACGTCGTTTGGTCCAACGGCTTCTTTCGTTGGCTCCACTTGCTTTAATCCCATCTCATCGCTTTCAACGTTCATCCCAGTGATAAACGAAAATGCCGCACCTGGGATACTCTGGTTTTCAATCATTTGTTTAATCTTAGCTTTTGTCTTTGAAAAATTCATTTTTATTCTCCTAATAACCTCAATTATACCAATTTCTCTAAAAATTAAGAGAGCAAATTGCCTCCAGATTGAATTTACTGAGGCTCATTAACTTTCCACGTCTGATCAACGTCAAATTTCTCAATTTCAGTGCGGTTAGGATCAAGAGTAGCACGGGTCATCGTCGGACAGCTTGGTGTTTGTAAATATAAGGTCCTGTTTTTAACATCATAACCAACCCAATACTGAGTAGAATCACATTGTTGCGGCAAATCAGGATTTCGACTGATACCCTTTGGAACGATGAATGGCTTAAAGCAATTGTATAAAGTGCTTATTCCTTCAGCATCGGAAAATTCATCAATGTTTTTCGAGATAAAAGTTGCCCGAATAAACCGCGATGGTGAAGAATAATCTCCTGGAATCCCAAACATTCCATATCCAGTACCACCTTCAATTGGATTAACCGGAAATTTTCCACCAATCTTAGTCGGCTTCTGATTATAAGCATTTAACGAAACGTAATTTCTAAGGTTAGTAGTATGAAATGAATATTGTGGACTATTGGTCATCACTCCAATACTATCGTATATTTTAAATCTACCATTGTCCGTCGCTTCAAGCACAATGGAATTCCCGTTTTCATCAGAAAAGGTGTAATGAAGATGAAGCTTACCAGCTTTTCCATGAAAAACATAAGGTTTATCAATCAATCCAGTGGCCTTAGCGAGTTTTCTGATGTCATCAAGCGTTGCACATTGAGTTAAAACATATGTCCCAAATTCCTCACCAAAAACTGGTGTTAGATTACGAGCTTTTAAATCTGTTTCACTTCCATGAGTGGTTTCCAGAAGAACCTGAAGATCTCCGGTGATTCCTTTTTCGTTGATACCATCAAACAGAAGACTTCCTTCGTCAGGGCCAATCCCCATAACCGCATACTTGCTACGCCAGTTTTTTAATTCTGACTGAATTATCTGATTTGCGGGAATATTTACGATTTTAGTTGAGACAGCTGCTTTTTCGTTAGGGGAATCAAAAAGTGGAACCATAAAGTCCATCGTACGGCCCCAAAACGGATGACCATCTGTAGATTTAATAATAATTGAAGTGCACATATCCAAATCCTCCTCATATTTATTTATAAAAAATTTTATTTATAAAAAATGCCCTCAAACATAATTATGTTTGAGGGCATTATCATATTTGAATTACCCGTATGGGCATAAATACCATATTTATTCACTGTTTATAACTATTCAAACGCTAATTATCTAAATAAAAGTAGTATTAAAATGAATAAAAGTAAAACTCATGAGACCAAATGTGAGACCAAAACTATTTAGCATCCCAATTTTTAGTAATAGGTTCTTCACTTTGTGCGAACGCTTTATTTAGCTTTTCATGTTGTGAAACTTTTTTCTTGATCAGTCATGTTATTTTAATGCTTTTAAGATTGCCAGGAATAACTATATTCTTACCGTTCTTTTCAGTTACATCAAAATCAATGTAATTATTTAAATCTTTCTCATAGTCTTCCATTCTTTTGTTAGCAACATTTTGTGCCATTACTTTTTCATATTTAGTTAATTCATTTAGAGTTTTGATCATTTTCAAGTTCCTCTTTCCTTGTCTTTAGTAACTTTTCGAGTTCTGCTATATCTTCCAATGTTGCCCTATTCTTTATAAATGTTCTGGCAGTCGAACGATATCGCAAATACCTCGCTCGTTCTTTGTTCTTATTTTGCCATTGTTTATTTAATTCTGTTTGACTTTTTGCCATTAATTTTGATTCTCCTTTATTCCTAAAAGAGTAATGAATAAAGCTAATGCTGTACTTAAAAGCTGAATCATAATATCACCTGATAAGAATCCAACTATTACTAATAATATTGATATAATGTATTTTATCATAACTTGTGTTAGAATTTTGTATACGAAAGAGAGGGACTTTCGTCCCAATCCTTCACTTTTTGAAGAAGTCGTTATAGATTTTTCTTATCAACTCATACACAGCCAGTGAACCAGTTGATAAACTTGCAAAGTCTGTAAGGGCTTCTTTTATTATGTGTCCTAACACTTTTTCACCTCCTCACTTACAAATACTATAATACTACCTGTAGTATTATGTATCAACCTTTTTTATGTAAAAATCGAAAGAAATTCAAACAATAATGACGTCTAAATATCGTTGATATATCAACGTTTTGTGTATTTTTCAAACGCAAATCAAACGCAAATCGAAAGACTTTTCTGCATATTTGCTGCAGGTTTTCTGCAGGTAAATTAAATAGAATGTTGATATATCAGCATTTATAGTTATTTATTCTGCAGATTATCTGCAGGTTCAAAATAGTTGATATTGAATACAAAAAAAGCCCACCAAATTAATTGGTGAGCTTTTTACTATTCTGTTTCAACATAATGATACTTAATAATATCATCGTCAGAAATATGAATATTTTGCCCTTCTATATAATTTCTAGACCAAGGGCTTCCACTTTTATGAGTAAGATTAATTAGTAACTTTTCGTCCATATTACCATAATTTTCAATTATCTTATTAGCACTATTCAATATAAAATCCATATCTTTTGAAGCGTATATCTTATCCGTGGACTCATCTGCAGCAGGCAAATTGTCTCTTAAATATTTAATTCTTGAAAATGGTTCAACCGGTCCATAATCCCATGCACCAAATTTCTGAGGAAATAACTCCTTTCTTGTTGTAACAAGAAAGTCAGCATAAGTTAGATATAATAACTTCTCTAATTTCTTAGGAGAAATCCACCAAATATTTAGCTTATCGTGAAGGCATCTTAAAATGTAACTACAAATATCAACGGAAGAGAGTTCAACTTGACTATTTAATAATTCACCAAAATCTTCAAAATTATCAACACATGACACATCGCAAAAGTATGGATCCATTTTATAGACAGAATCCCATGATGGATTACTAGTCTGTAAAACATGTGTGCTTATTTCGTAATTTGGATATTTCTTAAAAAGTAGTTCATGCTGCTTTTTAATTTCCATAATGTTTTTTGAAGAAAAGTGATAAGCAAATGCTTGTTGTCCCTTTAATCTTACCAATTCTATTAAATGAAACATTTTAAACACCTCCCCCTTCTTTGTTAAATGGTAACATATTATATAAATAAAATAATACAATTAGTACTTATTTCTATTGACTTCATGTTTTTTATGTTCGGCATAATTATCAGCAACTGATTTTGGATCCCACAGTTGTATTTCCCATGAAAAATGGTTATTCTCGTCTCTTAAGTAGACATGTACGGCTCTATATTTACTAGTGGACTTGTTCTTTTTATATGGTCTATAAATATCAATAATCGTTTCACTGTCTCTTAACTCTTTTAAATAATCAACATACTCATCAACATTTTCATTTAAATCACTTACTAAAAGTCTAACCCCGACTAAATCATTGACAGATTTATTAATAATAATTTTGCCTTGTGTTTTAGTGTTCGCAAGATATTGATCCATTTTGTCATGAAGTGATTTTAATGTCTTAACTCTAGCATCAATTCCTAATGTATATAATTCAACCATGCCATCACAAAAAAGATTACTAGACATAAATTTTATATAATTTACTGCAGTTACTAAAAATGTGTTTGAAGATATTGCATCGCTGAGGTACATTTTATTAAAATTTAAATTGCATTTATATTCATTAAAGAATTTCAATGTTAACGAAGAATATGAATTGTCGATTGTTTCAATTGTTTCTTTCAGTTCTTGTTTTCCACTAATCGTTAACATTAGTTCGCACCTCTAAATTTGATTTATAAATTGTATCACAAAATTTAAAAAACAAAAAGCCCACTATCCTAGGATAGTGGGCTTTGTTGATTTACGTTGTATGTGAAAAGATATTATCTAAATGTTCCCCAAGCGGCCTGGCCAACAGGTCGAACTGGACAATAAAGAGTCTTACCGTTGAATCCAGTATAAACAACCCATACGTAGCCATTTTGTACTACATAACCGTAGTATCTAATGCTTGCGTAAGCTGGTAGTCTACCTGATCTAGTTGCACTCGCAGATGGTGCATAGTGAACGTTGATTGGCTGATTACCATTGGTAAACGTTGCATTTTCTGAATGGAAATCAGAGTTATTTGCTCGTGGTTTTTGAATTGGTTTGTTTTGATGTTGAGGCTGTGGAGTCGGTGTGTAAGTTGGAGTATTTACATTGCCAACGCCGTACTTAACGTCATGAGCAAACTGTGCTGGTGTAATGCCCATTTGAGACAAGTAACCGTACGGGTCAGTGTGATCGCCCCAAATGTGATTACTAATCCAGTTATGTGACTTAACGCCAACGTAACCATCAGAATCAGTATCTAATGGGATGCCATACTTTTGTGCACTTTCTCGAAGTAAATTAATGTATGTTGCATAGTTTACTTTGAAATCTTGTGCGTTGTAAGTTCGCGCTAATTCAATTTGGACTGGTGCATTAGCATTTGCCCATGAACCAGCTCCCCATGCTTGATAGCCAGGTTGGCCAATTTGATAAATGTTACCAGGTTGATCAGCATTGTTGTTTCCGACGATGTATTGAACATAAGCACCGTTAGAATACCATGTTCTCTTTTCAAAAGCAGCATTGTTTTGTGCAGTAGCCTCACCACCGGTTTCATGCGCAACAATAATCTTATTGTTAGTGCGATAAGGTGAACCCTCACTGCCTGTCAGTTGATACTGATAATTGATGTTAGCGGCATGAGCATTTGGCAAATTGACTGCAAATAAAAAGCTCGCTGACAAAGCAGCAAGCCCGGTAGCAATAACTTTAATTTTATTTTTTCTCATTAGCATCTTGAGTCTCCTTTTCTTTATTTTCTGTTCCTGGAGCATTAACTTTCGTTACGTTGCTAACAACCCCCAACATTCCAAAAATAGTAAGTAAAGTAGTAATCAAATCTGCAATGCTTTGATAATCAATTGGAAAGTTAATTCCAAATATACCAAAGATTTGTTTAATTGCTACTAGACCTAGTGAGAACAGACTGGATAACAAAACCCCGTTGTACGTGCCATCGGGGTTTTTGATATTGATATGAATGTTGTGTTTCTTGAAAAATGCTTCTAGTTTATCCATGATTTCCTCCCATAATTAACATTTCTTTCCGCCGCCTTTTCCTGATTTGCTTGAACTCTTTGATTTTCCTTTAGCCATAGTGAACACCTCCTTTCAATATTTGTAGCTATCTCTTTTGTTGCGTATGTGAGATTTTTTTATTCGAAATCCTGTTAATCTTGTCGTTAAGGTCTTTGATGTCTTGCTCAAATTTTGCAATCTGCGCGTCTTTATTTTGAATAACTAGTCTCAATTCGTTGTTCTCCCTTTCTAACTTATTTGCCCGTTTTTCGGCATTGTTAGCACGCTCCCATAACTGTGGAGTATTTTTCATATAGCTCATTTCTAAGTTGGCATTGATTTTATTATTATTGCTTTTACTGGATTGCTTGCTAGCCCAGTAAGCTAAGACTCCAGAAGCAATGCCAGAAACAAGCCCAATTATGCTAACGATGATTTTTTCGCTCATTAGTCACCACCGCCAATCAGTTCGACGAATAAATTGGCGATTAAAAATAAAATAAGAATAGACGAAAGGTGCAACGGAATTCCTGGAGCATTCATGTCATGCCAGAAAAAGATGATGAAATACGCTACCCAGATTCCCAACATTGAAGATAGACAAAGTCGATGCCAGTTTCTCGCACGATTACCAGTAATTCCCACGGCAAAAGCAAAACTGCCAATGATAACAAGCAGTACAGAAATCAGAGGATCCTGTGCGTGAGCTAAGACGTGAGCAAAGATATCCTGCTCATCTTCAAAGATTCCTTTAATAACCAATAAATAGATTCCAAGTGACATCGTTTCTAGCCCTGCCATCGTTACAAATCTATTTTCTTTAACTTGCTTCCACATCTTCCCATCTCCTTTCTTTCCAAAATAAAAACGCCAACTAATTTGTTGACGTCTTTTTATATGTGGCAAAATCTTTGCCAGTTATATCTTTAAACTCATCTGCAGTGATTTTTCCATCCACTGCTGCTTGATAGATTGAATCATCAGGCAAATAACCCCAAGAATAGACCATTTTTAAGTAAGCATAAGTACTCATTGCTTTTTACCTCCTTGCATGATTTGAACCGTTAATTCACTAATGGCCATTTGAACTTGGCTGTTTAGCTTTTCTTGTTTTAAATCATTTTGATTGTCGTTAGTATTAGATACTTCTAGGGCTTTTACTTTATTAGAAATGTCTTCTAAGCTCATGATTGGCAAATTATCAGGTGACAAAAGTGCATTATCAACAACACGATAGGAAAAGAAAAAGCTACCAAAATTTGATAGCTCATTTTGCGGTATTAATATTTTTTGCCAATCTTGATGGTCTCGTGGTTGAGTTTTAGAAACCTGTGTAACAAATCCATCTTTATCTGTTAGTACAAAATAGTACATATGATCATCTCCTATTCATCTTGTGCTGGAATAGTAATTTGTTGTAGCTCAATATTATAATTTTTTGATGTTCCATTATCACTTCTAACATCAGTAATCCATTCACAAATCATGTTATCTCCCTTGATATCCAAATGTGCTATTCCCTGATATCCATTGTCTCCTCGAACGTTCACATCAAAACTTGTGTTGAAATGATTGAAAGCGTCAATTCCAGAATAAAAAACGGGCTGCTTCGTAACAAAGTCTCCCCAGTTTAATCCGTAAATTGATTTAAAATAGAGAACACCATTTTGAATTTTATAATCCATATTAAGAGTTGCATCACCAAATCTCGTATGTTTGTTAATCCAACCAAATGTTTCTAGGTTAGCTAATGCCCCCCCCCAATTTATACCAATTTTCCCATTTTCCAGTAGCTTCATCAAAATTAATAACACTCTCATTGTATCCAAAATACAACTGCTTTCTGGTTTGTCTTCCATCCAACACAACTAGAAAGCCAAATGGTGCATTATCATAAGGTGGCATACCACCACAAGAATTTCCAATTCCTAAAGCTACGGTATGAATTCCCAGACTAGTGTAATTTTGAAAATTATCGTTTTTACTGGTGATGTCAGATAACATACTTAATGAGGTACTCTTGCTAGCATAATCTTTCTTAACTGAATTTAAGGCAGTTTCTAACGTTTGGCTTGAAGAAGTATCAATCTCTGCTTCAACACGTTTGATATCTGATTGTGTTGCGTAAATATCAGAAGATGAAGTAAACGTGACGTTATCAGTGGCACTGATACTGATTTTGAATGTGTATAGCAATCCAGAGGGATGTTTACCATCACTATTTGGAATCAAATAGTCTGGGTGGTCAGCACATTCGACCGCAAATAGAATCTCTTTGCCATCTTTATTTTTGGCATAAATTCCATAAGTCTTAACGTACAGACCATTACTCATACCTGAGTTATTTACATATCCACGAACATTAGTTTCGTCACTTCCATTGTTTTGATAGGTGCTAGCGTTTGAAACTAATTCTTTCGGTGAAATGTCAGTTAAGGCTTTAATTTGATCGTCTTTTTGGTTGGAATTATCCATTGAGGAAAAAACAATTCGTGAGTAAGTAATGCTATCTTGACCGCCGTTCACTTTACCTAATAATTCAGTACCAGTGTTTGTTAAAATACTTTGATTAAAAGTTGGCATTTTTTATTCTCCTTTAAATTTGTATTTGCTTGAAATTGACTTAACAAAGACGTGTGCGTTTGTGCTTTCGTTGTACTCAAAGTTCGGTTCACGCTCATTAAATGCATCGTGTGATGAACTCGTCGCGTAGTAAATCGTTTGACTAGCCGACTTGGTATAACGAACATCTGATAACTTGTATTCAGGTGGCAACATATTTTGAATTGATTCAACCAAAATACGTCGCTTAGTTTCTTCTTTATTTCCAGAAACAAAATCGAATGGAATGTCAGTGATTTCAAGTTCTTCAGGATTTTCAGTTGGTAAGAAGTCAAACATATTTATTGGAATATCAAGTACGAAAGAAATCATTTTCTTCAATTCATTGGTTGTTGAACCAGTAATGTTTTGCATAATTTGAATACGAATTTCAAAGCGCAAAAACTCGTCGTCATCATCAATTCGTTGTATTCCATATTCTTTAGCAATCAAGTCCAACTGTTTACCTTGCGCATACGAAAGTTGACGGCATTTATAAACGTCTAATAATCCATTCTTGCTATAAACAGCTAAATCTCCAATGATATTTAATAATCGTTGATTGTTGCTATCTGGCCGTTGTTCAAGGACAGACGGAAACGCATGAAGAACCTCACTTTTGATGGTTTTGTCTGATAAGTCTGTATCAGTGTTAAACATAGGCTATGCCTCCTTTGTACTAATCGTGATTAAGTCACGACTACATACCGGAAGCTCAAACTCATCAACTGAAATATCTTTCTGTTGGTAATTGTCGTCAGTCAAACTAATGCCAATGGAAACGTTGTTAATTCCTGGAACAGACCAAGCGGGTGCAAATAATCTAGAGTATAAAACTTCAGAACCCATCGTTAATCCGTTAAAGTAAGCTAAAATATTACTCTTAATGGTGTCTAACGAAGTGTTTGGATTGAACTGTGTATCGTCAACTTCAAGGTCAATCTTGACGTGAATATTAACTGCTTTTGCACGGTCGAATTTAATCTCAACTGGTTTGTTGGCTACGTCTTTAACAATCTCACTACGTTTTCCAATCGTTGTAGCGACTGGTGTTAAATGGTCAAAATAAGTCTCAGCAATCTCTCCATCATCTCCACCAATCACATATAAATGGCAGGACTTAGCCGGATTTCCATAACTATCAGTCGACATCGTATTATTAGCAATTAACCTAGCGTCAGAAACACCAGCAATGTTTTTGATGGCCGTTTCAATACCATTCTTAGTCTCACTAGGTCGATGCATGTTATTAATCAATAATCTATTTCTTAATTGATCATCAGTCTCTGCATCTGTCCCACCATAAGCGGCTTCTGGATTAGTCACATTGAAGAAACCGGCAACAATGTTTTCTGCGTGAGTAATCGTGTTAGCAACCACATTTTCGTTGTACCCAGCATGTACTGATTTTGCTGGCACAATACCACGACTAAGCGCATTTCCATACTCATCAACTAACGGTTTCTCTTGACCCGTAGAATCTTTATAATTACTAGGTTCGTTTAATTCCAAATCGTTGATAGTTAGAAAGACGTGGCCGTCTGCCGTTCCAAATTGTGTTCCGGCAGGAATAATGGTTGGATTATTTTGGTCAACGTATCCATCAATTTGTAAATCAACATCAGCTTCAGTTGGTAGTTTTCGATAAATACCTAAATCAGTTCCATGGTCTTCCAGGTTTTTACCACTAGCTGATTGAATAAATGTATTTTTATAAATTGCTTGGCCAAGTTGTTCATTACGACTTTGAATGATTGACAGAATACCAGACAACAAGCCCTCAATCTGTCCGTCAGACAAGTCAATGTCATCACCAAAGTATTTGATGAATAGATTATTGATATCTTGTCTGATTTCTTTTAATCCTGGAACTTGATATCCATTTTCGTTAAGTGGCATTACTGATCACCTCCAATAACTTGTAAATTAACTGAACTTTCATTGTGTAAGTTCACAGTGATTTGTAGGTTAGTTACTCGATTTTTCTTATCAAAATCTAGAGTAGTAACCTTGCAAGTCACAAATTTGTTCAATGCTCGTTTCAAATATTCAGTAACCACTGTTTCAATAACATCAGGACGTTTTCCATTCAAAATAATACTGTTTTGGTCAACTCCCTCGGTTCGGTCCCAAATAATTTCGCCAAGATTGGTACCAAGTAATATCTTGATTTTTTGTGCTAGAGCGTCATTATCTTTTACATAATCAAAGGTCCCATTACTGTGACTGAACACAATATCGTTAGTATTTGGATCCACCTTAATGCTTTTCATGAAATCACACTTTCTATTACCGGGTCTTGGATACTATGCAAACGTTGTGACGCCAGCTTAAAGTTAGTCGCTCCATGCCAGTTATCATTGTCTCGGTCTAAAAATCCGACCAAAACAATAGCCCCAATCCGCATAAGATTAAGGCTTTCTTTTTCATCTATCACATAAATAGATGCTGGAACAATGCAATTGATTAATAATGCTCTGGTTTGGCCATTAGATTTTAATGGTAACGGCTGAACATTTGCACGACGGTGGGCAGTATCATAACCGACCACTCTGCCAATAGTGTGACAGTTAATTTGAGTTCCCATAAACTGAGTTAGATCGTTCTTAATTAATCCAATCAACTTATTATTAGGGTCTGGCTCTTGTCTAAATGGTTTAGGCATATACTTCCACCTCCATCGTAAATGTCGTATAAGTGTGACTGTGCGTGATTGATTTTATTCGCTTAAGTCCCCAGCAACTGTTGGTTTTAATGTAAACAGGACAGCCGGCGTACAAACGCGGATCATCAAAACCGTCCATCGTGTACGTATTTCCACCGTTATCAGCAGCATTAGCGTTTAACTGAGCGTCTTTTTCAAGTGGTCCATAATCAACGGTCCCAATTACGATAGCCGCTGTATAAGGGTCAGGCGCATTAATACTGTCGATGCATAATCCTGTCGGACGGTAATACATCCGTGAGTTGCAATCAATCGCAATATTATTAATCACGTCAATAGGCTTGTCATCAGCGGAATAACCGTTTGGATAAGTTTTGTTATTACCAAGATTGCAAGAAACAATGTTAATTCCAGCATTATTTTTAATAGTATTAATAATCGTCCACGCTGAAGTTCCTGGAGAAAAACTAATATTTTCTTGGACTTCTTTTTCTTTACTACCATTTTTTCCATAAGTCTTGGTTTCTGTGACTTTGAGCTTATCAATGTCAGCATAACTTTGTCCCTCTAAGAAAGTAATTTGCAAAGCATCATCAGCATTACCAGTTTGTGGGACAATCTGGCTAATATTACCTACCGCAATCATTCCATAAATGTTTTGTGGACCAGTGTCAATTTGAACTCGATCGCCAAGAGAAATTGTGTTAACTGCCGTCTTAGTTGGATTGTAGATGGTCACTGTGTTTTGACTGGGTGTATTCTCATCATTGCTAACAACTGAGTAGTCGAACGCAATGTCATGTGCTCCAAAATTAAAATGGGTAACTGAGTCGCCGTTATCATGGTCAATCATGACGTGTGCATCATAGTTAAAATATTCGCCTTGCTGTTTTTCAATTTGTGTCATGACTGGTCCTCCTCTCCGTCAACAACGCACAAGAATACAGTTTCATTTAGATTAGCTGGATTAATGTTAGTCTCTTTGCCACTATCATCTAGTGGAATTAATGGCTCCATTGGTAAAGATGAATTCCAAATTCCACGCCACAATGGTTGGTTCAACACCAATCTTTCTCCGGCATAGATTACATTATTCTGGTCATCTAACAAATCAACTGTATAAAAACGCCCTATCGCATTCCAATTAAATCGAAAGTTATAATTTCCATCTCCCAATTTGATTGTCTGTATATAGGGCATCGAATTTTTATCAATATCAATATATTTTCTTCGTGGCATTATTTAACCCTCACTCTCACACCAATGGGAATAAAGCGATCAGGATAATGGTTCCAATTTCTAAGTGTCTGAATAGCAGTTCCCCACTTTGTCCACATCCACCAATATGTCATACCTCTCGTAACTGTGATGTAAACACCAGGTGACGGTTTATAAGGTGGTTTTGGTGGCTGAGGTGGCTTTTGAGTTACCGTTGTTCGTTCGATAGCATGTTTAGCACTTAAAAATGAAATCTGAAGCTCCATTGATTTAACCGTTGGATTATTCATAGACCGACCAACAGAAGTGAAGTAAACGTTTGGTAAATAGCTAAATCCATCAAGTGTTAGTTCAACTCCCATTTGTTGCCAAGTCAACAGCTGTTGGTATTTGTGTACCATCGTTTCGTACGTGTCTCCATAAATAATGTAACTGGCTGTTGTCGTTTTATCAGAATTAATACTGTAATTAATCCTTGGTTCTAAGCCGGGTGTTGGATATGTTGCATTGGACGAGTTAACCGTTTCAGACGGTGAAGCCTCAACTAGCATAATTACAGCAGTTTCCGACATGTCAGAACGATAAATAGCAGTCAGTCCACGGTTAGCATGATTCTTTCGTGCGTCATCAATGAACGCATGGATGTTATCAGAATTACTACGATTGGATTGAACCTCGTACTGTCTTTTATGAATGACTGTATCGTACAATTCTTGCTTTTCTTTAGCTTCGTCCTTACGATTGGCCAGACTCTTTTCAAGCTTTTGTGCGTTATTCAATTCAGCTTCTAGCTTTGCTTGTTTCAGCAATGCTTTAGTATCGTCATCAGAAGTATCTGGCTTTGGCTCACGCTTCAATTCAGCAATTCTATTTTTAATTTCAGCTTCACGTTCGGCATAATACTTAAGCTGGTCATTTGCTGACTGCTCCTTTTCAGCAATCTCTTTATTACTAAAAGCATCAGTTATTGCCATTAGATAGCACCTCCAATCACGTTTCTAAACTTCTTGGCCAAATCATCGTCTCGTTGATCAAGAATTTGTTGTAGCTTAGAAAGCCCCTTTTCATCGGCATTTTGAACGTTAATGGTTGTACGATTATCAATCTTAACGTTGTCATTTTTCTTACTATTTCTAACAAGTGACTTACTTGATTCATGGTCAATAACAGTCCCACCAGTATCCGGCTTAAACAGTTCTGGACCACGTTCACCAACAACCGATAACTCATCTTTGCTAACGTGACCACCATTTGCATAACCATGGCCATTTCCTAATGCTCCAAGTCCACTACCGTAACGGCTCTTTGCATAGTTCAATCCAGCTAAAATGTTATCGAAACCGTTCATGATATTACCGTGTCCTGGTAATTTGAATGCATTAAATGTTGGTGGAATAACTTGCATTAGTCCACGAGCCAAGTTACCAGTTCTATTATTAATATCTCCAATAGCACCTTGAACTGCATTTGGATTTCCAGAAGATTCAGTTGCAATCTGACGTAAAACTTTGTTAACCATTCCATCGTCGCTAGATAAATGAAGAATCTTCAACGCTTGTTTTACATAGTCTCTCCAACGTTGTACGCCAGAGCCACCTGGATTACCTTTGCTTCCGCCGGCGTCACCATAATCACTGAATAATCCTTTAATCCATTTCATTGCACCTTTAGCGATTGTTCCTGGAAAATGACTAACTGATTCTTTTACTAAATTGACGTTAGACTTGATACCAAGACCACCAACAAATTTATCAAAGACTACATTCATAAAACCTGCTGGGTCTTTCATAATCTTTTCAGACATATCAACCAAGTCGGCACCTTTGTCCCAAATACCTTTAAATGCGCCAGTTACAACTTTCGTAGCTTTACCGGCCACATTTTCAGCACCTTTAACAACATTTCCAACTACTTTACCAATACCACCTTTATAAGATGGAATATTGAGTCTTGATAGCATCTTAGCAGTCTTATTTCCATCAAGAACGCTGGTTCCCTTTGGCAAAAGAACATGTAGATTACGTTGTGCTGGGAAAATACCAACCTTTCCATTTGGAAGTTGATACATTTCTCGATAGTTGGATCCGGAGCCATCGTTTACCTTTGCAGGTCCGCCTGGATGTGTGTCATTAGTACCAGTTGCATAAGATGGCTCAGGAATCTTCCATTGGCCTTTAATCTTATCAGCACCAACTTTATCAAGAACCCAGTTAATACCGTCGTGCAATCCACCTAACATTTTGTTAAATGGATCGATAACTCCTCGAGCAATACCAACAACTGCATGATGAATACCACCAACTGCATTTTTAACAGTGGTCTCAATTCCTCTCCACATGTTGTTCCACTTATCAGAAACCCAGCCAGTGGCTTTACCCCAAACACCTTTAATGTCGTCCCAAAGTTCACGGACACCATTTTTAACGTTGTTCCAGGCATTTTTAAATAAGCCAACAATTTTTCCAAGTCGTCCGCCGGTTAAATCGTTGACCCAGTCAAATCCCAATCTGAAAAGGTCTTTAATACCATTCCACATGTTAGATACAATGTTTTTAACATCTCCACCAAGTTTATTCCAGTGTCCATGAATCAAATCGGCACCAGCCTTAGTAATTGAGGAATTTAGTTTAACGCCATCTTGAGAAATCTTATTAGCGTCATTCCACATGTTTTGGAATTGTTTAGGCGTGTTTTTACGTAACCAACCAACGGCTTTATTAACACCATCATTTAGTTCATTCATATATTTTTGCGCAGTTTTTGGTGCGTCTTTAAATGAATTACCAATGTCTGATCCAATATTCTTGGCACCTTTTTTAAGGCCATTCCAAAGATTATTGAACCATTTTGTTAATCCATTCCATCCCTTTTGAATTAAGTTAACTCCAACATTAAAGCCTTTGCTAACTAGTTGACCCTCTAATTTGGCTGGTTTAGTTAGGTTTTTCCAAAACTTACTAAAGAATTTTGTTAAACCGTTCCAACCTTTTTTAATTAGGTCAACTCCAACATTGAATGCCTTACTAATAATTTTTCCTTCAAGCTTGGCAGGTAAAGAAATTACTTTCCAAAATTTACCAAACCATTTAGAAAGACCATTCCAAGAGTTTTGAATTAATTTAATTCCACTGTTAAATCCCTTAGCAATATCTTTACCAACATTACCTACAGATTTACCGATATTTCCAAACCATTTGCCAAGTCCTTTAAAGAACTCTCCAACACTTTTGGTTGCTTGACCAATCCATTTACCAAGACTACCAAAGAACTTTCCAAGGTCTTTACCAATTGTGTTCACAAAATCTCTGAACGGCTTACAGTGCTTATAAAGTTCAATCAATCCAAAGGTAATTGCAGAAACAGCTAAGACGATTAACCCAATTGGGTTCATATCCATAGCAATATTTAAGGCTATTTGAGCTCCTTGAACTATTTTAAGAGCAGCACTCCATGCCATTAAAGCTCCTTTAACAGCAACAATTGGCATTACAATTCCACCAATAGCAGCTCCGATTGCCTTTATGGCATTCTTATGTCCTGCCATTGTCTTAAGAGCATCAGCAACCATTTTAATTGGATCAATAGACTTCTTAGAGTTTCCAAATAAATCTCTAAATCCTTTGCTAATAACATCAAGAACCATTTTGAATGAATCCCAAACACCATTAGCAAGTAATCCCACAATTTTAGTCAAACTACCAATAATGGAAATGATTGAACCCATACTGCCAGACATCACTTTAATTAATGCAGCAGTTGCATTAGCAATTTTGCCAATTGCAGCACCTAATTGTGCTGCAGCATTTTGTGTAGCCTTATTATCCAAAACTTTGCTTAGATTACTTAAACCAGTACTTGAAACTTCAACAAGTGGTTTCATAAGTGCTTTACGCGTATCAGCAAAAGATGTTTGGATGTGATGCATCGAACCCTCAGTCGTACTATTAAATTCTTTAGAGCTTTTACCAAACTGTCCGGAAGCCTTAGCAAGTATGTCGTTAAATTGACTACTGGTCATCTTGCCAGAATCAAGTAACTTCTTAAATGAATCCTGGCTCATTCCACTTGCTCTTTGCAAAGCAGAACTCATGCCTGGTGCAGCTTTTTCAACACGTCCTAACGATTGACTAGTGACTTTCCCACTACTTTCAATACGGTTTAATCCACCAGCAAACGCATCTGATTGTTGACCACTTAAATGCAACTGATTAGATAATGTAGCAACTCCCTTAGTTAATGCTTGTGTCTGCTTAACATTGCCAGTCATTCCATAGAACTTTTGTGTTAATGCAGTAACTGCTCCACCAGACAAATTAGAATTCTCTTTAATTTGTTTGATAGAGTTTCCTAATTCATCAACACCTTTTTTGTTAACTCCCATGTTCCGGAACTTAGCACCAAAGCTTTCTGCTGCTAGTGCGTCTTCATAACCAGCCTTAGCTTGATTAGTAATACTTCCAGTAATTGCATTAATTCCATTAGTGACCACACCACCAACAAATCCACCGACTAAAGCGTCTTTTAGCTTTCCAACTTTGCCATTAGACTCTTCACTGGCATCTCCCATTTTTCTAGCAGATTCATTAAATTTATTCATGTTAGGACCAGAACCAGATGCAGCTCTTCCAAGTTGTTCTGTAGATTCTTTAATCTTATTAATTTTAGGGCTAGCTTCATCTTTAGCCGTGAAATTAATTGGATTTGGTTTCTTTAACTTCTCAATCTCCGTTGAAACATAGTGCACTTTTGGTGATACCTGATCATTGGCTGTGAATTCGATTGGATTAGGTTTTCTCATCTTGCTCATTTCGCTTGAAACATAGTGAACCTTAGGGCTTACTTCATCGTGTGCTGTTAGATTAATTGGTTTTGGTGTCTCGACTTTTTTCAATGATTCGTAAACACCATTGACCTTTCCCTTAACTTCAGATAAAGCAGAGTCGTTTTTGTGTAGTTCACTAGAGAAGTTAGCCGTCTTACTAAATGCCAATGATTTTTCACGTAGTCCGGAATAGTCAACACCAAGCGCTTTGATGCCGTTACCAGCTTCACTATTGGCGTTCTTTAACGATTCCATTGAGCCCTTAATCTCGTTCACACTGTTTTTTCCGGAACTTCCAAATGAATTGAAATTAGTATCTAAGCCGGTAATCTGATGAGAAACAGCTTCAAAATCACTCTTAATGTTTTGGATCATCTGAGTAACTTTTTCAAGTTGCTCAAAACCATTCATATGCAGATTAAAATTAAAGCCGGCACTTTGACTTGAAGAGTTTGCCATAGTTTAACCTCCTTTCCTTAGTGTTGTTCGTTGCGAGCTTTCGCAATTTCATTCATTCCTTTTAACATTCCATTTTCAGTAGCGTCGCTTATTAATTCGAAATAGTCCTTTTTAATAGCGTTCGCTTTATGAATGCTATCGACTAACTTACCTGGTGTCTGATTGAGTAATTCTTCCTCACTCATCCCTAACCAATAACTGGCGATTAATGCTCCACGAGTTTTGTCGAGCATTTTGTCAACCTTTTTCTGGTCAACTTCGTCGTCGTTATTGAGGTATTTAGTTATTGCCGAATTGTATTGAGTCCGTAAGAAACGTCGTAGCGGTGTTTAATTTTTCCATCAAACCGTTGTAGTTGGTTAGGTCTGCTAAAAAGTTCATAGCTTCCTGATAGACTTGGAAAACTAAACCATCGTATTGTTCGCCTGGGTCAAAGTCAGTTTCTTTAACGTAGTGACGGTCAGGAGTACGTACGACTTGATCAAGTAACACTGGCAAAGTATTAGCTAAGTTCATTCCACCACGGTTATTAGAAGTTCCGGACAAGATACCAAAAGTCTTTTCATATCCAGGGAATCGCAATAAGAATTTAATTTCTTTTCCGTCACGATTCTTAACCGTGATAGTCTTTTGCTTCTTAGCTTCTGGTAAATCTTCATCTAGAGTTTCATAGGTCATCTTAGGAGAAACAATGACATTGTTCATAACCAAGAAAAACGCTTTAGCTAAGTCAGAAAAGTCATCGTTACGTTGCAAAGCATCCATAACTTGCATAGTTACCAAGGTTGAGGGACGTTCAAGCGTGATTGACTCAGTTTTGTCCTTACCTTTTTCATCTTTGAAAGTTACTTGCTTCTTAATTTGAGCGTCAAATAATGCGGTAAGTTCTGTGTTGTTAGTCTTTTTGCTGGTAGTCATAAATAAAAATCTCCTTTATATAAAAAAAGGGCTATGCACTTCTGCATAGCTCTTTAAAGTGTTTGAGTTGAATTTTTTAGTTAAACATTTGGTCTGGCAAAGCACTGTTATCAACTAAGTTACCAGAGTGAATAGAAACAGCCATAGTACTGTCAGTATTCTGAATAGGAATAGTTGGTCTAGTGTCAATGTTTGAACCCTCAAGTGTAACTGACACATGGTTTGAATTGTCCTCATAGATTAAATCAAAGGTAGTGTCGTCATCTGGACCACTTTCTAATTGTGACAAGAACAATGCGTTAAAGAACTTAGCGTCATCAGAACCAGTGATTAAGTTTAAAGTGGTTTTATATGAATTATCAGCACTTTCCATCATGTGCATATCGCCATGAAATCCAGAAGTATAAGTATACTTGGCAGCATTTGGTGCGATTGAACCAGCAGTACCATTTTTCATATCGGTGATTTCTCGAATCTTACCGTTTTTTCTTACATAAACATGTTGAAAACGGCTAGATAGAATATTAATCTCTCCGCCGTTACTCATAGTTGTTTTAGGCATTTTCTATTTCCTCCTTTTCCTAAACGATTACGTTGACGTTGGCATTAATGTCTTGAACGTCGTTGGCCACTTCAAAATCAAAACCAAACTTACTGAATGTTCTTTCGTTAACTAACTTCGTTGGAACTTGTGAGATTGGAGTTGAAGTAACAGTGATTGGTGCAACCAAAATGCCACTTGCCACATAATCTTTGCTGACACCGTCAATTAACTTGATGATCATTGAAACTGTGTCTTCGTCGTACTTAGGCCACTTTTGACCGTTTAAGTACTGTTGAATGACAAACTTAATTGAGTCGGTCACCATATTTACGTGAACAAACTGGTCAATATAGTTTCCGGCAAGTGCTTTACCAGAATTAGACATGTCCCAGTCAGCTTTATTAACAACAACTGAACCGTTAGCTTTCTCAATGGCTTCGTAGTCAGCTTCAGTGAAGTCAGCGTCTGGTTCCATTTGAGTTAAATTGCCAATGTGGCCAAAGTCAGTTGGAGCATTAATTGAGGCATAAGCAATCATTTGGACAGCTGGGTGCCGGTCAGAAGTTTCGACAATGGCACCAGTATTCCCTTGCTTTTCTTTTGAGTCAGATTGATAACCTTGAACGTGTGAACTCAACTTTTGTAAGTCAGAAATACTCTTAACTTGTGCATAGAGAGCAACACGTTGGTTGTCATACAAGAAGTCAGATAGAGTTTCTAAGTCACTTTCTGGGACAGTATTGTCTGCAGTAATGTAGTAGAAACCGTCAAAGATGTGTTGGCCAACTGCTTGCACGATTGGTGCAGAGGTATCAACTGTCTTTGATTCATCAGAACTACCGCTTCCACTAGTGGTTACATCTGATTGAATTAGTTGAGTGTTTGAATTTGGAACATAAGTTGAACCGTATTCAATAACTTCAATTGTTTCGTTGAAGTTTGGAACTTCCATAGCCGCCTTAGCGTTGGCATAGACTTCTGTGTTTTCTGGGTAGTCTTCTGCAAGGTCATCAATCGTGGCATAAGTTTTAGCTTTGTTAGTTGAACCTTTAGTCAGAATTGCGATTGCAGGCTTACCAGTTCCCTTAACCAGTTGCTGAATAGAAACGGTCAAGTGAACATTTGATGGGCGTTTGATAATATCGTTTACTGCCATCTTTAAAATCTCCTTTTTAATTTAGTTATTTGTGTCATCTTGAAAATCAGGTTGGATCATAAAAGTCATGGTTAAGCCATTCGAATATTGCCAGTCGATATTGAAGTAGACATCTGTATTGACCATGTCTTCGACTGTTTCGAGCGCTACGCCATGACTTAATAATTCATTTGCTGGTTTTTCCAAATAAAAAAGACGCCTGATCCAATCAGCCATCCCTAATGATTCTGTCTTTGTGTCAGACACACATTTAAGCTGGTAGACCAGTTCAAACGGTTTTGACATGTAATCGTTAAAGTACATCTGTTTATGTGCCACAACAGGGCTAAATGTGATGTATGGATAGCTGGGTTGGTCACCCGTCCTTTCTTCTGGAACAAAAGGGACGTCAGGTTCATATTTATGAATGACGTCTCCTAATAACTCTTCAAATTGTTGATAAATATTTTTAGAAATGAGAGTCACCGCCTCTCCTACGTTCGTTGTTAAACTTCAGCGAATAGATGTTGAGCCCGCCGGCTAAGTCCTGAGCAATACCTATCACTGTGTAGCGTTTTCCGCTATCAATCGTGACGTGGTCGCCTTTTTGAACGTCATTTAACTTGCTTACCCAGTACATGCTTCCAACTTCTAGCTCTCCACCAGTGATGGATTGAAAGTTGATGTTTGGATTACTTTGGTTAACTAAAGGTTCATTCACTTCAATGTCTGAACCATTTGCTCGTTCAACTTTAAGATGTTGAGCCAACATGTTCATGTTGAAAGCAAAGTTATTAAAGTTATGAAATTTCATCTACATCTCTCCTTTACTTCCAACTACATAAGTGATTGACCGGTAGAGTTTCCCTGAACTCATTAACGGATCATCGAAACCTTTGTTAGCTTGTGTTAATGGTGCGTTTTTTGGCGATTTGAAATCCAAGATAGTTTTTTGTAAGTCTTTAACCACTTGAACTCCAAGTCGGCGAAAGACTTCGTGTGGGTCAATCTCATCTTGATACATGAGATAGATAAGGTCTCGTAAGTCTTCATTCCACTTATCAATGTTCAAAGTGAAACAGTTTCTTAAAAATGGTCGAGCTGGAATCGTCACAGACTTCCTGAGAATGAACATCACACGAATTCCATTCGATTGACTCTTATCTTTAATGGCCAGAACGTTCTTGCCTTTTGGCTTGAACAGACCATCAATGTCTCGTGGCGACTTGCCAACCGTTTCTTTAGTTGGAATGCATAACCACTTGCCACCTTTAGGACTGATTGTCTTACCTTGCTCATTGACTAAAGCAATCATGGTCAAGTAACCATCATCACGTGGAACACCAACATACAGCTGATAGCCATTTAGCTTATCTGCATTCTCACGAAACTTATTGAGTTGATTGATTGCTTCTTGTGGTGTTACTTCATCTGCCATAGCATCACTCCGTTGTCACAGAGCCAAGACTGCCACCTGATCCAAACTGATTAACAATTTGTTCATAATGTTGTAAATAAGGATCGTTTTGTGTGTGGTCAGCAATTGTCTGTGAGTTGCCGAGTGTTGCGGCAGATGTCACGCCTCCAGAGCCCATGAACATATTGATGTAGATTAAATGACGAGTTAGCCAAGTAGTAGCAGTCTTTAACATGTCATCACTGACACCATCAGAAATAGCTATCTTATTAGCTTCACCAACCAGCTCATTGAACACAGCTTCAGAGATGTCATCTGCACAATCCATCAACCCAGTTACTTCTTCTTTGCTTGGCAGGTCTGCCATTTAAATCACATCCTTACTTACCTGAGCCTGAAGTTGATTTTGAGTCAGGAGTTGAAGTTGACTTTGAACTGTCTTTCTTAGTGTTAATCCCTTTAACAACGAAATCCGAGTCAACTTTGAATCCATACTCAACAAGTTGGATATTGCGTGGGTCACTAGCAACTTTGTAAAGCTTCTTATTTCCTGCAAGTAAATCATCTCTAAATCCTGTGAAACCATTTGACAACTGTGTCATATCTAAAGTGGTTCCTGAAATATGCATGGTTGCTAAGCGTTTTTGAATGATTGCTTGTTCTCCACCATTCTTGAATTCATCACGAGTAATCACGTTTCCATTTGCTGGAGTTGCTGTTGAGTATTGAACTGCACCATTTCCAAAGATGTAAGCAACAGTAGTGCCATTGCTTGGATCAACTGGAATAGAATCATCAAGAACAATCTTCATACCGTTGTAGCCCTCAAATGGAGCCCCACCATTACTTGGCTGGATAGTTTCAATCAAGTTTTGCTTTCTCATCTGACCATAAGCAGCTGAGTTAACCACGATTTGAGATAAGTTGTTTTGAATAACATCTCCCATGCGTGAAATAGCTGCAATAAAGTCGCCAGGGTTCAGATCTTTTTCACTACCGACGTTGTATGATTTAGCAGTCTTAATGTCATCGTTGTTGAAAGCAGTTTGAACTAACTTAATCAAACGTTTTTCATCGAGACGAGCCCACCAGTTTCCAAATTGCCCAGCGTATTGTTCCATTACTGGAGCTCCAGAAATAAGTTGTGAGTAGTCAGTTACGGCGTAAGCTTTAGCGTCAGCAAACTTAACTTCTTGTTCTTGGTCAGAACTAATACCCTCAGTAGTAATGTCAGTAGTATCATTCCAAACTTGTGCATCTCCACCTAAATCGCCAAGAGTCGGAATTGTGATCCCTAATCCAGGTTGTAATAGGCGACTACCTAAGTATTGGTCCGGTGTTAAAATACCGCTTCTTAAGAAACGGTCTGTTTCAGTTGATGAACGTTTTACCCAGTCTGCAAAGACAGTTGGATTCATCAAATCTGATAGTTGTGTAACTTTCTCAATTGCCATGAGTTAAATCTCCTTTGATAATTTTTTGTATAGTTCAGGGTCTTGGTCAGCTAAATCAGATTGTTCTTTCATGCTCATTCGTCTAAACTGGTCGGCTGTAATTCCCTGTGTTTCAATGTGGCCTCCGCCTTGTGGATTGGATTTCCCAGAAGTCTTGTGCTTGATTCCCTCATCAATGCCGATTTGGAAAGTTTTAGCGAACTCTTCCACGTTCTTTTGTCTAGTTGCTTCATCCGTCGATGAAAGGTATCCGGCAAAACTCTCTGGAATGTTCTTCTCTTTCAAAAGTGCACGGGTCTTAGTCAAAGCGTCTGCTTTATCAATCTCAGCCTGCTTTTTAGCGATGCTTTCTTTTTCAGCTTTTAAAGCATCTAGTTTGTCTTGATAATCAGCTTTAGCTTTGTCTTCAGCGCTCATTTGAGCTCGTTCCTCACCCTTTTTAAGAGCTTCTTTCCGTGCTTCATCAATCTTGGATTCAAGATCAGATTTCTGTTCTTCCAACTGCTTCGAATACTTGTCTTCATACTCTTTAGCTTTGTTGGACATTGCTTTGTCCATATCAGCTTGTGTGTACTTCTTTTCTTCGTCTGCCATAAGGTTTCCTCCTACTTTTTAAGTCCGTAGACTAGTAAGGTTTTAAGTTTCTCAACTCAGCAAAAAAGCCAGTTCTTTTAGGCCTGCTGACTAAAAAAGGCCATAAAAATAGCACTCAACAAAGTTAAGTGCTAATGATATTTATTTAATTTAATAAGCTACTTCAATTGCAATCAAAGTTAAACATATGGATCCTATTCCAGTACCAATAAACATAGATATGATTAATAATAAATTGCTACGTAGTATGGGCAAAATTCCAACTAAAAGCATTGGCATAAAGCTCATAACCATCGAAACAATAAATGTAACAAAAATTGTATCTACTAATTTTTGCTTACTGATTAATTTACGAATTGTTTTCATATTTAATTACCTCTTAATCAATTGATGTATCACTGGTTAGGTTACCGTCTTTATCACATGGTATTAACTGACACCGGCAATTAGGATGGCTATCACCTGGTATGTCAGGTGCCTGTTCAATTGGATACGGGTTGTCATCTGCCAATCCCTCACAAATCTCACAGACCTTTTCATCCTTTTGTGTTAGCAAATAAACATAGTCAACATCATTGTCTTTGAACGCTGCCATTGCTCCATCAGCATTGTTACTTGATGCTTCTGTACGAAATAACGTTTGAATTCCAGATACTTCTGTGTTGACAGCACTATTAATGTTTCCTGATTTCCTATCATCATTTTCACTCATGGTCTTAGTTAGATGTCTCATCTCTGACAAATTCAAACCAGTTTGCAAACTTGAATAAAGAACCTGTGTGGCTTTCGACATCATGGTTTGCGCATGGTTATTAAGTGAATTGAGGAAGTCTTGTTGCGTATGGTCGTTTGGATTCATAGTGTATTCGCTGCCACTGTTCCTCCAACGATAACCCTCAACGTACTCTTTGTTGAGCTTATCAACTGAATAATCAGCAACATTGTTCGTTGCAACTACAATTCCAGCACCAACTAATGCTCCCATCATGTCACGTTTAGACACTTGCGATTGTGCATACAATGCTCGTAATTGCTTGGTCAGATTATCGTTGTCTGACGAATTAGCCATGAGCGAATTGATAGCGTCATGGAATTGTTGAACATCCCATGTTGAAACGTCTTTGGATACCTGACCAACTGACAAATGATTGTCTTCGGCATAGTGGAAAAAGAACTCATTCAAATTACTGGCAACGATTGTCATTGCCTGGGAATAGAACCCAGCAATCTTATCAGCATTGTTGTTATCTTGTTGAACTAACTTCTCAATTCTTTTCTGTTCTTGTTTGATTGTTGCCAATGATCACACCACCTTAGTTGCTTTCTCCGCCACTTTGTCCAGTTTTATCTGGGTCTTCTTCTTTTAGTGGCTTAGGATTATTCCCCATGTTCTGTTGGAAGAGATTGTTATTGATGCTAGCCATTGGATTGTTCTTAGCTTGGTCAGCTTTCTGTTGGTCCATTCGTTCTTGCTCTTGTGATTGAGGAACACCAGTAACTGGATAAGCCATCTCTTGAAGTGTCTGTGTTGAGACAACACCTTGAGAAGCCAACGACTGCATTACATTTACAATTGCTTGGTTATTCTTAGGATTGTTTGGAGTGAACGTGATGGTAACGTCGTTAGCGTCCTCATCTTCATTGACTCCAGAGCTCGGTTGCATACCTAAATAGTTAATCAGTAAACGCAACCGGCGATGAATTCCACGAGCAAATAGTGAATCGGTAACTTCCATTTCCTGGTCCATTCCAAATAGCTTGTACGACATCGCTACACCAGAAGCATTACCAGCGAAGTTAGCGTCAGTTACATTTGGTGTGTTAGTGAACTGCATGATTTCATTAGCAATGTCCGTCCTGTGTTTGTCCCAGTCAGTCACATTCAAGTTCTTAGTGAGATACGTTGCAGTTGTTGGAACCGTCTGTGTGTTACCTGAAGCATCATGGAATTGGTAAGGCTTCATATACATCACGTTTGAGTGAGTATCCAATACCTGTTTTTCCATAATTGGTGTGTTCTTGTTGCCGAGTTTATCTTGAGATCGATTAGTATAGTTACCATTGTTGTCAATATAGACTTGATTACCATTCTCATCCAACATCGGCTCAGCTTTGCCACCTTGATTGCTGATAATACCTGAAATTAATAACTGGGCATTGTTGAAGTCTTCTTGGTTGTTGGCCATTCCTGACTCTGATTGGTCGTACTCGTCTATCTTATCCAGGACACGTTCATAAACTCCCATACGCTCTGGGTTGTTATCAAACTCAGTGATAGGAACTTGATGGAAGTATGTGTCTTCCACTTTAGTAAGAGTTAGGTCACCAGTGATATCTTGGCCAGCGTCATAATAGTAAACCTTGTTGTCGGTATAAACTTCAACCTGGAAGTTAATTTGTCCGGCAATTTGAATTTTGTAGTAACGAACGGCAAAGAGTTCAGTTGGTTCAACATCGGTCGACCAAACCACGAAACAACTGTTAGGGTCAATCGTTGTCAGATGAACTTCATTAGTTCCTTCTTTGATAAACATTAGCTCATAGGCTCTACCAGTCGTAAACATGTTAATGGCCATCAATCTGTTGTGATAAGGCTCGTTAATCTGTCTATTGAATTGAGCTACCGTGTTTAGTAATTCTTCGCCCTCGTCTTCATCAGCATTATCATCGTTGCTATCAAATCCATATTTGATTGGATTACCAAACTGATGTCCGATTCGTAGGTTAGTAATGTATGTGGCCCACGGATTAGCAATGCGATTGTCTGATTGGTTCTTATTACGCAACTCGCCTTGCCAGTGATGAATGTTGTTGTCGCCGTAGTAATATCGTTGCAACTCAAGGATACGATCCAACTGATTTGAGTAATGATCATTGACGTAGTAACGAACTAATGCCGAGAAGTTCTCAGAGTTTGGAGCGTCTTTGATTGCATCCCAGGTTGGTTCAGGAATTGAATATTGCACATTGGCATTCTGACCAAATCGTGTCCCGTCTAAACTGTGATTCTTTCCAAACACATCTGGTTGTCGCATGGTTCCATTAATATTTGACACGTTCTATACCCCCATTCTTGGCCGTCCGCCAATAAGTCCTTTGCTTTGTAGTAGTTCGTTTTGTTGTGTGATTGAGCCGTTGTCACGCTTGGATAGTTCTTGTTCACGCTTGTACCAGTTCTTGGTTGCAACTGCATAACGTAACGCGTCCATGCAATCGTCCATCCCATCTTTCTTGATTGGTTCGCCGGTTTTTTCATTCCAGGTGTATTGATAAATCTCCGTCTCAAAGTCCATTAGATTGTCTTTAACAGCCATAAACTTATTGTTATGGATAATGTCAGCTATCTCTTCTGTCCCAGTCATGCGTGCTTTATAAGCATTGATTGCTTTGATGTTAGCGTCTTGGAAACGTGCAACGTATTCTGGTCTAGCAGAATCACAATAGAATGGAATTGCTAAACCATATTGCTGTTGGATTTGTTTGGCCACTTCCATCCAGTATTCAATTTGCCGATGTTGATACGTCCATTCTTTAACGAGATAAGTGTTGCCATCTTCATCATCAGCCATTAATACGATTGAGCCTTTATGTTCAAAACCCCAGTCAAGGCCACAGTAATAACTCAACGTATGTTCTTGCTTAATCTTGTTGAACTGTTGAGCAGTAATCGTGTTGTCCTTTTCGTTGTAGTCTTGATAAACCAGACCCTCACCAGATACCCATAAGCCTTTAATTGCTCGGTCATAGAACATCCCACTTGGTGTCGTCTCTTTTAACGATTCAACATACTGTGGCGACAAGTTAGCGATGTTGTCGTCCAACGTGAACTTATTTGCGATGATAAACTTGCTGTCCGCTGCCTTATCAATGTAGTTAATTTTCAACCAATGCGTAGGAATATCAGGGTTTGTATCGCACACAATCCTGGCACCATCTGCTGAACAACGCTTCTGGATTTCATCAAACACTTCCTGATTAGCTTTGGAAGCTTCATTGATGTACGCACCGTATGAAGTCATACCTCTAATACTTCCAAGACCACGAATACTTCCTGTGTATGCTTGTCGTACTTGAACTGGTGGTAATCCAGGAAACTTAACATCAAATCCGTTAAACCGATTGAACTTAAACACCAAGCCAAATGTGTTAAACATTTCCATAATGATATTGGAATTAATCGACTTGGCGTCCACACCAGCTAGTATGTATTGAGGATGCGCAACCCCTTTGGATTGTGCAACCTCGGCTGCATGTCGCAACTCAAATAAAAACACAAAGTTGTCAACAAACGTTTTACCAGCACGAACCGCACCGTAATTAATCATCAACGTCCAATAAGGATTGTTGATTTCCTGATCAATAACTTCCTGCTGCTTTGGAGTGAATAGATTATTCAGATTTACCTTTGTCATCTTCTTCAGCTCCTTTAGCTATTGTGTTAAGCAGTTTGTCTAGTACACTTGTCTCATTATCTTTACCGTCATTGCTGTTAGCAAAGAACTTGTACAAACGTTCTCGTGCTTTCTCTGGGTCTTTGAGTTCAACCTTGAGTCCGTCACGACCCTTAGTAATTGATTTAACCAAGGACATGTCGACCTTATCTTTATCAGTTAAATAGAAGTCTGTAGTGTGATAGTAGATAGGATTATCGTCAGCATCTAATACAGGTGAATCTGCTGCATCAGTTGCCAACATCTTGGTTGTCTTCCAATTAATGTAGTCATCAAGGTTTCCAAATGCTTGTTTAGCGTCGGCTTTGATCAAGTCAGTGATTTCGAGTTGCAATTCATTTGATGTTTGCTTCTTTAATCTTGTGATATAAGCCTTAACGTTAGCATTCGTAAGCAGTCTCGAACCATTTACAACAGCAGTATCACGATTAGTGTTATATGCTTTCATGTACGCCCACGTTGCGTTAAATCTTTGAAGATAGTACATGCAAAATAATTCTTGCTTGTCATTCAGTCCATCAGATTTCACAGGTTCACGAGTTGCAACCTTTTCTGTTCTGGTTGCACCTTTTTTGGTTGCGTTGCGTTTATTTTGCAACGGTTGCGTTAGCCGTTTGTCCTCGTCCCAGTGTTCACGTGACTTCCACGACTTTACAGTCCCATATGCAACCCCATATTTGGTTGCAATTTTCTTTAATGAAATACCAGCTAAGTAATCAGCTTTGGCATCGTCTCTCTTAGACACTTACATCAACCGTCCCTCCTATCGTTGGATTTATGTTGCTTTTGTTTTCTTTGTTTCCCTTTAGCTTCGCGGTCCAGACGTTGAATTAACTCAAACTCAGTCTTGCACGAATATGTAATTCCCTTATGTGTATACAAATAATTCACTCCATAAAAAAAGAGTTGGAAACTCCATGTTCCAACTCTTTGCGATTTCGCTACTGCTAATTATGAAATAAGCTCTTGGATCAACAAGTACGTAAGTAAATAAACAAATTAATTATTCGAAAGGAGAATTAGCAGTAACGCAGTAGATGCAGATTTCTCTGCAAAGGCAAGTGTCCGGATTCGAACCAGACTATTCTTTGAGGTTTTCCATGTCGCCCATACTTGCCCGAGGTAAAAAACAATTTGAAAGCCATATCCAATTTCTGGACAATACCAATATATAACGTTTAGCTCCGCTTATGGTTCACTTTTTGTCCCCTCTTTGTACACATTTAGTTCACATTTCCTCCGCTTTTAGTTCACAAATAGTTCACTCTGAAATTTATTTGTAGGAAATCAGAGAATAAACTTCATCATCATTTCTAAATGGTAATGGCGGACAGACTTGAGCAAACGCTAGTAACGCTTCATTTTTAACCTGGTAAAATCTTGTCTTACTCAAACATAACTGTGACATTAAAAATTCATCTGGATACTGTCTTGTTATGTAAGAGTTGTTTAGAATATCTCGGTATCGTTCATCTGTTAGAAATTCAATTGCTTTCCGGCAATACTCACAATACAAACTAGCGTCGATATGTTCTAATATGCGATTTTCTTGCGAATTAGTAGTTGATTGTGCTTTTGGCATGTCTGAAATGATTGGTGAGCCAAGGGATGCGACCTTTTGACTTAATTCTCTGTTGTGCCAATACGTGTATTTCTCTAAAGCCATTTTTGCATTTGCGATCGTCTGTTCTTTATTTAGAAATGTGAAGTGAGACATAAGCAGAACTCCTTTTCGTGTGATATACTATAGAAGTTCTGTAATACGAACGTACGTTTTTCGATGAATAGAGAAAGTGGGCTTTAGGGATATGGTCTGCTTTTTTTGTTTGGTCTAAAATTCTTTTATTTCTTGTGCGTATGGCCGGTAAACTTCTGGGACCTCTGTATCAATCTGCTTTTTTGTAAATTCATCAGCCCAAGTGTTTTCTACGCATTCCCACTTCTGTTTATCTCCCTTTCTTAAATAAAGACTGTGTCCTTTCGAATTGGAAATAACTGGAAGTTTAACTACATATTTTGTTGGCTTAATCTTGAATCCATTGACTAAAGCGATTAACAATTTTGATTGATATTTGTTTAAATCCTTAAACATAGGATTGTCTAACGACATGCGAGTGATATCTCGTTTCATTGTTACAGCGACATCTAATTTATCGTCTGATCCGGTTTCCTCAACTGTCTTTCTAACTTCCTCATTTAACCAAGTTGCTTGACCAGCAGTTAGCTCTGGTACATTTTCTTCCTTGTTATCTGGAACTTTGCTAAATAAAATGTTAGTCATTACCAGCACTCCTTATTTTTGAATTTTGAAATGATTTGATGATTAGTGGCCATAAATTGACCATCAACCAATTCAACATCAATGTTTCCAACTACTTTCAATGATTCTTTATCAATATTTCCATAAAACTTTTTTGCTTCGCCGTTCATTTCTTGGACGGCTTTTTCAATCGGCTCGAATTTACCCATCATCAATCACCAACTCTTTTGGAATTTTAAACTTACGATACATTTCTGGCACTTTATCTAATTCATCATCAGTAAACGTAATTTTGGTGTCAGTAAAACTTGGCCTTGCTTGAAACTTATCTAATTTATATGAATCATATGCTGACAAATACATTTGGCTTCCATGGTCAATAATATTTGGCATAGGAATTACATATTCTTGATTATCAAATGTATAGCCATCCTTTACCGCTCCTAAAATTAATCGAACATGCTCACATAAATCTAAAAATAACCATTCAAACACTTGTTTGTCTGATTTATCTAATTCAGACTTATCAGCAAATAACAGTTCACCAAGCGCCGCACAATGATAATTTTTATTTCTTTCAATCCAACCTGCGACAAATTGTGGTATCTTTACCTTTTCTTTTTCCATAATCTAAAATCTCCTTTGTTTGTGTTCGGAACTAATTACGCAAGTTTTAGATTATTTGTTTTTTATTTTTCGATATCTTCTTTTTTAATGAAAGTACCGTGGTCAGTCTTGCCTGTACGATCCTTAATCACGTTGTAAGAAGCTGAAATTAAATCCTCAATATTCCAACCATTCTGTTGAGCAATGATTGTAATTACTATATAGATATCGCCCAAAGCGTCTTTTAAGTCATCTGTGTGTTTCTTGTTGTGAGCTTCAGCTAACTCGCCAGATTCTTCCATGAGCTTGATAACTTGCTTATCGGTCTTTTTATCTAAACCATGTTGGACCGCCCATTCTCTGATTTTTTCTGTTGCATTTTGCTGTTTTTTCAATTCTTGCTCTCTCCAATACAACTCTTTTTCTCTATGACGTATACTTTCTTCTTTTTCATAATGAATCTGGTTGCTATCTTTCATCTGTTTTCTAAGTCGTTTTTTATTTATTTTCATATGTTTCCCCTCAACCAACGAATTTAAACATTGTGATTTGACACTCTCTATTTCATCAAAACTAATCATTTATAGTTTCCTTCCACACATCGGACAGTAATTTATATCAGCAAATGGATGGTTCTCTAAATACGAACCTGCTGAAACATCTATACACAAATAGTATTTTTTATAGTTTTTGTTACTGCCAATATATAAAATCGTTGAAATGTCAGATGGATCGTTATCTTCATCAATTTCAATTAAGCTCTTTTGTTCATGCTGACAGTAGTGGCAATTCTTTTGTTCTTTAGTCATTTGTATAAATTCCTTCCACATTTAGGGCAATAATAAGCTTCAGTCATAATAGCTTTGTCTCCATATTTCCAATAAAACAGTTTCCATTTATGGTCTGAATCATAATTTAAACCTAATGCTCTATTTTGCTTATCGTGATACATAAATTTCCCAATACCTGTACAATAAGGGCACTCTTTTTGTTGTTCAGTCATTGCGCGTCAACCTCTTTCGCATACTTTTGATAATCTTTTGGCATTTCTTGAATTTCATCTAATGAAAAGATTGCATAATCATGTTTGCTAGCCTCTGAATCGCTAATAAAATAGCAAAAAGCATAACATCCACTATGTCTATCTGATCGAAATACTGTGACGTAAGCAACTGGTAATTGATATAAATTAACATCTGGTAGTGGAACTACATACTTTTTCATTTAATTAACCTCAACTGCCATTTCTTGATATGGTTTTGGTAAATCTTTTAATTCTTCCTCGCTAAAAATTGCCTCATCATGATTTTCTACTTCACTAAGATCATAAAGTCGTTCTCCATATTGTTGAGCCTCATATTGTTCAACCGCATATGGACCATTTAAGTAATAACTTCCTTCTGGAACTTTAGTTAAAAATGAATTCATATAAATGGGGATATAACTATCCATATTTCTACTTGTTACATAAGTAGTATCAAGTAAAGGAATTGCATACTTCTTTTGTTTAGTCATTCTTATGTTTTGCTCTCATTTCTTTTACATAACCAACTAACTCGTCTTCCATTTCGTTAGCTTCTTTTTCAGTGATTGGAAATCCTTTTTCGTTAAAGTGCATAAACACACCTGGAATCTTTTTATGAATTCGTTTAACAAATTCCTCATAACTTACTGTTTTATCGTTCATTCATTCTCACCACCCATGACTAGATACATCCTCACTAATTAAAAATGCTAAGTCGCCTAAATCTTCAATTTTAAAATCGCTATCCTTCTTTTTCTGGTAATCAACTTGTTTATAATCATCTAAATTAACTTGTTTAGAAAAATCAGTTTGGAAAAATGAGTCTAAAGATTCTAAAACATCTTTTATCATTTCCTTATTGTCTTCATACTCTTGTTTAACCTCTTCATGGATAGCTTTATCGATAGCTTTGTCATACTTATCAGAATTTTGCATGATTTCCTGTTCTTTGCCTAAATTTCTATTCATGTAAAAGCACATTTCAATCATCTCGTTTTCTTTGGATGGCCTGAATATAAACGCCCTTTAAATCCATGTTCGTCAAATAAATCAGACATATCTATTTCTTGGTGCATATCACGTTGTTTTGTTTTTTTAATACTGCTATACAACAACATCATTGATGCAATTGCACAACCAACGCTAATACCGGCACAAAACCAGCTGATACAAATTGGAATTAAATTAGTCAATGTAAACCTCCTGAGCTAAAAGCTGATTATACGGTGAAAATTGTTCAACTTCTGATTCAGTGAAAATAAATTGTTCTTTATACCTGCTAGGGGACAAAATACCTAGTTCTTGTGGATGAAGTATTGATTCTTTGTTGCTCATTGCAACACCTATCCACGTTTTCCCCCAGTAAGGGCTAGTTGTTTTCACTAAATAGTACTGGTATTCACCATCTTCAGTATCTGGGATTGGAATAATGTATCTTCTTTGCTTCCCATTTTTCTTACATTCCGATCTTGACTTAATTAAAATCAATCTATCTAATAAACAATTATTTAGTTTTAATTTGCTTTCAATTCTTTCTAAACGCTCATCTGTTTTCTTATTTTTCATATTTTCTGATTGTTCCCTCTGGTGCCTGCCCCTCTCTAAAATCTTTAGGTACTCCTCGTGTGTCTCATGTAGTAGTTGAAAATTTTCATCCATTGATTTGTCTAATTTTTTCATTGATTCTTCCTGTGATATTTTCTCTTTAGACTTTTTCATCTTTTGCCTCCATATAATCAATTAATCGATTCAAATAATCACGCGCTTTTTTCAAATCTTGAATCGGTGTTCCTTTATCCTCGAATCGAACAATATACTTCATGATATTTCCAACCATGAATCCAATGAACTTATCTTTTGGCAAGATATCTGACATATGAGTGATTAGATCATATTTCCCATGCTTATAACGGTTCATCATTTCTCTCCTGTTCGTCTAATCGTTTGTTACTCGTCAATTTAAGCTGTCTGATTAACTCATCATCCAATTTAATCGGCTTGATTTGGAACTGTCTGGCAAAGTCAGCAATTCCCATTGAATGCCGTAAATTGTGATGCTTTCTACAAAGTGACCACACATACATCCCTCGTTGATCAATCTTGTATCTGTTTCGGCCCATTCCAACTGCCTTAAAGTGGTCAATGTCAGCTCCCGGCTTTCCACAGATAATGCAATCACGATGTAAAACACACTTTCGGACGAGACCATAATTACCTTGGATTTCATCAAAACACTTCGTTTTAAACGGCACATCTTCATCAATAAAGTAACCAATAATGAAGTCGATAAACTTCTTTGCTAGTGTCACAGAACAGTCAGCCATTGAAAAGTATTGCGGTTCTTTCATGGTCTCAATGAACTCATACTTTAGAAAAGCTTCAGACTCTGGTTTTAAGAATCCTGTGTACTCAGAAAAGTCGCCAATCAATCCAAATATCTTTTTTCGCTGGTCTGGAGTTATATGGCGTCCATCAGCAATATCAATCTCCACAATTGGCTGGCGTCCATCTGAGAAACGTTTTATCTTTTCCATGTCTAATTGTTCGTCAACATTTAAAACGAGATGTGAGCCTTTAATATGCTCTAATTTTGCATACATACTATTTGCCAGCTCCAATCCAACCAACAATGCCAAATATTGCAACTAAGATCAGAATTACCCACCATAGTTTCAGAGCAAACAGAATAACAAACCAGAAAATTATCAGAAAGAACAACCAACTGCAGCAGTCAGAATCCAAAAACCAGCAACCTAAAATTAATAATAAAATCAAAATTGTAACTAGCCACATGTTGGCCAACCTCCCTACATTTCCTTTTCTGTAAATGCGTGTCTCTTATAGTCATATCTGGCAATTGTGACTGGTATCTTGTACAGATATTCAAACATTGCCATTCTTAAGCTAGCGTCTGCCGTGATTTTGCTACCTTTAACGTCTACTACCTTGACTAATCGTTTTGTATTGTCGTAAATACAAAAATCTGGTGTGTAATAACGTCTTGAATGCCGCTTATTGTTTAGCTTGAATTTTGGCACAATCTCAAATCTTTCATGAAAGCTAATCGGGCATTGTTTGTTCTTCAATTCTTGCCGGTAGTATTGATACTCAGCTTTACTATCAAACTTGATACCGTCCGCTATGACTTTTTTCGCATGATATTTATTCAACGACCAAATCATCCTTTAAGAACTTATTAATAAAATATTGTTGTCCTTTACCAGTGACTTTGGTTGTTTTGGAAACAACAGTATTATTTGCATGCATAACTAACGTTTCCTTAACTTGGAACAATCCTTTATCCACTGATTTTTGAGTTGGCATGTTGTAGTCGGTTCCTTTACGTTTGATTAAGTATCCATTATTTCTTAGATATTGGAATAAACGGTTTTGCCCCATTTGAACGCCATTTTGACGAAGCAATTTAGCAAGTTCTCCAACCAAAATGCTAGTCTTGCTAGCGGTGACAGCATCAGCAAATAACGCTTTTGGCTGCATGGTTTCAATTTGTTTAGCTTGATTAGCTGCTAATTGAAGTGCGTCTCCCATATTTTGAGGAATATCGAAACCACCGTACTTTTTAATTCTGTCTTCCATCTGGTTGAATGCCTTAATATATTCTGCTTTGAATTTCAGAGCCTTTTTGCCATTAAAACCAAAGGCAAGCATTGTAAATCCATCGCGATTCATAAAATAAATTGGTCTATCTCTGCCATAATTATCTTTAACTGTGGACCTAGTAAACATCTCCTCAAAAGTGAGGACATCTTTTTCGAGATTTTGAACATCTCTAAGCACATTATCGTGACGTTTGCCAAATACTTCAGCTACTTTTAAACTAGTTGTTACTGCGTGTTTATCTTTCATGATTACTAAATCATTCATTTTTGTTACGCTCCTTTGCTTGTTTTAGTTTCTTGATTTTCAACATAACGTTGATAATGTGCTACCCAATTGTTTTTCGCTCGTCTTCTCATAACTCGCAACGCTTCTTCGTTTTGTTGATGTTCTTGTAGATTTTCGTAGAAAACACCGCCGTTTTTTAACGGTTTAACAAGTATTACTGATTCGTTTTTCAAAATAACCTCGCTCTATAATCTTTTGTGTCCTTGAATTTAATTATTTTATCTTGACTGCCTTTCATCACTCTCGAAACTACTTTGTCGTTATAGATGTGTAGCATTTGCTCTCCGGACAAATTAGTTGTGATAATAGTTCGATTGCGATGATTCAAAATTGCGTATAAAACATTTTGAGCCCAATTAGATGCTTCGCTGTCCCTCGTTTGAAAAGTTGCTTCACTACCTAAATCATCTAAAACTAAGAGATCCACTCCACTTAGTAGTGAAACCATTGACGCTTCTTGATAAGGACTTGTTTTATCGTGAAAGCTACCTTTGATACGTCTAAGCAATTCGTTAAAATCCACAAACAAACAACTCTGCATTGGCTCAGCATGATTATTTACATACTTTAGAATTGAATAAGCTAAATGAGATTTCCCAACTCCAGCTTTGCCAGAAATGATTGCATTACCTTTATTATTTTTATCGGTATAATAAGTTGCTAACTTTTCTGCTAGCTGCTTATTATTCTTCGTTTCTGAATTACGTTCTTGATAGTCGTTGAAACTTACCCTTTTTAAGTCCGGATCGTCCATAATTGAAGAACGTTTAAGCATGTTATAAGTGCTTCGACGCTTTACTGTTTTTCGAAGTTCTTCCATATGCTTATGCTCACGTTCTTTGGTGCACTTCCAACAACTTTTATGACCCTTAAATTCTTTAAGTTGAACGTCCGGATGAATTGAGCAAGTTTCTTCCAACGTTTTTAAGTCTTTACTTAAAAATCTAAGGTCAGAAGTCAAGGTTCCTTTCCTCCAATTCTTCTTGTGTTATTGTCTTGTGTTGCTTTTTATTACTATTTTGGAAATGTCGATGTTTGAAATTATCCTCAGCCGTCTTAGCCTGTTGAACAGTATTAATGTTGTTTTTGCGATAACTTCTAAAAATGCTATCCATATAAGAACATGCAGCGTTATTACTGACGTTTCTCTGAGCAGTTATCTTAATGACATAGTTGACTAAGTCATTGCCAAATTCTTTAGACCATTCACTTAAATTCTCAATAACTGCATTTCGTGGAACTCCAAAATAGTTTTGAAACGAATTAATTGGCTTCAGTTCTTCTCGCTCTACTTCTTCTTTAGTTTTTGTTTTATTAGTACTTGTTTTATTAGTACTTGTTAGTGTGCGATTTTCCGATGTCGGGTTTTCCGATGTCGGATTACCCGATGTCCGATAATCGAACATCGGTGTATCAGATAATTCCCAAAATGGATCACCAAAATTACCTTGTTTATTTCTCAATTGTGACCGTCTTAAATATCCATACTTTTCAAGTTCTTCTAGTCCTTTCCTTAATGAAGCTCTTCCATCAATGGAATGGTTCATCACTTCGGTTTCATAAAACTTCCAAGTATCTTTTTGTGCCCACACGTACATAAATATTCCACGTGCTTTCCAACTTAAGCGTTCATCTTGAATTATTTGATTATCTGCAATAGTAAAATGCTCTTTATGATGTCTAACAACTTTTACCATGTTTAATCACCTCTTTATAGACGCCACAATTTACCATCATTAATTGTTAAGTGTTCAATTGCCCCAATTTTGAAATCTTTATAATTTTTAATTGAAATTAAATTTTTATCTACTAAGCTATCCATAGTTTCTTTTATTTCATCTAAAGTTAAAAACGGAAGCAATAGTTGAAGATGCTCATAATTTTCTGCTAGATGAAGTTCATTTCTACCAGCAATACGTCCTTCTTTTTCTGCTTCTACCCATTCTTCATCTGGTTCTCCAACTAAATTCATTCGTTCATATAATTTTTGGAGAATAATCGTTTCTTTTAATCCAATTTCAGTAGCTAATTTTTTAGGAATTAAAATGGGTGTTTCATTAATCAATGGAAATTTTGGGAAATACATATTATTACCTCCTAATACAATTCAATTGAGTCAATTGGTGTCACAGTACTTAGCTTCTTATTCATTCGACAGTAATCGCAATGTTCACATGCAATTGGTTTTTCAGTACCATTGATCACATTTGCAATATGCTGCTGTTTCTCTTTTAATTCGTCCATTTCTGTATCCATCATGAATTGTGGAATTGAAAAGATGGCTTTGTCTGGTTCTTGTTGTTTAGAAACAGCAATGATATAAGGAGTGGACTCAATACCAAATGTTTGTTTAATCAACTCTTGGTAAATTGCCATTTGCAAAATATATCCACGACTTTCTGCAAAATTCTCAGGAATATGTCGTTCAGCATTCCAGTGTTTTTTGTGGAAATCATCAACAGTTTTCAAATCAAAGAACATGTTTTTATCAGGAGACAAGCAATCAAGTTTCCCCATCCATTGAATGCCGTCAATTTTTCCGGTTACAATAACTTCTTTTTTTCCTTGATAAATCAATGGAAACTTAGGGTCATTTTCAAGTGCTTCAATCATCTTATTGGCGTCTTTGTAATCTTTTTTAATTCCCTTTTCAGGGTTGCCATACTTATACAATTGCTTTTTATGCTCATCTAAAAACGCCTGATGTGATTCTTTACTTTCAAAATAAGAATGGAGATAATTGCCAACCAATAAGGGTGTTTCATCCCTTTTGGGTGCATACAATCCTTTAAGTTGTGCTAAAGCAGAAGATTCACATTGTAAGAAATTCCAGTAAACCGATTTTGACAAGTAATGCCAGTTAGCTTCAGAACTATAGTAATTACTTTTTGTCAGGTCGAAGGTCGTCGAGTTGTCCAAAGAGTTGCTCTTGTTGCTGTTCATTGAGTTCTTTACTGCTTCCGTCATCACTTGTCACATCCCTTTCTGGTTTCTTAGGTTTTTCTGATTGTGCTTTTGATTCGTCAACATCTCTGTTATCTTCATCAAATGGAGTTTCTGGGAATTCATCAGAGTTTTTGTTGTTTGTAACATCTTGTGGTTCTTGTTTTTTAGAATTATCAGAAATTAAATCATCCACACTAGTAGCAGTTTCTTCTTCAGCATTTACAGTTCTAGGTTTCAAATTAGCTTCTGGATCGCCTTGTTCTTCCTCTGTATAAAGTGATCCAAGATTTTCTGGGAACGCTTCACGCAAAGCATTAACAATTGCAGTCTTCCTAATCATATTCAGTGGCATTTGTTTCCAAGTAGCCTGACCCTTTGAGAACTCATCAAGTGAAATTTCAACGCTAATTGGAACCTTACGATCATCTCTATAAACCTTTGCCCAACCACCAATTAATGTATCCTTTGGAAGTTTGATAGCACCATTTAATTTAACAATTTCATCGCCGCGTTGAACGATGATTCCAGCTTCAAATCCTTGGAAATGAGGATCAGCATTAGCTCTTTTCATAAATGCTTCCTTTGAAGTAATAATCTGTGCTGGTCGACCTCTGAACTTAACCAAATAAGCCTCATTCAAGAATGGGTTTAATCCTTGAAATTTACATAGCTGTAAGAAATTAACAACTTCTTGATTAGTTACTTCAGCATTACCTGATACTAGATATTCTTTAACCATATTCCCTGATAATTTAACGTTTTTGCCGTTTGCTTCATATTCAATTGGTTTTGTCATTGCTGTGTTTTCGTTTGCCATTTTCTAGTCCTCCCAAGTTGTTAGTGCTGGATGAATTGCATTGATAATGCTTTGTTTGCGTTTATCCTCATCAGTAAATAATTGTTGTAGTACTTTTTGATCATCGACAGTCCTACTAGAAATATTTGCTTGAATATCGCTAAGTTGACTAAAACTATCGAATAAACGTTGATTTGAACTGATTAATTGTTTTCTTTGTTTTAATAATTGATTTATTCTTCTCATTATTTTTACCTCTCTATTCAAAATACTTGTCTTTGTGGTCATGGAGTTCTTTTGCACAATATCCAATAACCATTCCAATAATTAATGTGAGAAGTAAAAATAATCCTTGTGTTTCTGTAAAACTAATCATGTCTAATTCCTCCTATTTCATAGTCCGTTGAATTAACTGGCCATCACTGGTAGAATTAAACCGTTGGATGTTTAATAGAACCAATTTGTTAAGACCTGTCGAGCTGTTACTCGATTGGTCTTTTTTTGTGTCTTTATTAGTCATCTGATTTCATCTCCTCGCTAGCTATATATTCATCCATACAACTTTTGATAAGTTCGGTGGTGTTTGCTCCAGCAACTGGTTTGACTACTTCAAATAATGCATGCATTAATCCATTTGCTGATTTAGCAACTTCATCCATTCCAACAATATTTGCTTGAAATGAAGTTTTTTGATCTCCAACAATAAGCTTCAAAATTGTTTTTTTATTTTCTTCTTCCATTTCATTTACCTCATTAAATTTCAAATCCTTGGTTTCTTTCGGCCTCAATCATGTTGCTTTCAATTTCTAGATATTCTTCAGCATCGCTTGGGACAACTTCAAATTGATAATTCTTGTATGAATATCTGGCTGTCCCAGACGCTAATACCTTAGTTTTGCTTGAAAGCTTAACAATAGGCTTACTTACATCACTAATCAGTACCTTTATCTCGTCTGATTCAGTATTACTTGGATAACTACCATTCGACCAAAGAGTCCAATCAACGGTTTCGGTAAGTTGGTTTCGTAAATCTTCACTTTTAATGTTTTGCAGTTCGCATACTCTCAATTGATCGCCTCCTTATAAGTCACTGTGTGATTTGTAATCCACTCATCAACACCCTTACGCGGATATACATATTTGTTTCCTCGTGGAATTACTGGAAAATCCGGTTGGTAAATGTAGTATTTTTTGAGTGTATTAACGTCACAACACAGATATTTTGCTAATTCTTTTTGGTTAAACATTCCCTGCTTGATTTGCTGATTTTTAATGATTGAATCAGCAATTTTGAAGAGAACACTTTTAATTGTTTCTTCAATCATTCTTGCCCATCTCCTTTGTTGGTACACTTTTGTTACCATTAAGAGCAAAAAAAATATCACTAATTTTCAAGCCTAAACCATCAGCAATTTTTTTAGCTGTCGGTGGATATGGATTATGTTTTCCAGATAGGATGCTTTTTAAATTTGCATCACTAATTTTATTCTTTTTTGCAAATCCATTAATTGAATAACCATTCATTGCAATTGCTTCTTTTATCTTTTCTGGATCTTTTAATTTTAATAACATTTCTTAACCTCCCTTCAACATCTATAACTATAAAACATTTGGTATACAAATGCAACCATTTTTGGTATCTTTTTGATATTTTTTGGTATCTTTTTTCAACTTTATTGATAAAATACAGTTAAAGGAAGGTTACTCATGAATACTAATAGTGTAGATTTTGGAAAAGAACTAGCCAAAATCAGAAAAGAAAAAGGATATTCAATTAGACAAGTAGCTTTACAAGCGGGAATGTCCCATCCATACATTTCACAGGTCGAACATGGAAAAAGAAATATCCCTAAACCATCAACTTTAAAAAAGCTAGCTAAAGGTTTACGTATTTCAGATGAACAAATTTTTCAGTTAGCAGGACTAAAAGAATTGCTGCCTGCTAATGCAATAAAATTCGAAAATAATATGGTAGACGTACCAGTATTAGGAGAGATAGCTTGTGGTGATCCTATTTTAGCTCAGGAAAATATAGAGGGTTATAGAGCGACATCAATAAACTCATTACCTTATGGTGACAATTTTTGGCTAAAATGTAGGGGAGACTCAATGGAACCTAAAATTCCAGATGGTGCATATGTACTTATACATGTTCAATCTACAGTTGAAACTGGCGATATTGCAGCTGTTCTTGTTGATGATGAGACTAACGCTACACTTAAAAAAATTGTTAACCAAGAACATGAAACGATCTTAATGCCAATTAATCAAAAATATACCCCTATCGTCATTAACAAAAGCAATCCTGGTAAAATAATTGGAAAAGCAATTCAAATAACGATAGATTTATAAACTTTTTTAATATAAAAATAAAGGGAGATTTTATGAAAAAAAGTATTTTTTTATCAGCAGCCATACTAGTAGCATTATCTTTATCGTCTTGTTCATCTAAAACAAACAAAAACGAACATAAAAGTAGTAAGCCCAAAACTGAGAAAAAAGTTAAAAAGAATAAACAAGCAAACAATAAAAATAACAAAGAAAATAATAGTAGCAAAAAGACTAGTCAAGAGAGCCACACAAGTGTTAGTTCTAACAGTTCTTCATATACAAATACGCAACAGACAACTAACTCTCAGCAAACTACATCCCCTAACCAATCAAGTACATCTCAACCTGCTGTGTCTAACCAAACGAATAACCCTAACCAACAATCTGTTACCAGCCAGTCAGATAATTCTAACGTTGATCAGGACCAAGACCAAGCACCAGGAAATAATCCAGATGGAAGCCCAGATTCTTGGGTACAAGGTCAAATTGATTGGGCCAATTCTCATCCAAATGGATAGATAGTCCAACATTAATGGCCATAAAAACTGATACATAAGGAGAAACAAGCAATGGAAGAACTAGCGAGTTTAAAAGGAACTAACGGGCAATTGACAGTATATGATGATTATCTAATCATAAGTCGCAATGGTATATCTGCAATCAGCGCTCAAGGAACTCAAAAAGATAGAACTATCTATTTAGATGATATTCAATCAATAAACTACCAAAAGCCTACTCTATATCGAAACGGGTATCTTCAAATAATATTGGATCCTAAAATGGCTCACAATCAAACAACTTCTAAAATAGGATTTACTAATTCGCAAGCTCTTAAAGATCCAAATTCAATTGTTCTTAGAGCATTCAAAAAGAAAACAATAACAGATAGTGAAAATGTTTATAAAATAATTTCCGATAAACTAAAAGAAATTGAAAAAAATCCTAGTAATAAGACACACGGTCCATCATCGACAGGAAACGAGATAAAAATACTTAATCTGTCTATTAACAGAGACGATGAAGAAATTACAAAAAAAGCTACGATGCTTTCACCTAGTGAGTCTTATAAATTTAAGGACATCGTCAGTTATAAAATAAATCAACGTGGAAACAACGAAACAAAGCATCATGGAATAACACGAGCAATTGTTGGTGGAACTCTAATGGGTGGAGTTGGTGCAATTGTTGGAGCTATGACCGGTGGAAAGACTTATGAAGTCGTAAATTATTTGTCAGTGAATATTAATTTTAAAAACGATCAAACATGGGAAATTAAATTTATAACCACTAAAACAAAAGCTAATTCTTTGACTTATTCCAATTCAATTAAGCAATGTAATAAGCTCTGTGCCATTTTAGATGAAATTTTAAAAGATAACGACAACTCAAATACTACTTCAGATATTGACTCTGCTGATGAAATAAAGAAATACAAACAATTGGCTGATGAAGGAACTATCACTAGCGAGGAATTTGAAGCAAAGAAAAAGCAGCTTTTAGGATTATAAAAACAAAAAGCATCCCTACCGTGCGTGGTAGAGATGCTTAACCAGAGGATTTGAATATAAGAAAATTGGTAAAAGTAAACTCTACAATTTGTGGAGCTTATTTTTAACCATTATATCGAACATATGTTCAGAGGTAAATAATAATGGCAACTTTTCAAAAACGTGGAGAAAAATGGCGTGCAAGAGTCTACTATCAAGACCAAATGCATAAAAGACATGCGGCAAGTAAGACGTTTAAAACTAAACGTGAGGCTCAGAAATGGGCAACTGATCAAGAAAGTAATTTGAATAACGACCAATTCATTGAGAAAAGCAATCAAACTTTAGTTGAGTATTTTGATGATTGGTACAAAACTTTTAAAGAGCCGTCTTCATCAAAAGCAACCAAAAGACGTTATTTGGCCACTGAGAGATATTTGCAACGATACTGGAAAGATACCCCACTGCAAAAAATAAGTTATTTCTCGTACCAAAAATTCATCAATGAAATGGGTAAAAATCAAAGCATTAACTCTGTCCGGAAAATCCATCGACAAACTAGAACAGCAATTACACGTGCTGTGCAAATTCATTTAATCAATGAGAATTTTACAGATGGAATCGAATTAAGTGGTCGTCCGGAAAAAGATAGTTCAATGAAATATCTTGAAGCGGAAGACATGGAAAAGCTACTAGATTATTGCTTGAATTTTAGAAATATTGAAGATGTTTCAAAGGCTATGGTAGCAACTGCCCTATTAACAGGATTAAGGTATGAAGAAATAATTGGCTTAACATGGGACAATATCAATTGGAATGATCAGACACTAACGGTTAATAAATCATACAGTCAAGTTGATAAGGAATTTCAAAAAACCAAAAACGCTAGTTCAATGCGTACTATCAAAATTAACAACTCATTGATTGACTTATTTAAAAAAGATAAAAAAGTCCAAAATGAATTCTTGTTGAGAAATCATTTGAAAAATAAAAACAATTTTGTTTTCCTTGGACGCATGAATAATTTTATTTCTAATTCGAGTATTAATAAATCTATGAAATACTATGCAAAAAAATTAGGCATTAAACGAGTATCTTTTCACGGACTGAGACATACCCATGCAAGTTATCTTTTAAGTCAAAATGTTTCAATCCAATATGTATCCAAACGACTTGGCCATAAAAACATTGGAATTACCCAAGATGTTTACGCACATCTCCTCAAAACTAAGGAGAACGATGAAGCAGAGAAAACGCAGAAATTACTCGATAAAATCAACTAAAGAGACCAAATGGAGACCAATACAAAATAAAAAGCCTCTAAACCAATGTTTAGAAGCTTATATCAATTACCCGTATGAGACTTGAACTCATAGCTCCGCCTTGAGAGGGCGACGTCTTAAACCAGTTTGACCAACGGGCAATAAACTGAACAATTACATAGTTTACCCAATTTAAACCGGTCTGTCAACAAAGTAATGCAAAATTTTCTGTTGACAACTGTCCATAAAGAATTGTAGTATATTAGTTGTTCAAATATTGAGTATTCGCCAAATTGGTAAGGCAGCGGACTCTGAATCCGCAATTTACTGGTTCGAGCCCAGTATACTCAACTATAAATACTAAAAGAACCATTTCAATAACTATTGAAATGGTTCTTTTTTATTGAATTGATTCTAATTCCTGATTTCTTGAACCTTACTTAAAACCATTCTAGCAATTGGTCCAACGATCAGAAGTTGTAATGGCAGAGCCAAAATCAAGTTTCTAATCCATGTCATCCCAAACGTTGCTAGATTAAGACTAGAAAATCCGCCTTCAACTACAATTCCGAAAATTGACATGCAAGTTACCATCCCTAAAACCATCAAAATTGAAATTCCTAAAGAAATCAAAAGTGGCTTCTCTTCCATTTTTTCAGTAAAAATAAATTTGAAAAAGATTCCTTTTGCAAGTGGTCCCACAAAAAGTAAATCACAAACAGCCGCAATAACTAACGCAAATGGATAACCCATTAACACACTTTTAACAAAAGTGGAATCAACCCCACTCCCGAGTGCAATGTTATAGGCTTCCATCACGATCACCATCATACCTGCCATTAATCCAGTAAACAATAATTCTTCCTTAAAATCCTTTGGCATACTTAACCTCCTAATTTTTCAGCAATGATTAATCTACCACAAAGAATTTTTTCATGTAAGTTTTTATTACCATAAAAACTTAATTAATAAAAATAAAGACCAGGCATTACAATGCTCGATCTTTATAATTAATCACTTTTTCTGATAGAAGTAATACAAAATTCCACACACAATCAAAACCGCATAAGTAATACTAAGAGGTAAGACCTTAATGACAATCACTACCGTCGCAATCGAAATTGCGATTGCAATCCAGAAAATTACCTTACCAATGTCAGCTTCAGTAAAATGATAAGGTTCATGATTTTGATTTTGTTGCTGGTAATTAGAATAATTGTAATTAGTGTTTTGCTGATAAGAATCATTGTTAGCGTTAGACTCATTAGAATGTGATTCATAACTAGACTGACTTGATCCTGCATATGATCCAGAACTATAATTATTTTCTTTAATAATTTCATACGCACTGGTAATTTCTTTGAACTTGGAGGCAGCATCAGGAGAATGATTAACATCAGGATGATACTTCTTAGCCAATTTGCGATAAGCTCGGTCAACTTCTTGTTTGTCTGCTGTTGTGGGCAATCCTAATATTGCATAATAATAGTCTAAGTTTCCATATGCCATCATAATCCCCCCTTAAATGTATTTACACTAATTCTACCAAACATTGAACAATTCGGTTAATCAGTGTTTAATAAAACGTCTTTAGGGTTAGGATCATTACTTTGCATATTTTTGAATTGATTGAACCAAAATTTCTGTGGCACCAGTTCCCGCTTTATTATCGTAATATTTTTGAAACCGGCCATCATTTAAATAAATTTTAAACAGTCCTTGATGAGCTTCTATAGAATAATTTGGCCATGTATATTGCAAACACTTTTTGTGTAATTTGTAAATTTTTCTTCCATTATAATCAGTATTTTTTATAATCAGTATTTTTATCCCTTAATGATTGTTTTAATAAACCAATCATTCGATTTTCCATTTCTTGTATATTTTGAAAATCAACGGCAAATAAGTTTAAATACTTCTCATTAAATTGCTTAACTGTTTCTTCTCCATAATTATTACGAATTTCTTTTCCAAATTGCTTTTCATTCTTATCTAATTGCCCCTATTTAAAAAGTGCTAATTTATCTGTATCTTTCATTTTAATACCTCCATTCAATTCCTCAATTGTTCCATCAATAGTTTTAATTAATTGATTCAAATGTTGCTGTTTTTCGGATAATATTTCTCTTTGATTTATTAATGCATTGTGAAAACTAAAATCTTGATTGTTCATAATTTTTTTAATTTCTTTTAAGTCAAAACCAAAACTTTTGTAAAACAAAATCAACTGTAGTCTTAAAACATCAGTAAAATTATATCTTCAATAACTAGATTCTAAATCTCGTTCAACGATCAACAAATCTATTCACCCATAGTATTAAAGGATACGAGCTGTAATGCCCGTCATGACAGCTAAATCTTTTATTTTGTGCATGAATACTGCCTCCATATAAATCATTACTAACTGTCACATAACGTCGTGGTCAAGCAGTCTGGTTATATTTTGTAAGTAGCACAGTCATATTACACCAATGTTACTGAAACATTACTAGTTTAACAAACTATTTCCTGAATGTTTCGCACTATATCATTATAGTTACGCTTGAGTTTAACTCTTTTTTTCACATAGTTTTGATGTTATTGTTTATATATTCCAAAGGAGGAAATTAAATATATGAATAATGATAAATTACACTATAAAATGTACAAAGCTGGTAAGAGATGGATGTTTGCTGCCCTTGCAACTACAATGGTTGCCGGTGGCCTTCTAACTACCAGTAGCGTTGTTAACGCTGACGCCTTAGGAAATAACGCACAAGCTACTCAAAGTGCCAAGAAAGATAACGGCACTATTAAAAATGACTCATCTAAGAGCGCAGCAAAAGTTAACACTAACGTTGATAATCAAACAAACGATGCTAATGCTACTAAAGATGCCACTACTCAAACTAATGTTGCTTCAAACAATGATGTAAACAACACCACTAATGATGCAACAAAAGCTACAACTACTAACGATCAATCAGCAACTACTGATAATAATCAAGTAGCTGAAAACAATCAAAATGATGCTAACAATGATGCCGTTAAAAACGATAACCAAACATCAACTGTTACACCAAACAAGATTGAAAACAAGGTTGCAGAAGCTGTTACTCCTGCACAATCAGCTAAAACTGATGTTAACGTTAATAATTTAGACAACGCTGTTTCTGCTAAAGCAGATAACAAGCAAAACAACAACGCTGACCAAAAGACTACTAACAACGATTCAGTTAAAGCCGAAGCTACTACACAAGCACAATCAGTAAATACTGAAAAAGCTGAAAATAATGTAACCCCAGCTACTAAATCTGAAACTACTCAACAATCACCTGCTAAGCAAGCACCCGTTTCAAACAACAATGCAAAACAAGCTGATGCTAACACTACTACCCCTGCACAATCAGCTAAGACTGAAACTGTTAAGACTAACACTCAAAACAACAATGTTACCCCAGCAGCTCATTCTTACTCAAACGTTCAATTAAGTGCTGCTCGTGCAGCCGCAACTAACTTTAGAGTTCAAAATGTCAGCTTTAGAGCTCAAAATACTAATGCCGATCAAGTAGTTAACATTGGTAGACAATATGTTGGAACTCCATATGTTTGGGGTGGCAGTACACCAGCTGGATTTGATTGCTCTGGATTCGTTCAATACGTATTTGGCAAGGCTGGATACAGTCTTCCAAGAACTACTTACAGTCAATACCCTGCTACACAACACATTTCACGTAGCCAGGCTCAAAAAGGTGATTTAGTATTCTTCTCTAACGGTGGAGATCTTTACCACGTTGGAATTTACTTAGGTAACGGTTTAATGCTTGATGCTCAAAACCGTGGTGTTATTTACAACGATTCACTAAGCTACTTCCCTGGTACCGTATTATTCGGACGTGTTAACGGATTTAACGGTGGAAGCGCAAGTACTTACACACCAAGCCAAAACACTAACAACAATTCATATACTCCAAGAGTTAACTACGTTCAACAAAACGTAAGCACTCCAGCTGCAAGACCTGCTAATAACAGAGCATACACTTACAACTTGAGAGCTAATGTCCCTACTACTCAATTGAACAATGTTAAGAAATCAGCTAGTGTTACACCAACTCCAACTGCTTCAAATGGCAAACAACAAACTACTAGTGTTGTATCACAAAATAACACTAAGACGGTTAACTTGAATGTTCAACCAACAAAGGCATCATCAAATACTAGTGCCAACACTAACGAGACTGTTAAAACTTCAAAGACGACTCCTAACGTTCAACAAAATGTTCAACAAACTCCAGCAGCACCTAAAGAACAAGTAAGTAACTTGTCAAATGACACTACTGCTAAGAAGAACACAGTTGATTTGAACGCTTCAAAGAAGTCAACTGACCAAAAGGCAGCTCTTAACAAGAAGACTTCTGCTAAGGTTGTTTCAAACAAAGAAGTTTCTGACAAGAATGCTTCAAACAAAGAAACTGCTGCTAAGGTAAACAATGATGATAAGACAACTTCACACATTGCTACTAAGGATAACGGTCAAGCTTCTGCAGTTAAAAACAATGACCAAAAGAATGGCCACATCTTGCCGCAAACTGGTCAAGCAAGCACACTACTTATGAGTGCCATTGGTTCTATCATGGTTGCTCTTGCCGCAGTACTTGGTTTCAGACGTAAAGATACTGACAAATAATATCTAAACTAATAAATGGTCTTCCGATTAATCGGAAGACCATTTTTATTTATAAAATTAGATTGCTATTGAAACAGCATTAGTGCTATTCTTTTTATATTGGAGGTATGACAATATGGATGCACACTCAAAAGAAAAAGAACTTAAAAAATTAATCAAGGATCAAGAAAAGTTCCAAAAAGAAAACTCAGATAAATTCAACGCTGATTTATTATCTAATTACAACGAACGAATGGACGTTGTGAAAGAGTTGATTGAAAATGAAAATCAGACCAATAACTTACGTGATACTAAGGTTGCTAAGCCGACTCGAGATGATAAACGTGGAATGGACAAAAACCGTCACGTTGATGATCAAATGAATGATCTTGAAAGAGCACAACAACGCTTAATTAAGAAGCTACGTACTCTTGAAGGAAAATGGGAATAACCCTCTTATTACAATCAAATCATTGACCATATAAAAAGAACGGATTCAACTGAATCCGTTCTTTTTGTCTATTTAGTTATTGTTTTCCTTTTTTAATTCTGCATCCAGTTTCTTGGTTAATTCTTCGTAACCAGGTTTACCTAATAATGCGTACATATTATTCTTGTATGCTTCAACGCCTGGTTGATTGAATGGATTAATGCCATTTAGGTAACCAGAAATAGCAACCGCAACTTCAAAGAAGTAAATTAAGTAACCTAGTGAATATTCTGATTGATCAGGAATATGAACGGTCATAACTGGAACCCCACCATCGGTATGAGCTAAAACAACCCCTTCATAGGCTTTGGTATTAACTTCGTTAACCGTGTCATCTTGAAGGTATTTAAGACCATCAAGGTTTGACTCTTCCTTTGGAATCGCAATATCGTCATCAGGCTTATCTAATTTAACAACCGTTTCAATCAGATCACGTAACCCCTCTTGAATGTATTGACCTAATGAATGAAGATCAGTTGTAAAGTTAGCTGATGATGGATAAATTCCCTTTTGGTCTTTTCCTTCTGACTCACCCATTAACTGCTTCCACCATTCTGAGAACATTCTCATGTTTGGTTCGTAGTTTTCGAGTAATTCAGTGGTATAACCCTTTCTGTAAAGGATATTTCTCAACGCAGCGTAACGATAGGCATCGTTTTTATTAACATCTGGATTGGTGTATTCTTTGGAAGAATCAAGTGCACCCTTCATTAATTGACTAATGTCAGCACCGGTAGCAGCAATTGGTAATAAACCAACTGGGGTAAGAACTGAGTAACGTCCACCAACACCATCTGGAATTACGAAGGTTTCGTAGCCGTTAGCGTCAGCTTCTTGTTTCAAAGCACCTCGATGAGCATCAGTAGTAGCATAGATTCGTTTGTTAGCTTCATCTTCACCATACTTTTTAACTAACTTTTCCTTGAAAATTCGGAAAGCAATTGCTGGTTCAGTGGTTGTTCCAGACTTAGAAATGATGTTAATTGAAAAGTCATCGTCACCGATGTAGTTCAATAAATCATGAATATATGGAGCACTGAGTGAATTACCCGCAAAGACAACCTTGACACCACGACGCTTGTCATCAGGTTCAGAGTTGTAAAAAGTACCATTCAGAAAATCAACGGCCATCTTAGCACCTAAGTATGAACCACCAATTCCAATCACAACTAAAACTTTTGAATCAGACTTGATTTTGTCAGCTGCTTTTTGAATCCTTGCGAACTCATCTTTGTCATAATTTTCTGGAAGATCTAACCAATCCCGGAAATCATTTCCAGCACCAGTGCCATCCCTTAACTCTTTATCCGCTGCAGTCACCATCGCTTGAATCTCAGGCAACTCATCCGGATGTACAAACTTGCTTAACTTAGAATCATCAAATTTCAAATAAGCCATTACACTATCCCCACTTTCTATAATATCGCTTACATTATACAACAAAAATTAATTACATAATGATGTTTTTGCTCTGTTAATTTTATTATATTAGTTCTTATTTAATCCGCACATTGATCCCTTTAAACGATCCCTCACGTTCATAATCATGGTCAATCGGAAAATCATTTGGGTTAGAGTAAGTTTTTCCAAAATTAACGTTAACACCGTTTGCGGCAAATGCATCCGAGATTTCAGACCGAAACCTTTTCGAATTCATTTTATTGGTATCTGTGGTAAAGAAGACGGACGCATCCTTACTAGCAACTTGACTTACCGCACTAACGAGAGCTTGTAAGTCACGCTTAATCTCAAACCGATTCTTTTTATCTCTAACAAAGACAGGCACGTTAACGGTGATTAAGTCAAACTTCAAATCATGTTTTTGCGCATAATCTAAGTACCCAAAGACACTCATTTTTCTGACCTCTTGGGCACCGATCATGTATCCATTAGCATCAATTTCATTAATCAATTGAGATTTAGCACGATTACTATCGTCAACATTAACGGTCTTAACGCTACCACCACCAATCATGGCACTAGCAACTCCGGTTCCCTCATAAAATAAATTTAGACCAACTTTATCTTGTGATTGATCAAAAACGTCCTGTCTTACATCGCGATAAATGATGTCTAATCCTGTCGTTTTGGCGTTCTGTAAACTAATTGGATACGTTACTTCACCCTCCAAGACATTGGCCGAGCCTACAGGATCGGGACTAGCGTTTTCAACTGACTTGATTTCAGAACCATGTTCAAACTGCTGATACTCGTATAAATTCTGGTAACTCCCCAATTGATTAACAATGATTGGAATCAATTGATTTCGTAATTGGTAAATTCCAGCATTTTCCCAGGTAATCACGTCTTGACCATCGTAGCTGTCAATTGTAATTCCGGCCAAACCGTCTCCTTGTCCGTTAAACAGGCGATGAATATCAATGCCTTCATCTTGAAGTAAAATCCGTTTACTGAAGGCCTGACTAAATAAATGACCAAAGAAACGATCGTCAATAGATTGATTTTCCTTACGATCCAAAATCCAACCGATTCCCCCAGCTTGTTTGCCAAAGTACGCACTGGCAACGAAATGATCTCCTTTAATTAAAGCCACGACCTCGCCGTTGCTAAAATCCGCTTCGTTAACTAAATCTTTTTCACTAATTTGTGGATAACCGCCCTCAAACTTTTTGACGGCTTTACCGGTTATTTCAACTTTTTTCATATTATTTTATTCTCCTCTAAAAATCGCTTCCTATCTCATTGTACATGTAATCACGATTAATTAGTAGGATTGCAAAGTAGGTCATATGTTAAAATAATAAGCAAAGGAGATTCGATTATGTATAAATATTTAGTATTTTTTGACTTAGATAGGACCTTGTTTGATGAACATTCAAAGGTGAACGATGAAGTTGCAAACGCAATGGATGAAATCAGAAAACACGGTGGCCTTCCGGTAATCTCAACCGGAAGGAATCTTTTTGAAATCAGAGATACGTTAGAGAAAACCAAGATTGATTCCGTGGTAGCCGCAAACGGTGATTTTGGAATGTTAAGAAACCAAGAAGTCTTTTCTAATACAATCAACCCCAAAATCATTGATCGTTTGTACAACTTTGTTGAAAAACACGATAATACATTAGTTTTACTGAACCAAAAACGTGGTGCCATTACCAATCACGATGAATTGGCAGTTAAAGCCTTTGAACACGTCCACGCTCCACTTCCGACCATTGTCACAAAAAAGTATTGGCACGAAAATCCTATTAACATGATGGTGGTTACCAATACTGATCTGGATACTGACTACGTAGAAAACTTTGGAGATGTCCTAACCTTTTACCGTAATTCGCCCTATTCAATTGATGTGGTCGTTCATGACGTTTCTAAGGCTACTGGAATCAAGCAATTAATAAACACTGCTGGACTAACTGGAATCCCAACATACGCGTTTGGAGACGGTAATAACGACATCCCAATGTTAGACTACGTTGATCATCCGGTCGTAATGGGTAATGGACTTCCAAATGTCAAACCACATGGTGAATTCATTACCACCAAAAATACCGACCATGGAATTGTCAACGGACTGAAGCATTTTAACCTGATCTAAATCACTGTAAATTAGGCAGATATCATGGTATAGTAATAATGTGTCTGTCGGGGGCGTTATGGATTCGACGGGTATAGTTTGAGCCTGAATTGCATTCCGTACGACGATGCGTCAAATCGCTCAGTTTAATTATAACTGCAAAAAATAATAACAATTCTTACGCCGTAGCTGCCTAATAAGCGCTTGACGTAGATCTAGCTGATTTTTCCTATGGATCAGTCCTAGGTCCTACCTTTAATAGGATACGCTTACTGCTCCCATCTGAAGTAGTATGAAGAGATTAATCAGATTAGCTGTGCATGCTAGCATTGACTAATTGCGGATTGTACAGTGAACTTCAAATGATTAGCCTACGAATGTAGACGTTCAGGAGGCAATATGCTCGGACGCGGGTTCAAATCCCGCCGCCTCCATAATTAAAAGCGAACCAGTCATTAAATTGATTGGTTCGCTTTTTTGTGTTTTATAAGCTTAACGTGGAATTGTCACATCTTTTTCTAAATTTGAAGAATGTGGACCGGTTGCTTTTGAAACAACGTTTTCTGATATGTGAGCAGTTCCGTCCCCATTATCTTTAACGGTCCCCTCTAATCCAATATCACTAGTAGCGTTTTGAGTTATAAACCAATATCCCGTCTGATCTCCAGATAGTTTACCACCATAATTCCAATAACTAATTTTATTAGTAGTCGTATTTTGAAAATAAGGTGTTTCTTTCTCTAATATTTGTTTAGCAATTGGTTCTGTCAAAGTGCTTGTTTGCTTAACATCATTCTCAGCCTGATTATTGTCACCATCTGCTGGAGTTGCTTCTGTTTTTGCTTGAGAAGATTTAGGAGTTATTTGTGCTGAATTATGTTGATTGAAAGTTCGATTTGAAATTATTGATGAAGAATTCCGTCTAAACTCATTTTGTATTCTACTTATTAAAGCACCAGCATAATGGTTAAATAGAAAGAACCCAATCAATACAATCACAACCCCTGAAACTAATTTCATCAGAAAATTACGTCTTCGTTTTGATTTAACCTCTAAGTAATCTTTCCGCCAACTTGGATCATTTCTGCGTTCCTTATAAAACTGATACGTATGACTGGTACGTGTCCCACTGGTTAAATATTTTTTAGGCATTTGAATTCCTTTATCATCTTGTTTTAATATCTACTTACATATTTATATATTACACAAACAAAAAGAATTCTACAATATACCTATTTCAAATAATCGTTGTACAATGATGTAAATTATTTGTTTGAGAGATGAAATTATGAAAACACTATTAATAATTGATATGCAAGAAGGTCTAAAAAATATATATAATGTGGACTCAATTATAAACAATATAAACAAAAGAATAAACTACTACCGAAAACATAGTTCACCAATCATTTTTATGCAACATATTAGTGAATCAATGCACATTAACAGTGAAGAATGGCAGCTTAATCACAATATTAATAACCTACCTCAGGACAGATACTTTAATAAGTATGTTCCTGATTCATTTTATGAAACTGGTTTAGAATCATTTTTAAACAGTCAATCAGTGGATACAATTGAAGCATGTGGTGCACAAACTGAGTATTGTGTTGATACTACCATCAAAGTAGGATTTCATTTGGGATTTAAGATAACTGTTCCAGATAATTCATTTTCTACATTTGATAACAATATTCTTACAGCAAAACAAATTAATCAGCAATATTCAAAAGTATGGAAAGATTCATTTATTATTAATAATTAAGAAATTAATAATGCAACAATCTTCCATCATCACACCAACCACCATACATCTCATTGACTCTCGTCTTCTTTACTAGCTTACGTAACCGATGTTTATATGATTGGGGTTTACTAAATTTCAAGCGGGACTGAACACCATCAACGCGAACTCGTTGGTACAAATCGGGAAAATGGTTAAAGTTATCCCATACTTTCGGATCACGTTTTAAGGCACGTTTAACGGGCTGAATAATCTTAAACGATTTAGGAGACAAATCTGGTAACACTCGTTTGCCTTCTTCAGTCATTAAACCTAGTTTAATTAGTCTTCGAGCCCGCTCCTTGTTGAGCTCGGTCCAGTTACTGTTTTCCTTTCGAGGAGTCAATCGTTGTGCTAGTCCCGTTTCATCCGAACTTTTATGCAAACCATCGACCCAGCCAAAACACAGTGCCTCTTCGACGATATCCAAATAAAACATCTTTTCTTCACTGGTTTTACTCATGCTGACTGGAACCCACAGACAATCTTCTCTCTTGCAATTTTCAGCAAACCAGTCACGAAGTTCCTTTCTTGATGTAATTGGTAAAAATGGCTCGTCTTTTCTTAGCACTTGAAATGCACTCCCTTCAACATTTGCCTACATAGTAATCAGCAAAGTTGGAGAAGTCAAAAAAGCCGTCAGGCTCATTAAAACCTAACGGGACTTTAAACTGTTTTCTTAGTAAATGAAACTGGACGCGAAACCCCCACTAAATGCCACCACGGGGCGTGGATTGGCTCAATCACCACTCCACGATTTTGCGCATCAATCATTTGATGTTTGTTTAAAGCAATCCCAACGTGGTAAATGTCACTTTTACTTGAACCAAAGAAGACTAAGTCACCTTTTTTGATTTTACTCTTTCTAACATGCTTATAAGCATCGTATTGAGCCTGTGCGGTTCTTACAATATTACGATTAGCACCATTTTCCATGACATACTGAGTAAAGCCAGAGCAATCAAAACTGTTAGGTCCGACTGCACCGTACGAATATGATTTACCAAGCTCACTAGTAGCAACCCGCTTAACGTTTGAAAAATGGACTTTATTTGCGGATACTCGATTTTGGTTAGTGGCGATGTTTACAACACCAAATAAACCTAACGACGCAATCGCTACTGTTACACCTCTGATTAATCCTTTGAACATCTTACCAGCTCCTTTATTAATTTATTGTGCATTATTTTACAATCATCATACACTTTCTATGATAGATTAGGATTAATACCAAATGATTACATCACGATTGCAAATCCATTAATTTCAGTAGTTTTGGCATTATATTGTGAAATTAATTTATAATTAACCAAAAAAAGATGGAAATCATTTGATTTCCACCTAAAATACGTTTTTAATTTATTTTTGATCTTTTTTTGGCGTTCTAATCATAACCGCAAACAATAATCCGATGACCGCAATTACCAAGAAGACCCAGTAAACCATGTGGAATCCATTAACCTGAGCTGGCATTGCCGGCATACTGAGTTTGAAGAATCCAGTTGCTCTAACCAATACAATCGTTGCAACCGCAACTCCAGTTGACCCAAGTACCTGTCTGACCGTCGTAATTAAAGCCGTTCCATAAGAAATCAAATCTTCTGGCAGTGAATCGGCCCCAAGCGTAACCGCAGGCATCATGACAAAGGCATTTCCACCCTCAATTAGCATTGCCAAGATCATCATGCCCCAGATATTGTAAATTGGGAAAAAGGCTAAAATGGCCCAGCCCAGCACAATCATCAACATTCCTGTTAACATAACTGGCTTAAATCCAATTTTATCAACAATCGTACCCGTGATTGGGTTCAAGATACTTAAGAAAACAGCTCCAGGAACTAGTGCCATCCCGGAAATGAATGGTGATACTCCCAATACCTGTTGATAATACAACGGGAAGATAATGGTAACTACAATCAATGAAATGTATGAGAATCCGGTTAAGAGTACCGCCAAATCATAGTTAAACGTCTTTAAAACGTTCAGGTTCAATAGTGGATTGCTAATTCTAAACTGACGGAAAACAAACAACGCAATCAAAACGATACTAATAATCAGGATGAGTAAAAGCATTCCATAGTTATTGTTTGGTTTAGCAATTTCACTAATTACATACAAGATCCCAATCAAACCAAATGAATAGATGATTGAAAGCCAATCTAACTTTGATTTAATTCGTGGCATAACGTCTTTCATCACAAAGAATGAAATCAGGAATACAGCAGTGATAATCACAATGAAGACATCAAACAAACCACGCCAAGTGGTAAACTTCAAAACGATTCCCGAAATGATTGGTCCACACGCCAGAGCTGAACCCATAACCAGTCCGGCAACTCCCATGATTGTTCCTCGATCATCTTCCGGTGTGATATTTAGTAAAACAGTTTGATACGATGGAAACAAAATTCCAACGGCAATTGCTTCTAATGCTCTTCCAATCAGCACCCACGTAAAACTATTACTAATTAAAATGATTAACGTCCCTAGATCAAACATCAGTAAAACTCCCATAAAGAGTTTCTTAAAACTCATGTTGTTCAAAAGCCAAGGACTAATCGGCATCATGATACACATGATGATCATAAAGCCAGTTGTTAACCATTGAACTGTTGATGCTGAAATATCAAAGTACTTCATCAATGTGGGATAAGCCGTCGATAGTGATGACTGACTAATCGACATGGTGAAAGTACCGATTAACATGATGGTAATAAACCAAAATCTTTCTAATCTACTAAGTCCATTACTTTTTGCCATATAAAGCGCTCCTTTTCGATTTGTACTAATTTAATAGCTATTTATAGACTATCATTTTTTCATTTGAATTGTTACAAAAGATAACAAAAAGCTCATGATTTCTCATGGGCTCATTTTAGTCTAAAATTTAATACTACCTTGGGTTCTTGGATAAGGGATAACATCACGAATATTATCCATCCCAGTGACATACATCAGTAATCGTTCGAAGCCAATTCCAAAGCCAGAGTGCTTAGTGCCACCGTATTTACGTAATTCGAGGTACCACTCGTACTCATCCTTTGATAAATGAAATTCATCCATTTTGTCAGCCAATTCTTGCTCACGCTCTTCTCGTTGGCTTCCTCCAACTAGTTCACCAATTCTTGGAACCAGAAGGTCTGAAGCAGCAACGGTCTTACCATCGTCGTTATCACGCATATAAAAGGCTTTGATATTCCGTGGATAATCAGTGACAAACACGGGTTTGCCAAACACTTTTTCGGATAGATAACGTTCGTGTTCAGCCTTTAAATCAATCCCCCACTTAACCGGATATTTAAACTCAACGTCAGCTTTTTCAAGCAAATCAATTGCTTCCGTATACGTGATCCGCGCAAACTTCTCGTTCACAGTAGTTTGAAGCAACTTAAGTAAGTTGTCGTCGACGTTATCATTTAAGAATTGAAGGTCCTCTGCAGCATTTTCAAGTAGATAATTAATGACATACTTTAGCATGTCCTCAGACGTTTCGATAATGTCATCTAAATCAGCAAAGGCCATTTCCGGTTCAATCATCCAAAATTCGGCAGCGTGGCGTTTAGTATGCGAATTTTCAGCTCTAAAAGTTGGGCCAAAAGTGTATACGTTTCTAAATGCCAGAGCAAAGGCCTCGACTGGTAATTGTCCACTAACGGTTAAGTTCGTCTCTTGACCAAAGAAATCCTTTGAGTAATCGACTTTACCATTTTCATCCTTTGGCAGGTCATTTTGATCTAAGCTAGTGATCTGAAACATCTCACCAGCCCCCTCCGTGTCACTACTAGTAACAATCGGAGTGTTTACATAGACAAAGCCGTGTTTTTGCATGTATTCATGAATCGCAAAGGCTGCCATCGAACGAATCTTGAAAACAGCGTAAAAAGTATTGGTTCGAGGACGTAAATGTGCAATAGAACGAAGGTACTCAAGTGATTGCTTCTTCTTTTGCAGTGGATAGTCTAGATCAGAAACACCCTCAATCTTAACTTGCTCCGCATGAATTTCAAATGGCTGCGGGGCATCCGGGGTGTCCACGAGTTTGCCAATCACCTTCAGAGTTGAACTAATCGGCAGTTTGATGATGTCATCAAAGTTATCTAGATCACTCTTGACAATCACCTGAACATTCTTAATGTATGAACCGTCGTTGACTTCGATAAAGGCAATCTTTTTAGAATTACGAATGGTTCGAATCCATCCTTCTAGAACTACTGATTCATTACCAAAATCGTGTTTCTTAGTGTACAAATCTTTTGCTAAAACGTTTTGTTCTTTCATACTTAACAACTCCTTTTTAGACAATAAAAAAGACCTCATCTCAAAAAGGGACGAGGTCATCGCGGTACCACCCATATTGTTTATGTAACATAAACCAACTCACACAATGATAACGGATTGCCACCGTTAAGCCCTACTTCGTTCAAGCTTTAAAACTCAAGGTGTTTTTCCCATTAACTCTTTATCGAACTCTCACCAACTTCGACTCGCTATAAAAGAAATTAATGGTACTCGTCCTCTTTATTGTCATATCTTATTTGATTTAAAAATACCATAATCATAGGCTGGTTGCAACAGGATTAGTAAGTTTTAATTCCTAAATAAATGGCCAATAAAATTGCCAAGATTCCGACCCCGTACTTCATGATATTGGATGGGATGAGACGTACGATGGCTGGACCAATGTATCCGCCAATAACCAATCCAATCGTTAGCGTAATCAGAACTGGCCAGTTAATCTGAATTGTAAAAATAAAGATCAAAGCCGAGATCCAATTCATAACTAGTGACATCACATTTCGAATGGCATTATCCACGGCATATGACTCATTTAAGGCTCGCATTAAAATCGCCATGATCAAAATTCCACCACCAGCACCAAAATAACCTAAGTACATTCCAACCAACGTCAGTGCAATGGCGGTAATGGTCTTACCCCATAATCCCAAATGGGTTTTCATTAACTGCTTTTGACTCTTCGGTAGCATGATCAAAACCCCAGACAACATGATGACAACTGGTGCGATATCCGCAAAACTTTTGTTGGAACTATGAAGAAGAATCAGGGAACCGAGTGCAGACCCAATTCCAGCAAAAATAACCACTTTTAAAATGGTCTTACCTTGACCCTTTAATTCTCTTTGAGATGAGGCCACTGCGCTCATGTTACTAAACGCAAAACCAACGATGTTAGTCACACTGGAAACGATTGGTGATAGTCCGGAAGCCAACATTGCTGGATATGAAACAACGCTAGCAAGTCCCACAGCGGTTCCCATAATTCCGCTTAAAATCCCAGCAAAAATCAATAAGAAATACTTTAAAATCAAACTTCCACTTTCTCCTTGTTTTATTAATAAGTCTTAATTCCCAAACAAATCGCTAATACAATGGCACCGATCCCAACCCCATACTTCATAACATTGGATGGAATATGACGTACGACTGACGGCCCAATATATCCACCTACTAGTAACCCAACTGTGATGGCAATCAAAGCCACCCAATTGATTGGCATTGTAAACATAAATATGATGGCCGAAATCCAGTTCAAAATTAACGAAACAAAATTTCGGATTGCATTACAAACAGCATAAGGTTGGTTCACGGCTCGAAGTAAAATTGCAATTAACATGACTCCTCCGCCAGCACCAAAGTAACCTAAATACATCCCAACAAAAAGAAGTGCAATGGCGGTAATTATCTTTCCCCATACGGTCATATGCGTCTCAGATAATTGTTTTTGACTCTTTGGCAGCAACATCAAAACTCCCGAAATCATAATGATGATTGGGGCAACGTTTTCAAAACTTTTATTCGAACTGTTAAGTAAAATTAAAGAACCAATAATGGTCCCAATTCCAGCACAGATGGTAACCTTAAAGATGACTTTGCTTTGTCCCTTAAGTTCTTTTTGGGACGCTAAAATGGCACTTGAATCACTAAAAGCAAAGCCAACCGTGTTGGTAACGTTTGCAACGATCGGTGCAAATCCTGCCAGAAGCATCGCTGGATAAGCAACTAAACTGGCCAGTCCAACCGTACTTTCAAGCACCCCGCTAACAACTCCTGCCACTACTAAAAAAATTAAATTCCACATAATATTTTCCCTACATTCATCTTTTTTAAAAATATGCCTGATATGCTAAAAAAGCAGCCAGGATAATCGCACCAATCGCAACCGTGTACTTCATTACAGCTGATGGAATTACCCGGACAATAATCGGGCCAATGTACCCACCAATAAACAGACCAATGGCAAGCACCACCAAAGCACTCCAACTAATTGGGGTAGTAAAAATAAAGATGGCAGCTGATACTGCGTTCATGGTTAAAGTCGTCACATTTCGGACCGCATTGCAAATGGCGTATGGTGCATCGATAATTCGAATCAAAATGGCAGCCATTAGCACTCCGCCGCCTGCACCAAAGTAGCCAACGTAAATCCCAACAATCACAATGGCAATCGCGGCAATTGCACTCGCTGTTTTTGAAATACTTTCAGAAGCAAACGTTGACTGTCGTTTTGGAATTAACATTAAAACTCCAGACAGTAAGATGACGAAGGGAGCAACATCTTGAAAGCTTTTATTGGAACTATGTAACAGGATAATTGATCCAATAACCGCACCAATGACCGCAAATAGCATAACGTGAAGAGTGACCGAACCCTGTCCTTTGAGCTCTCGTCTCGATGACAAGACGGCACTCGTTCCGCTAAAAATAATTCCCACCGTAATCGTGACGTTTGCCATAATTGGTGGTAATCCAACAAACAAAAGTGCCGGATAAAGAATCACACTTGCCATGCCAACGACACTACTCAACGTTCCGGCAATGATGCTAGCAATTAAAAGAAAAATGCCATTAAATAACAACGAAAGAACCAACTTTCCCAATTAAGATTATTAACTACTTACTTAATGTTACCACTAATTGGCTTCTCCATTATCAAATCACGCTGAGCACTCTCGCCAAGTTGAAATACATGATCCCCAACTTGCTTAAATCCCATTTTTTGATAGAACTTTAATCCGGCATCATTATGTTCCCAGACCCCAAGCCACATCTTGGTCTTATGGTTTCTTTGGGCCTCTCTAACTGCCAGATTGATAAATTTTGTTCCAATCCCATGTCGTTTAAAATTCTTTTTCAGGTAGATTCGTTCAACTTCTAAATAATCCGTCCCCATTTTTTCGGATTGAGCATCATCAATATTCAATTTTAAATAACCTGCTAGTTGGCCATCAACGTAGGCAAAATAAAATTTAGAGTTTGGATTGGATATTTCACTTTTTAGTTTCTCTGGATCATACGCACTGTCTAGGTACTGATTTAAATTTTCAGGTTTGTTTTCAGTTCCAAATGTATCGGCAAACGTCTCCCGACTAATTGCCTGTAAAGACATCACATCGTCAAGAGTTACTCTTCTAGTGTCATTCATCATTACATACCTCCATTAACAATTTAGTTAATATTTTAACTAATTTACTCTGGCTTGCAACCATTGTCATTTATAACAGATAAAGAAGGTTGCTTAAGCGCTTTCACTAGCATAGAATAGAAGTGGATAATAAGTAAATATATAGGAGGAAATCACCATGACATTCAATAACGTTGTCATTGTCGGTGGAGGCACCTTAGGCTCACAAATTGCTTTCATGTCAGCTTTCCACGGAAAAAACACTACTATTTGGGGCCGTTCAGACGGCTCACTCGATCGTGCTAAGGCGCGAGTAGCTCGTTGGGAAAAAGCAGTAAAAAAAGACATTGGAGCTACCGATGAACAGGTCAAGAACGCAGAGGAACATCTCCATTACACCACTGATTTAAAGGCCGCTCTTAAGGGTGCTGACTTAGTTATCGAGGCTCTTTCTGAGGATCCAGATGTTAAAAATGACTTTTACAAAAAGTTCAACGATTTAGCTGATCCAGATACTGTTATCGTTACTAACACTTCGACTTTACTACCATCACAGTTTGCTGATGCTACTGGTCGTCCTGACAAGTATTTGGGTTACCACTTCGCTAACTCAATTTGGAAAAACAATACCGCTGAAATCATGTCACAATCTAAAACTAATAAGGATCTTCCAAAAGAGATGGAACAGTTTTCACGTGAAATTGGAATGGTTCCAATCCTAGTTAACAAGGAACAACCGGGTTACCTATTGAACTCACTGTTAGTACCATTTCTATCAGATGCTTTAGTCCTCTGGAACAATGGCGTTTCTGATCCTGAAACGATCGATAAGGCATGGATGATTGGAACTGGTGCACCACTTGGTCCATTCGCCATTATGGACATTATTGGGATGAAAACCATGTATGATATCACTAAGATGTCAACTAACCCAGAAGTTAAAAAGGCTTCCGAAAAATTCAAGGATATGATTGACCAAGGTAACATTGGTCTTGAATCCGGTAAAGGCTTTTACACTTATCCAGATCCTGATTTCAGAAAACCGGAATTTCTTAAATAGAATTAGATACAAAAAAAAGTTCGCCATTTGGCGAACTTTTTATTTTATAGATGATTCAAAGTCTCAGAACCAAGTGTTGGGAACAATGGGATCAATTCGCTCATCTTTTCTGGTGAGATGTGATACTCAACAAATGGTGCCAAAGTACTAATAACGTTATCAGCTTCAGAACTGATCTCAGTAGCACCTACTAGGTAACCTTGTTTGTCGGTGATTGAAATGGTCTTACCTTTGTTCTCTTGCATTGCAAATCTGAACCAATCAGTGGCAAGGTCTGATTCTTTAACATCATACTTATCAGGGTTGGCCTTAGCTTCGTCAACACTAACACCGATCTCAGCAATTCGTGGTGATGAGAAAACTGCACTTGGAACAGCTGGATACTTAATTGGATCAGTAGTAGCACCAGTAAATAACTTGGTAAGGTACATTGACTCGAAAATGGCAGTTGGAGTTAACTTACCAACTTGTTTATCAAGAACATCGCCAGCAGCGTAAATGCTGTCAACTGAAGTTTGAAGATGATCATCAACTTTGATTCCTTTCTTATCGTAATCAACACCAACTTCTTTAAGACCAAATCCTTCAACGTTCGGATCACGGCCAGTTGCGTCAAGAACCCAATCAGAGTCAATGTCGTCTTTGTTAGTCTTGACTACAAAACCATCACCTGATTTTTCGATTGATTCAGGATCAACGTTTCGAATGATTTGAACTCCTTGAGATTCAAGATCTTTAAGTAATGACTCAACAAATGGTTGATAAAACTTTCTTAAGGCCTTGTCATGGTGCAATAGGATGGTAACCTTAGTTCCAGCATTTGCTGCGATGGTAGCAAATTCAATGGCAATGTATCCACCACCGATAACGGTCATGTGTTCTGGTTGTTTTTCTAAGTTCAAGAAATCAGTTCCATCGTATGCCAAGTCAGCACCGGGAATATCAATCTTGTGATAATGAGCTCCAGTTGCTACAACAAGTTTATCAGCGGTGTACTTGGTACCGTCAACGTCGATGGTGTGCGCATCAACGATCTTTCCATACCCATGGATCACATCGATGCCAACACTCTTTAGACCTTGTTCGATTCCACCAGGTAATTGACTGATAACTTCTTTTTCATGCTTAACGTTATCGGCCCAATTGATCTTAGTAGTTCCATCTAAGCCGTGTCCTTGGAAGTTATCAACGTCTTTTTTCATCTTAACTGGGAAGTCTAAAGCAATCTTAGCGTTACATCCACGGTTAGGACAAGTTCCACCAATCTTGCCAACTTCAATAATGCCAGCTTTTTTACCCTTTAGGGCCAATGGAATAGCACCGTTAAAAGCACCATGTCCACTTCCTAAATACAATACATCAAATTGATAATTGTTTTCACTCATACTTAACACCTCACCTTTTAGTTTTGTACAACTAAACTTTATACAATTATTATTATAGTTCTATAATTGCACTTGTCAAGATTAGCTCTCCACAAGACATTCTAATGCCTCCTTACCAATAAGGAAAACAATTAGAATTGCTGCTGCTGAATCGATCCACCAAATATGGAAAAAATAATTAAGCAAAACTCCGATAAGCACCGTCCCAGCAAGATAAGCACAAGTAACACTACACATGGCATCCTGAATTAAAGCGTTAGAACCAATTACTTTCCCAATCCAATACTTAGCATAGGCGATCATTGGCATGATAATAAGAGACAAAATAGAAATGATGATCCCCATCAGACTGCCATCAGCACCTTCATGCTGAAACAAATTATATCCAGAAGTAACTAGAATATAGACACACAGAAGGAGCAAAATGATGCTAACGATCTTCGTGGCAACCTTATCCACTCGATTAATGTCAATTTTTGAACTCCCTTTAAACTCAATTTCCAAACGAAATAGTAAAACAAATCCAGCAATAATCTCCATCAAACTATCAAGACCAAACGCAATTAATACAATTGAGTGGGCATCGATCCCGGCCTTTAAGCCAACCGAAAATTCTACTATCATCCAAGCAATCGCAACCATCTCAATTATCATTCCATACCCAACCACGTTTTTAGTTTCCATGTTTGACACCCCTTACCACGTGATCCGAATGAGCTAGTCCTTCATTTACAATGTCCATAATATGAGGATCATCCAGGCGATAATAATTTGACTTGCCCTTCCGTTCGCTACTTACCAATTGATGCTTTTTAAGCATTGCCAATTGATGAGAAGTAGCTGATTGTTCAAGTCCAAGTTCCTCACTAATCTCACCAACGTTGAGTAAGTGATTTTCTAACAACACTAACATTTGAATCCGAACCGGATTACTCAAAATTTTAAATAACTCATGAGCTTCTTCTAATTTTTTGGGATTAATCTTAGAATCCATGATTTTCTCCTTATATATGTAATTTATTTCATATGAATACATTATCATATGTATCCTAATAAAAAAAGCCACAACGGCTAATTCATTTTAATCCTTGATTCCATGACTTTTAAAAACAATCTGATTAATAGCGTGATCAATGTCACCAAAGTCAGAAAAAGCCTGGTTAATTGCATCGTTAATCGTAACTTCATCTGAAATCTTAGCTAATGCATCTTTTACGATTGAACGTTTCAACTCAATCTTGTACATCTCAACATCAGGAGTACTTGGATATTTTTCAAAGTACTTATCCAAACGTCCTTCAACAATGTTATTTAATTCTTCGTTATTCATTTTTAATCGCCTCACGTATATTTGTACTGTCATTACCTTACTAAATGAAACTACTGATTATCTAAAATGGTATCAATTGTCCTTAGAACCCCATCATCGTTATTATCAAACTCGGTAACGTGACCAGCGGCGTCCTTTGCCTCCCGAATGCCATTCTTCATAGCATAACTATTCGGAGTTAAATCCAACATTCCTAAATCATTCTCATTATCCCCAAATGTGACAACCTCTTCAGGATTGGCATCATATTTTTTCATCAAATAGCGCACGCCAGTTGCTTTGTCGATCCCTTTTACACCAATTAGGTCGGTATTAAAGCCAGAGTTCAAACTCTCAAGATTATCTGGAAGCATCTGTCGCATTTCATGAACTTTTCGCATCACGTTTGCACCTTGCTTAAACGTCACACCAACTTTTACTAATTGATCATCAGTGTTCTCACTTGTGATGTTAGCCAAATCATTCAAACGGACCGTATTACTATAGTATTGTTTCATTAACTGATACATTTTTTCGGGTAGCCTTTTATCTACATAAGTATGCTTAAGCCCAGATACGTTAACCCCGACAATGTCAGGGCCAAAATCATCATAAAGCATCTTTAACGTCCGTTTAATCTGATCATCATTCAGCGATTCGGCATGGACTAAATCATTTCCACGATAAATTACTGAACCATTTTGAGAAATAAAATCCATTTGGTCCCGATAATCAACAAACAGGCTTTGTAATTTATCATTCGGTCCGCCACTAGCGACGGCAAAATTAACGTTTTGGTGTTTCATTTTTTGAAACGTTTTTAAAAACTTAATCTCATCATATCGATTAGCTTCATTTAAAAAAGTTTTGTTCATATCTGTCACAATTAATTTAATCAAAATCTCCACCCCACCTGTTTAAATTAATTATATCAATTTGTTAAGGGAATGAAAAAAGTTAACGCTATAAAAGCATTAACTTTTCATTAAATTAACTATTTTCGAGGAGCAACACAGGTTCCCTCTGGTACCGCAAAATCCTTTTGAATGACAGACAACTTACCATTCTCATGATTTCGCTCGTACAAGGTTGCGTTATTAGTGTTTTGATTTACAGCAATTAGAAAGGATTGATCTGAATTAAAGTTAAAATCACGCGGAAATTCCCCTTCAGTTGAAATTACTTGAATTCGCTCTAAGTCACCATCATCTAGGACCTTAAAAACAGCAATCGAATCATTGCCACGATTAGAAACATACACAAACTTCTCATCGTTAGTTATTCGAATTGCAGCTCCACCATTAGCATCTTTGTAGTCATTGGGAATAGTTTTAACAACCTGTTGGACGGTAAAGATGCCAGCTTCTTCATTATAATCAAGAACTGCAATCTTACTACTTAGTTCACCAATTAAGTAAGCCTTTCCCGTCGATTCAGCAAAAGCAATGTGTCTTGGACCAAATCCAGGTGACAACTGAATCTCACTAACAGGAGTAATCTCACCCGCGTCAGAAACATCATACAAATAAACTCGATCCAATCCCAGGTCACAAATCACTAAGCGATCATCAGGAGTTAGATCGGCATAGTGTGGATGAGGACCACTTTGTTGTTCTGGTAGTGGACCGGTCATTCCATCGTCATGGATTCGCTGTGATTCTTTGACAGTCCCGTCACTTTCAATGTGATACGCAATGACATTACCAGTATGATAATTTGCTGTATAGACCATCTGGCGTCCTTCGTCTACAGTAATGTAGGCTGGTGAGGGACCTACTTCAATGTCTTCTTGCATTAATTTAGCTGGCATGGTGCTGCTATCAAAAACAGCAATCCCACCACGTGTTTCCGCTTCATCTTGATTACGATCAATCGCATAAATTTTATGGTCATCAGACTCAACAACATAGGTTGGACAGCTAATTTGCGCAATTAGCTGAGCATTTTCCAGCTGTTTTTTGTCTTTGTTTAATTCAATTTGATAAACGCCCTTACTAGTTTTTTGGGTATAAGTTCCAATTAAAAATTTTTCAGTCATCATCAACACCTCCAAATATTATTCATACTCATTATGCCATATTTGGTGGTTGGTGATAACAAATATTAATGATTTAATTCACAAAAAGATTAGCCAATTGATTTAACCAATATGGTTCTCTTTTAAAATCATCTGGACTTCATGATCCATTGCTGGGGTTCGTTTCCACTCCTCAAAGTGGTCAAAGTTTTCCTTTGGCATCACATAATTCTGGTTAACATAGTTCTCGTAATTAATGACATGAACGGAGTGAGGAATGTTTAGTTGAAGGATTCGAACCTGTTTAATCATTTTTCGTTCTGCAGCAAGCTCAGCTCGTCCGTTCTGCACCATGTTGCTGATTTCAAGGTACTTAGAACCATCTAATCGCGTAATTTCCTCAATCAATGTAAATGTTTCATGACTCTTCATTGCCATCTAAATCTTCCTCCTAAACAAAAATGCTATTATTCACTTTGATGAATAATAGCAAAATTTTTATCGTTGTCCCCAGGCATGTTTCTCAAGTTGCTTGTATTCATGCTTAGTGACCATTACTGATTTTCCATTTTTCTTTTGGTACCTCATCTTCTTACTTGGATGAACAATGTAACTTGGGTGTCTAACAACAGCCATCGTTGGATGACCAGATACATTTACCAAGCAAAAGAAAATCATGGCAAATAAAACCGCCCACGTCATAACCTTAGTGGTCAATGGCATCTTTTCTTGAATAACTTCACTATAGAACCGCTTATGGATGGTTCGTGCTGGATTAGGATCATTCGGGTGATCCTCAGCATACTCATTAGTAATTTCTTTTTGATACTTATTAATATCAAAATTCTTCTGAATGGTCTTTTCTTTTTTCTGGAATTGTTTTTTCTCTTTTTTGCTTAACGATTTAAACCACTTGATGAACTTCTGATATTCGGAGACGACTTCTTCCATCGGACCAATTTTCCGTAGCTTCCCGTAGTTAATCCAAGCAACCCGATCACACAACAGACGCACCTGCTTTAGTGAATGAGATACAAAGATAATGGTCTTACCTTCTTCTTTGAATTCATCAATCTTATCAACGCATTTTTGGTAGAAAGTATCGTCACCAACGGACAAGGCTTCATCAATAATCAAAATGTCTGGCTTAATGTGAACGGCAATGGCAAAGCCAAGTCGGGACCTCATACCACTAGAATAGTCTTTTACTGGTTGATCAACAAAATCACCAATATCAGCAAAGGCAATGATATCATCCATCATGTCATCAATTTGGTGGTTTGTAAGTCCCTGCATCAATGACTTCATTCGGATGTTTTCACGGCCAGTTAAATTCTTTCTCAAGCCAGCGTTAATTGCCACGATCGAAGTATCTCCGCGCACGTCAACTTGGCCGGTCGTTTGCGGAATAATGCCAGAAATAATGTTAGAAATGGTTGACTTTCCTGAACCATTTACACCAATGATTCCCAATGCTTCACCAGGCTGAACGGTAAATGAAATTCCCATCAAAGACCAAAAATGTGGGGTTTTATTTTTCCTTGATAATGAGAAAAACGACTTTAACTTGTCAGATTGAGTCTTGAACATGTCATACTCTTTGGTGACATCTTGTACTTTAATTTTATAATTTTTTTCAGTCATGGTTTACTTCCTAAATTCAAAATTACAACTGACACGATAATAAAATAATACGAGAAAATTACTAAAATGTAAAGAAAGTTCAGTACTCAACGATGCTTCAACAACATAATAAAAGAGCTACCAAGAATGGTAGCTCTTAAAAACATTATTCAACTGTAACACTTTTAGCAAGGTTTCTTGGACGATCAACGTTCAATCCCTTGTTCAAACTAGTGTAATAAGCAATTAGTTGAGCTGGAATGACACTAAGCAGCGGTGTTAACAACTCATCAACGTCTGGGATAACAAACGTATCACCATCTTGAGCTAGACTTTGTCGCACGATCGTCAAAGCACTGGCACCACGAGCTGCAGTTTCTTCCAGATTACTACGAGTTAATCCAGCGGTCTTCTTCTGGGTGATAATACCAATCACTGGAGTGCCCTTTTCAATCAATGCAATCGTTCCGTGCTTAAGTTCACCAGAAGCAAAGCCTTCCGCATGGACATAAGAAATTTCTTTTAACTTCAACGCTGCTTCAAGGGAAACAGTGTAATCAACCCCACGGCCGATGTAAAAGGCCTGTTTAGCATCAACGAAATATTTCTTAGCAATTTCATCAATCTTATCTTTTTCTTCAACAATTGACTGCATCCCAGTCGCAACCAAACCCAATTGTCGTGCTAAATCAAAATCTTTTGCGACCTGACGATTACCCCGCATACCAACGGCCTTTGCCAAAATGGCTTGGATTGCAATTTGAGCAGTATATGCTTTAGTTGAAGCAACTGAAATTTCTGGACCAGCATTAAGCAACATCGTGTAAGTTGCTTCGCGTGACAAGGTCGAATTAGCAACATTAGTAATGGTTAAACTAGGGAAATGATGCTTGTTAACGTTCACTAAAACTTCCCGACTGTCAGCGGTCTCCCCACTTTGAGTCAAAAAGATAAAGAATGGTTTCTTAGAAAGCAATGGATCTTCGTAAGCAAACTCGGATGAGACGTGCACTTCAGTTGGAATTCCAGTGTACTTCTCCATCAAATCTTTACCGACTAATCCAGCATGATAACTGGTACCAGCACCCACGATATAGATTCGATCTGAATCAAGGATGGTATCCATTACGCCACAACCAACGTTCATGTTTCCGTCTGCATCAAAGTACTCTTTAACTAATTTTCTCATGACATTGGGTTGTTCATCAATCTCTTTAAGCATGTAGTAAGGATAAGTCCCCTTATCAGACGCACTTGGATCAATGGTTACCTTGAACTGATGACGCTCTACTGGCTTACGGTTTTCATCAAGGATGGTTACCTTATCAGGCTTTACGATCGCAACGTCACCATCAACCACCTCAAGAAAAGTATCAGTAACGTCTAACATGGCAATTGAATCAGAGCATACTACGTTGAAACCGTCACATAATCCAATCAACATGGGGCTTTTGTTTTTGGCTGCATATAAAGTATCTGGATCTTCTTTATCCATTAAGATAAAAGCATATGAAGAATTTTTAAGGAGTGAAAGCATCTTAATGAAGGCATCCTTCGTGCTCATTTTGTCTTCAGTCACAAACTTATCAACCAATTGGACCGCCACTTCGGTGTCAGTTTGACTATGAAACTTAACGTCTGATAAGTATTCTTTCTTCAATTGTTCATAGTTTTCGATCACACCATTGTGAACCAGATAGAAACGATTGTCATCTGAGAATTGAGGATGAGCATTTTCAATGTTCACTCCACCATGAGTGGCCCAACGAGTGTGCCCAATTCCGGCAGTTCCCTGAACCTCTGGTCCAATTTTTTTCTTTAAATCGTCGATACTTCCAGTCGTTTTCACTAAATAATCTTTGTGGTCTTTTCCTTCCACAAAGATTCCGGCTGAATCATATCCTCGATATTGTAATTTTTCTAATCCATTAACTAAAATGGATGTCGCATTCTTATTGCCTGTAACTCCAACGATTCCGCACATGGGAATGACCTCTCTTTAAAATTGGTATAGATGTATTTAAATTTTATTTATATACTTAACATCTTTGATAATAAAGGTTTCACAAGTGTTTGTCAAATATAAGTTAGAATTGGTATAGCACTGATGAACGAAATTTAATAAAAATTTAAGCATAATAAAAGAGTTAACAAACGTTAACTCTTTTATTAATTCGTGATTGCTTTATTCAATTCCCATATCGTCTCTAACAACGTCGGCAATTTTGTTTGCATACTTATCACTTTCTTTTTGAGTCGGAGCTTCCACCATGACTCTTAACAGCGGCTCAGTCCCACTTGGTCGAACCAAGACACGACCATTACCATTCATTTCATCTTCAACATCATCAATGGCCTTTTTAACATTATCATGATCCATCGCGTGCTTTTTGTCAGAAACCTTCACGTTAACAAGACTTTGAGGATATTTTTTCACTTCGTCTGCTAATTCGGAAAGCGGTTTACCGGTTTCTTTCATAATATGCATTAATTGCAGACTGGTTAGCATCCCATCTCCAGTGGTATTAAAATCCAAAAACACAATGTGACCGGACTGTTCGCCACCTAGATTGTAACCATTGGCTTTCATTGATTCAACCACGTATCGGTCCCCAACTTTAGTTTTCACACTATTTAAGCCGTTGGCTTCCATGGCTTTGTACATTCCGAGGTTACTCATCACTGTCGTAACAATGGTGTCATGCTTTAATCGACCATTAGCATCCATATACTTACCACAGATGTACATAATCTTATCACCATCAACGATGTTTCCCTTTTCATCGACAGCAATGCACCGATCACCATCACCATCAAAGGCAATCCCTAACTGGGAACCATTTTCAACAACCATTTTTTGCAACTGTTCTGGGTGAGTGGAACCGACGTTATCATTAATGTTTAGTCCATTAGGTGAGGTCGCCATTGTTTTAAAGTCAAGGCCAAGGTCAGCGTAAAGGCGGGGAACCAAGTTGCTGGTAGCCCCATTTGCGGCATCAACTGACACCTTAATCCCACTTAATTCATCTGGAATCGTTTGGGACAGAAAGTGAAGATACTTTTGCGATGCTTCGGTGTACTCTGCTGAAGTGCCTAATCCCTTTGCTGAGGGACGTGGTAAGTCATCAGTATCACTTTCAAGAATCTTCTCGATGTCAGCCTCGATGTCATCGGACAATTTATATCCGTCACCGCCAAAGAATTTAATTCCATTGAACTCAGCGGGATTATGTGAAGCCGTAATCATAACTCCGGCATCAGCACTTTGATCTCTAACCAAGTATGCTACTCCGGGGGTAGTGACAACTCCGAGTTGAACCACCTCAATTCCAACGGACAACATTCCAGCTACCAAAGCATCTTCCAACATTTGTCCAGAAATTCGTGTATCTCTTGATACCAAGACACGTGGCTGATGATCTTGAACACTGTGCTTAGTCAGAGCATAACCACCTGCACGACCAGCCCGAAAAGCCAATTCTGGGGTTAAGTCTTTATTCGCAACTCCTCTAATTCCATCTGTTCCAAAATATTTCATATATAGTCCTCACTTTATTACTTATTCTTTGCGTTAATCTGTACTTTAACCGTTTCCGGATCCAAGCCACTTACTTTGGAGTTACCCGCATCAAGTGAAACCGTCTTAGTATTATCACCGGACATGTTTTCGACATCAACGTCGGCATTAACCGAATTAATCCCATCAATCGTGTCTTTATCACCTAACAATAACACATCAGATGGATCACACTTAACGTCATAGGTCTTACTAGCCTGCTTATTAACTAAATTAACCTTGACTGGTACCCTCTTATTATCACCTGCTGAAACCGGTAAATCAACCGAACTTGTTGATGGGGTAATAATAACGTTGATGGTCTTTCCTTTTTTGTCTAAAGCCTCAATCACCGCATCCTGTTTTATATCACGCTTGGTGTTAGGCTTCAAGTTAGTTTTAGCAACTACTGAATCAATTCGATTAATTTGATCACTCGGTCCAGTCACTTTTGCAGAACTGACGTCTAACGACGGCTTTCCGGCCTTATAACCAGAAGCAATGTTTTTCTTGTCGTAGACAGCTTTTACGGGGAACTTAACGGTCCGACGTGGTTGAATGTTAACTTTAATGCGAGCAGGTTTAATCTTACTCTTAATGTCAGAATTTAGACCCTGCTGTTGTAATTTAACGATGTGTTCTCCGGGCCCCAAATTACTAAGGTTAGCATACACCTTAAAGTTCTGGGTATTAGCGGTTGTAGTGACTAACGCCGACGGCCCTGACAACTGGACGTTAACTTTTTCTGGATAGCCAATTACAAAATACTTGTCTGAGTTTACGTTGAGCTGTAATGGAACTGACAGTGTCTTGGTTTTATTAGCTGCCATCTGGGTGCTTTTAGTCGAATTACTGGTACTGTTAGTGAGACCCATATCATTTTTGCCATCATGAACATAGAAAAACAGTGCAATTGTAAAGACTAGTGCCAAGATAGCATAGAATAATTTACTCCGAAAAGATTTTTTCATGGCTACTTGTCACCTCCGAAATGCTTCTGAAAGAAACTAATCGCACGAGTCACAATCGTTGGATGTTGCTCCTGTCGATCACGAGGAATCAACTGACTTCTCAGGTATTTCAGGTAATCCTCCTGAGTCATCCCACGAAGAAGCTCATTGTTTCTAGTGATTGAAACTTCTCCCGTTTCTTCTGAGATAACAATCGTTAAAGCATCGGAAACTTCCGAGATTCCAACGGCAGCACGATGACGAGTTCCCAATTCCTTAGGGATCAAATTACTCTGCGATAACGGTAAGTAGGCAGCCGCTGCAGCAATCTTATCATCCTTAATGATGACCGCTCCGTCATGAAGAGGCGTATTGGGAATAAAAATGTTAATTAATAACTGACTTGAAATGTCAGCATCAAGCTTAATCCCGGTCTCAATGTATTCTTCTAGCCCGGTATGCATTTGAATGGTGATTAACGCTCCAATTCGACGCTTAGACATGTATTGAATTGCTCCATCTAAAGCATTAATCATTTTTTTGGCTTTTTCATCCTGATTCTGGGTTGCTCTAAAGAGTGAGCCGCGTCCTAATTTTTCAAGTCCGCGTCTAATTTCAGGTTGGAAGATGATAATGCATCCAATAACTCCCCAATTGATAATTTGATCCAGAATCCAAGATACCATCGTCAGTCCTAAATACCAACTGGCAATTTTAGCGATAATAATTACAATAATGCCGCGAAAAAGTTGCACTGCCCGAGTGCCACGAAGAAGCATGATTAACTCGTATATCACGAGCCAGACAACCAATATATCAATTAAGTTGCTTAGGTTATGTAATGTAAATAAGCTACTCCAATCAATCCCCATAGAACGACCTCCAATTTGTATATTATTATATCACTGAATTATTGCTGAAATAAAGGCAGTTAACTAATTCCAAATATTAAAAAAATTAAATTCTATGGTTAAATTTCTAGTTTTTTTTTCTAATTTGGGGTTTAATTTATATATAGAAGAAAAGGGGTCAAATTATAATGTCACAAAATAAAAGATGGCAAGTTAGAATATTTTTCATCGGGTGGATCGTGCTTTTATTCATGTTTCTACGTGATACACGCTTCGGTTTTTTAGCGCTCAACACCCTTTTAGGATACATCCCAATTGAACTTAGTTTCCACATCGGTAACAAACCACACCAAAATAGTTTCGTGTTCTGGATCCTATCACTTCTGTGGTTATTGTTCTATCCCAATTCACCCTACATTCTGACCGACCTACTTCATCTCGCTTGGCTACATCCTGATGAAGCCAATGGGTTACTTCGACTTGATCCGCACGTCTGGTTTTTATACACATGCCTGATGATCAGTGCATTAAGCTGTGCCTTTATCGGTTTCTGGAGTTTAGTCCACGTTGCTAAGGCCATTGACGTTAAAATTCATTTATCCGGTAATTTTTCTAACTTCGTTACAATTGTGATTCTAACGGTTGCAAGTTCCATCGGACTATTCATTGGACGGTTTATGCGAGTCCACACAATTTACCTCATCCTTTCACCTAGGATGTACATTCGACCATTTTTAAACATGTGGAATATGCACATGGTCGTATTCGTATTTTTGATGACCGTTCTACAGTTAATGATCTACTGGATTTATTCCATTATCAGTAATAATAAGGAATAATATAAAATCCCCCACTTATCAATAAGTGGAGGATTTTTTAGTTATCATTCAACATTAGCGTTTCCTTATAATTAATGTCCTGACGCAAGTGAAGCCCCATCGCGTGACTAACTTTTTTATTATTAATCAATTGTTCTACAGCGCGACGTTCTGCTTCCAGTGCAACTGACCGCAATCTTAACAACTGATACTCAAAGACTTCATCATCTTCGTCGGGATCATCGTATGAATTGGCCCGCTCAATCTGACTCTGATAGAAAGTGACAATAAAGTGAACAATTTGTGAGTCAAAGTCCTGACCATTAATGTCGCTTCGACTTAAAAAGTCTGAAATAGCATCAATGGCGGCCTGATCACCAACAATCGTAACAAGGCGTAATTCACTCTTGGTCTTTTTACTTTCTGATTCACTTACCTGCCAGGTTTTAATGGAATGAAGAATCGATGAAAACCATCCCGGATAGTACCAGTGATTTTTGCGATAGCCGTCGTAACCATTTGCAAACATTCGACGTTCCTCACGATTAATCCTTCGATTTGCAATCCAGTAAGTATCTTTTGAGATTTGTTGTTCACGATACAAATCTTTAACCGCCTCACGTTTTCCCTTTAAAGCAACTCGTCTCAAACTAAGTTCTTCATTGAGAGACGTACTTTCTGCACTATCGTCTCTCGTCTTTCTTAAAAGTTTTCGTAACTCAACCTGATAATCCAAAACAATATCATATACCGCTCGTTCATTATCATTGGTCTTATTATTTTCAAGACTGACAATGGCCCTCTTTACGATGTAAATCCGAGCAGCATCTTCCGAAATATAGCCCTCCTGCTCATCTTCTTCATCTTCCGTCTCATCATCATCTTCATCCTTATCAATCAATGAGGCTCGGGTCTGAAGTGAACTAGCATCTGGGGAAATGATTGGCAAGATAATGGTAGCCGCAACTAAACTGATCACGATAACCATTGCGGCAATAAAAAGCATCAAAGAACGGTCGGGAAACTCCTTTCCATTCGATAAAAATGCGGGAACCGAAAGAATTCCTGCCATGGTAATGGCACCACGAACCCCGGAAATTCCAGCCAATAGCGCAACCGACAAACTGGGCTTCTTATTGGACCGTTTAGTAATGTAGTACGAAAAGAATTCGTATCCTAAAATCCAGACCACTCGAATTACCAAAAGAGCCACCCAAACGGCAAAAGCAATCCCAAACGAAGCTAAAGTTCGATATTCCGATCCATTGATGACCACCCTAGTAGCAACCGGTAATTCAATACCTAAGATTAAAAACACAATCCCGTTTAAACAGTAAACAATGACATCCCAAGTACGATTGGTCAACAAGTTGACTTCTGGTGACTTGGTATTGGTAACGTTAGTCTGTAAGTGATCAATAATCCCAGCGGCAACCACCGCAATAACTCCCGAAGCATGAAGAAGATCTTCAGCAATTACATAAATAATAAACGGTGTCAAGATGTGCAGGACGACGTTAAAAATCACGTCATTGAAGTGTACCTTTAATAACAAATTACGAAGAACAATAATTAAAGACATTCCAACAATTCCAATGATCAAACCCACTAGTGCGGTATAAACAAAATCAACCGCAGCGTGTTCCAAAGAAAAGTAACCGGTGACAACTGCAGCAATCGCATATTTAAACGCAATTAGTCCACTAGCATCGTTAATCAAGCTCTCACCTGATACTAGATGCAAAATATTACTTGGAAGATGAACACGCTTTGAGATGGACTGAACGGCAATTGGATCGGTTGGAGACAAAATCGCAATTAGAGCAAAACAGGCTGCCAGTGGCATTGATGGTACCAGCAAATTAACGAAATAACCGCCAATAATGGTTGTAATGAACACCAACCAGATGGCATTTTCAAAAATGGGACCACGTAATTCCCAAAGTTCTCGTTTTGGAAAGTCACGACCATCATTAAATAGCAATGGTGCGATGAACAGCAATAAAAACCAGTCCGTGTTTAAATCAATTTTGAATTTAAAGAATAATGCTAATCCTAAACCAAGCAAAATTTGAATCAAACTAACTGGAATCTTAGTGACATAGTGAGAGATAATGCTAGAAAGCAGGACTAAAACTATTAATGTGATGACTGCTTCAACTATTACCATAAGCTATGTTTCCTCCTATTTTGGCTCACCAATAATTCGAACCTCAGTCTCAAGGTGAACCCCATTATCTTTATACACAGTTTCCTGAACGTGCTTAATCACATTCAAATAATCAGTAGCGGTGGCACCACCAACGTTAATGATAAATCCGGCGTGTTTTTTGGACACTTCAGCTCCGCCAGAGCGATATCCCTGTAGTCCAGCATCGTGGATCAGCTTTCCGGCAAAGTATCCTTTAGGACGCTTGAAAACACTCCCACATGAAGGCCATTCTAAAGGTTGCTTTGATCTTCTCAGGTAGTTCAAATGATCCATCTCGTTTTGAATCTCACGTTTATTCCCGGGTTCAAGTTTAAAGGTCGCTTCCAAAACAACGTCCCTATAGTCTTGAATACTACTATGACGATAACCAAAGTCTAACTGGTCGTTGTTTAAAACAATAATCTCACCCTTACGCGTCAAAACCGTGGCTGATTCAAGTGCATATTGGGTCTCTCCCCCATAAGCACCGGCATTCATAAACACTCCGCCACCGACACTGCCAGGAATCCCAGCAGCAAATTCTAATCCAGTCAAACCGGCTTTTTGAGCAGCCTTAGTTGCATCAATGTAAGCAGCCCCAGCCTCGGCAATTACCCGATGGTCTTCAGTTCTAATGTTATTCATTTGGGTCAAAATCATGGTTAACCCACGAATTCCACCATCTCGTACGATTAGATTACTGGCATTTCCCAGCACAGTAAGCGGCATTTTAATTTCATTTGTATAATTTAATAATTCTTCGGTTTCTTTAAATGATGAAGGAAATGCAAGAAAATCAGCTTTCCCACCAGTTTTAGTCCAAGAATACTTGGAAAGTGGTTCATCTTTTAAAATTTTAATATCCTTGAATTTTTTTGTTAAATCTTCAGTCATTCGTCATTTTCCTTTCTAATTATCCATATTACATTCTAGCACGTTATCATTATTTAAACACTTCTGATCGTGCTATACTGGCATTAAAGGAGGGGATACAATGAATTTTATCTCATGGAACGTAAATGGTTTACGTTCAGCAGTTAAAAAGAATTTTTACGAATTTTTTAATGAAACTGATGCTGACTTTTTTAATGTTCAAGAAACTCGAGTTCACGAAAATGATATTGCTTTAGAAGTACCAGGTGACTATTACCAATACTGGGACTCAGCGGAACGCCCCGGCTACTCAGGCGTAACTACTTTCACAAAGCATAAAGCTGATAACGTGTTTTATGGTGTTGATGGAAGCGATACTGACACCGAGGGCCGTTGTTTGACACTCGAATATCCTGACTTTTATTTAATTAATACCTACGTACCCAATTCAGGCGAAGAGCTGCAAAGACTCGACTACCGTCTTGATTGGGACCAAAAATTTATTACCTTTGTAAGTAAACTTGCTGAAAGAAAGCCGGTCGTGATTGGCGGCGATATGAGCGTTGCTTATCAACCAATTGACATCGATGACCCAGAAGAAGATCACCACAAGGCTGGATACACCCAACAGGAACGTGACGATTTTGGTCGATTATTAGCTTCTGGATTTGTAGATACCTTTAGAGCACTTCACCCTTACCAAAGTGGTGCCTATACTTGGTGGAGTTACCGTTACGACGAGCGAGCCCAAAATCGTGGTTGGAGAATGGATTATTTCTTGGTTTCTAACTCAATTCAAGATGACGTTGCCGAGTCAAACATTCTTGGTGAGGTAACCGGCTCAGATCATGCTCCGATCCAATTAATTACTGATGGACTTAAGATTGATTAGAGGAGAATTGTTAAATGAATTTTGCGGCAATTGACTTTGAAACTGCTGCGGGCCAACGGGCCAGCGCTTGTTCGGTCGCATTAACGGTAGTAAGAAATAACGAAGTCGTTGATGAGTTTTACTCATTAATTAACCCCGAATGTGAGTTTAACTGGCGCAATATCAATGTTCATGGTATTCATGAAAAAGATGTAATTGACTCACCAACCTTTCCAGAGGTGTGGGATCAAATTAGCCCCCTCTTTGATAGAAATAAGCTGGTGATTGCCCACAACAATAATTTTGATAATAGTGTATTAAAAAAGAGTCTGGAAAGGTATGGTTTATCAAAACCACACTATCAGACTCTTGATACCGTTAAGACTTCCAAAAAGTTTTACCCTGGATTTGTTAACCATAAGTTAAACACGGTTAGCGAGAACTTAGGGATCGAATTAAAACACCATCATAATGCGCTAGATGACAGCTTAGCGTGTGCTAACATCTTAATTTATGAATACCAGCAGTTTGGTAAAAACGCCGTTAAACCGTTCGTCAAGTTAATATAAAAAGGCTGAGAATTTTTTCTCAGTCTTTTTTTACGTTCATTTTCATTTCAATTACATGATCGTCATGTTCACTAGTGATAAATCCTAATTTTTTGTACAATCGAAACGCCCCTAAATTGGACTTTAAGACCGTCAATCGCAATTCATTAAGGTGACTAAAAGTGCCCACCCAGTAAATTGCTTCCCGAATCAGATTGGTCCCAAGTCCAATGTCCTGATAATCAGCTAAAACGGCGACACCAAGTTCCCCGGCAGTCTCGTCAACCTGACTAACACTCAAGACTCCAATTAATTTCGTCCCAGCAACTGCCACTAAAATGATGTTAGTCCCAGTGGCATTCACCGCGTCAATGGCATCTGCTTCGGTTTCAGCGGTCAATTGATCAATCTGAACATCCGTCGTAAAGTTACTAGATTCTTGACTTAATCGTTTCATTAACTCGATTAGTGCTTCGGAATCGTCCGATTTAGCAGCACGAATCGTAATTTCTTCATTATCCTTTGCCAAGCACTAAGTCTCCTGACTTTAAAATCGAATCAAAATGCTGTCCCTTAGCAGTCATTTCAATTGTCCGATCGTTATCCCCCAGATCATCATTTCTAGTAAATCTGATTCTCAAATACTGGTCGGGAAGTTCGTCCTCCGCAAATTTGGACCATTCAACGACGCTGACTCCATCACCGTTAAAATATTCATTCAGACCTAATTCGCCGGCTCCTCCCTCTTCAAGACGATAAACGTCCATGTGATAAAGGGGCAACCGTCCATTTTTGTATTCCCGAATAATGGTAAAAGTCGGACTTTTGATGTTTCGCTTAATTCCGAGACCTTTCCCAAGTCCTTTTGTGAAGGTAGTCTTTCCCGCACCAAGGTCGCCATCGAGTAAAATAACGTCTCCAGCTTTTAAATCCGGGGCGAGTTCTTCGCCTAATTTTTCAGTTTGATCGGGACTATCAACCTTAAATTTAATCAATTCAATCGCCTCAAATTAAAGTGCTTGAGTAGCCGTGATAATGGCTACCTTGTAAACATCTTCAGCATTGCATCCCCTCGACAAATCAGAAACTGGTTGATTCAATCCCTGAAGAATTGGACCAATGGCTTCAAATCCACCTAAACGTTGGGCAATCTTGTAACCAATGTTTCCTGACTGAAGCTCTGGAAAGACAAAAACAGTTGCCTGACCAGCAACGTTTGAACCAGGTGCCTTACTCTTTGCAACCGCGGGAACAACCGCAGCATCAAATTGGAGTTCCCCATCAATTGGAGTATCTGGATCTAACTTTTGGGCAATCTTGGTTGCACTTTGAACTTTATCGACTTCTGGTCCCTTAGCTGAACCCTTGGTTGAAAAACTAAGTAAGGCAACTTTGGGATCGATATCAAACAACCGGGCTGTATGTGCACTTTCAACGGCAACTTCACCAAGTTGTTGATCATCAAGTTCAATGTTAATGGCACAATCTGCAAACAAGTAACGTGTGTCACCCTTTTGCATGACAAAAGCACCACTAATCAACTTCACACCTGGTTTAGTTTTAATAATCTGAAGTGCAGGACGAACCGTATCACCAGTTGGGTGAGCCGCACCGGACACCATTCCGTCAACGATTCCCATGTATACCATCATCGTGCCAAAATAATTCGGATCTTTCAACCATTGCTGAGCTGTTTTTTCATCCGTTTTGCCATTACGCCGTGCAACAAGTGATCTAACCATCTCGTTGAACGTGTCAGAATCAACGTTTTGGATATCAATGATGGTAATTCCGTCCAAATCATTTCCGTTTTCTTTAGCAACTTGTTTGATTTTGTGGGGATCACCCAATAACGTTGGTTCAACCAAATTATCTTTTTTAAGCCGACTAGTTGCTTCAATAATTCTTGGATCTCCCCCTTCAGGGAATACTAACTTAATGTTTTTATCGTTAATCTTTGCTTTCAAACTATCAAAAAGGTCCATAATTAACTCTCCTTATTAGTGGCAGTGACGTGTTCTGGTAATTTCCAGTTAATCGGCGTCTCACCCATGGCTTTTAGTGCTTCATTCGTCTTTGAAAACGGTTTTGAGCCAAAAAAGCCTCGATTCGCAGAAAGGGGACTTGGATGAGCCGACTGAATCACAATATTAGCGTCAGTATTAATCAACTTGATCTTATCCCTAGCAGCCCTTCCCCATAGGATGAAGACAACCGGTTCAGGACGCTTTGACAATTGTTCAATAGCATAATCAGTGAGTCTTTCCCATCCTTTGCCACGATGAGAAAAAGCCACTCCATCTTGAACGGTCAAAACGGAGTTTAATAACAATACCCCTTGTTCAGCCCAACTTTTTAGATAACCGTGATTAACTGGTTTAATGCCCAAATCACTTTGTAATTCCTTATAAATATTCTTTAAAGATGGTGGAACAGCTACGCCTGGCATTACCGAAAAGCTAAGACCATTGGCTTGATTAGGACCATGATATGGATCTTGTCCCAGAATAACGACTTTCACCTTACTAAAGGGAGTCCACTCAAATGCCTGAAAAATATGGTGCATTTCTGGATAAATCGTCTTGTTATTATACTCTTCAACCAAAAAACGCCTTAACTTTTGATAATATGGTTTCTCAAATTCTGGTTCCAAAATTGGCCACCAGTCGTTATGAATAAACGGTTTCACTATTAACACCTCCAATTTATTCTACCATAAAATGTGAATTTTTAGGCAAGCAAAAAGAGAGTGCAATAGCACTCTCTTTTAATTAATAATGTTTCATAACGCGATCAATTTGCCGTTGAGTATCACGTTGCTTTATGGTTTCACGTTTATCATATTCACGCTTCCCTTTAGCAACCCCAATCAGCACCTTAGCGTAGCCATGTTTTAAATAAACTTTTAAGGGAACAATGGTAATTCCCTTAGTCAAAGTCGCTTCACCAAGTTTTTTGATCTCTTTTTTATGCAACAACAACTTTCGATTACGCAATGGATCATGATTAAACTGGTTTCCTTGCGCATACTCACTGATGTGGACATTCATCAAATAAGCTTGTCCGTTTCTCACCTGCACGAATCCGTCCTTTAGATTCATACGGCGTTCTCTAACTGATTTAATCTCAGTTCCCGTTAGTGAGATGCCAGCTTCATAAGTATCAGAAATAAAGTAATCATGTCGGGCCTTTCGGTTAGTTGCCATTACGTTCTTTTCAGTTGGTTGATGCTTTTTTCTAGCCATGTTCCCATCCCCTATTTTTTGCGACTATTAGATGGTTTGGTTCTGATTTTAAACGAATGACCTTTTTTACCGTTCTTTCTACGATCTTGATTCTTATAACTCTGACGACGATTTTTCCCATCAGAATGTTTGCCACTGTGATGGTGCTTATCATTTTTATGTTCCTGTTTTGGGAGAAGTTCACTCAATGGAGCATCTTCTGGTTTAACGATCTCAAAGTCAACGGTCATCTGATCAACGTCGGCCGCAACACATTTAACCCGTAACGTTTGTCCAATCTTATAAGTTCTTCTGGTATTTCTACCAACAAGCGCCAAGTACTTTTCAACGTACTCATAGTAATCATCATTCATCTTGCTGATATGAATAAGACCTTCAACGGTGTTTGGAAGTTCAACGAACATTCCGAACTTCATCACTGAAGATACAACTGCATCGTATTCCTCACCAATATGTTGAGTCATGTACTCAGCCTTCATCATCGAATCAACGTCTCTTTCGGTGTCAACACCGCGACGCTCAGTTTCTGAACAGTGAACCGCAACTTCTCCAACCTGGTCAGCATAGGTTTGCTTGGTAACATCATTAATCCCATTATCTTCATAATAATGAACTAAACGATGGACAAACAAATCAGGATAACGTCGAATTGGTGAAGTGAAATGGGTGTAGTATTTGGCACCTAATCCAAAGTGTCCCACACACTTATCACTATATTTGGCCTGTTGTAAACTTCTAAGCATCATTACTGATACCATTGTTTCTTCAGGAAGTCCGTGTACTTTACTTAAAATGTTCTGTAAAGTCTTGGGAGTTAAATGATCGGGGTCAGCTTTTACTTCAATTCCAAAGGCAGTTAGGAATTCAAAGAAGTCCTTAACTCGCGTTGGATCTGGCGTCTCATGGACACGATAAATGAACGGAACTTTAAGTCGATAGTAAGTTTCAGCAACAGTTTCGTTTGCAGCCAACATGAATGATTCAATCATTCGTTCGGCTAAACCTCTCGTTCTAAGTTTAATATCAACGGGTTTACCTTCTTTGTTCATGATGATTTCTGCTTCATCATCATCAAAGTCGATCGCCCCACGACGTTTTCTTTGCTTATATAAAATTCGGTGTAACTCAGCCATGGTTTCAAACATTGGTACTAAATCATGATATTCTTCTCTCGTTTTCTTATCATGTGATTCAAGAATATTATTGACAGCTGTATATGTCATTCGAGCTTTCGACTTCATAACACTCGGATGAATCCGCTTTTTGACAACTTTCCCTTGGGGATTAATTTCCATATCACAGCTTAAACATAACCGTAATTGTCCCTCGTTTAACGAACAAATCCCGTTTGATAGACGGCGAGGCAGCATTGGAATAACTCGGTCGGTTAAATAAACTGAGGTTCCACGTTTATACGCCTCACGATCAAGTAGTGTTCCTTGTTTAACGTAGTGACTAACGTCAGCGATGTGGACCCCTAAATGATAATTGCCATTTGGTAACTTCCATGCCGTGACGGCATCATCCAAATCTTTGGATGATTCTCCATCAATGGTAACTAACGTCTGATCGGTAATATCTTCTCGTCCTTTGGTTTCCTCAGGCAAAACATGGTCCGGAATAGCATCTGCTTCTTCTAGAACATCTTCTGGAAATTGGGAAGGAACATCATGAGCATAGACAACCTGTAAAATATCAATTCCAGGGTCATCAACACTTCCAATTACTTGTTTCACAATTCCAACCATGTAATCTGGATGCTCGTTACTTGGATATTCCGTAATATCAGCAGTAACCACTTCTCCTGGAGTAGGATGAAGACCAGCATCTACCACGTAGAACTTGAATCCTGCTAATTTTTTGTCTTTTAAAACAACCTGACCAAGATAACCATGATCATCATCAGTCTTACGAAATTCACCAACCACATGAGTGTAATGGTGTTCTAAAATACTAACCACTTTAGCTTGTGGTCCCCGATCAGAATCTTTTTCACCGGGCTTAGTAATCTGAATCTCAACCTTATCCAGGTTCATCGCATGCATCGTTTCATCAGGTGCGATAAAGGCATCAGGTAATTCATCATCATATCTAACAAAGCCAAATCCCTTTGGATTCGAGTGGAAAATCCCCTCTAGCTTCAACTCACTGGGATTAACCTTAAAATCACCGTTTTCAGTAACCACAACGGCACGGTCTCGTTCCAGTGAAGCGAGCTCTGAAACGATTAATTTGAAAGCTGATGATCCATGATAATTCAAATCATCAGCTAATTTTTCGACACTATAACTTTGATCAGGATGTGATTGTAACTCCTGCTCAATTTCATTTTTTAATTTATTATCTTGCAATATATTTTCCTCTACAATCCAATTGACTTATACGTCAATTATAAATCTCATTCTTTAATAAACGCTAGTAATCCGCTTTAAATGCAAAAACCCCCTGTTTAACAGGAGGTTTTTTATTAATGTGATGAAATCCACATTAGAATTAATGCGATACCAAAGAAAAAGATTCCTAGTACCACAGTCACTTTTTGCATAAATGCCTCAAAGCCCCTCGGCTTGGACTCAGAGGAAGAATCGTTTGCACCACCAGAGAGTGATGACATTGCATCATTATTTTTAGAAGGTTGCATTAAAACTGCACCAATAATGAGAATACTAACGATCCATAATAATATCATCAAAAGATTATTCAAAAAAATGCCTCCTACCCATCAGCTAAACAGGCTTATCAATACTTTAATTAGTTTAGCATAAACTAGGAGTTATTTCCAGTCCATCATTATTTCTCAGTTCGATTGGTTCTAATAAACAAAATCGAACTGAATAGCAAAATTACCATTCCAATTAGTGAAAGAAGTTTGCTGTTGCGTTCCCCGGTTTGAGGTAACCTTTTAGCATGTTGGCGATTCGCACGAGCACTGCTTACCCCATGTTTACTTCTTCTCACGTGAACCGTTGCCATTGGATCGTGGTTCGCATCTAGGTACGGAGCGTGATGAGTGAAATTACGTCGATTATACTTGCTAATTCCGTTTTCATTTGGCATTTGAACAGGACGACGCCCAGATCTTTTTTTACCACGTAACAACACTGGATTCATCCCATTTTCAAGTACCTTCTTCGTGGGTTCATGCTGATCTTTCTGCTTCTTACTACTCTGACTGATACGTTTTGCCATTGGCTCACTGTGATTCCCAGCTATCTTTTTATCTGGGGCGATTCTACCTGATTCATGAGGTTGTTTATCTGGCAGATCTTGAGAATGAGCGGTTTTTTTGGTCGGTTCAGCTGGTACGATTGGTTTACGATTATCAGCCGGTTCAACTGGACGATCGTGCTTATGATCATTGGATGGAACTGTTCCACCAGTATCTGGATGATCGTTACTTGGAATTGGTTTAATCGGAATGTGAGGTGACGGAATCGGCAAATCTTCGTCTTTGTTGTAGTTAAAAACGACCACGTCGCTTCCCACATAGATTGGCGGAATACTTTTATCTAAATGAAACCCAGGAATTAGTGGCGCCTTGATATCAGCTCGATTTTTGACGTTCACTCTGGCAATGTCAAAGGCATACGATGAATCCTTTTCTCCGTCCTTATTTACCCAATGTTTATGAGCAGTAATGGTGTATTCGCTTGCCCTCACATTTGGAGTGAAAATCTTCAGTGATAATCCAACTGTAATTGCAATTAATGCTAAAAATAATGAAAATTGTTTTGTAATATTCATGTTTCTCCTCCTCTTTCTGTGATTAAATACGAGGAAGGTTTACGAACTCACGAAATTTATGTAAAAAAAACACCTTCATAACGAAGGTGTTTTTAAATCAATTATTTTTTGATGATTGCTTCTTTTGCTTCTGGACTCAAGTTGTAGAATGAGTTAATTCCCTTGTACACAGCAACTGATCCTAATTGATCTTCAATTCTCATCAATTGATTGTACTTAGCAATTCTTTCACCACGACTCATTGAACCAGTCTTGATTTGACCAGTGTTTAAAGCAACAACTAAGTCTGAAATAGTGGTATCTTCAGTTTCACCAGAACGGTGAGAAATAATTGCAGTGTAACTAGCTTCCTTAGCCATATTAACGGCATTAACAGTTTCAGTTAAAGTACCGATTTGGTTAAGCTTAATCAAGATTGAGTTAGCAACGTTCATCTTAATACCCTTTGATAGGTACTCAGTGTTAGTAACGAACAAATCATCACCAACGATTTGAACTTTCTTACCTAAGCGCTTAGTTGCCATTTGCCAATCTTCCCATTCGTTTTCATCTAATGGGTCTTCGATTGAAATGATTGGGTATTTTTCAACGATGCTGTCAAGCAAAGTGATGAATTCATCAGCATTGTATGATTTACCGTCACCAACCAAGTTGTACTTCTTAGTGTCGGCATTGTAGAATTCTGAAGCGGCACAGTCAAAGGCAATTGAAATGTCCTTACCTGGCTTGTATCCAGCACGCTTGATTGCTTCAACTAAGATTTCAAATGGCTCTTCGTTATTCTTCAAATCAGGTGCAAATCCACCTTCATCACCAACAGCAGTTGAGTATCCACGTTCTGCTAAGATTGCTTTCAAGTTATGGAATGTTTCTGATCCCATTCGAACAGCTTCTCTAAATGATTTTGCACCAATTGGCATAATCATGAATTCTTGGAAATCAACCTTGTTGTTAGCATGCTTACCACCATTGATAACGTTCATCATTGGAGTTGGAAGAACATGTGCATCGAAACCACCTAAGTAGTTATATAATGGAACGCCAAGTTCGTCAGCTGCAGCTCTAGCAGCAGCAATTGAAACGGCTAAGATTGCGTTAGCACCTAACTTAGCCTTATTTGGAGTGCCATCAAGTTTGATCATAGCTTGGTCAATACCTAATTGATCAGTTACATCGAAACCAACGATTTGTTTGGCAATAATGTTATTAACGTTGCTAACAGCTTTAGTAACACCCTTACCCATATATCTATTTTTGTCTCCGTCACGAAGTTCTACGGCTTCGTGTTCACCAGTTGAGGCACCAGATGGGACGATTCCACGGCCCATTGCACCGTCTTCTGTGTAAACTTCAGCTTCAACAGTTGGATTTCCACGTGAATCCAATACTTCGCGAGCATAAATATCAGAAATAATTGACATGTTATCTCTCCTTAGTGAATTTGTTACCTATATTTAAAGGTCAACTTAATTCTATTAGTTTAGGCTTTAACTTGCAATCATAATAACTAATTATTTTGCAAATCTTGGTAATTCGCAAGCTCCAAAAATTCCTTTGGTTCAAGACTACTTTTACCGGCTAAAATCCCGTCAATATCAATTTGTTTCATAAGCGAGATGATGTTATTTGGGTCCACACTTCCACCATATAAGATTCGAATCTGGTTAGCAATATCATCCGAGTAAATGTCAGCTAAAGTTTGTCTAATTAGGTAACATCCCTCTTCCGCTTCGGTAGTTGAAGCACTATGACCGGTCCCGATTGCCCAACTTGGTTCATAGGCAATAACGACCTTTAAAGCGTCTTTTTCGGAAACACCCTTTAAACCAGCGGTAACCTGGTTAACTACCCAGTGGATTCGATCACCAGTCTCAAGTCGTCCCATCGTTTCATCACAACATAATATCGGCTTCATATTGTTATTTAAAACCGCATGAACCTTCTTATTAATGATGTCATTAGTCTCGTTAAAGTAACGACGTCTTTCAGAATGACCAACGATCACGTACGGGATTCCCATCTGACTGAGAGCTTTAGGACTAACTTCCCCAGTATAAGCACCCTCATTTTTGTAAAAGCAATTTTCAGCTGTTACGTGCAATGGACTCGATCCGTTGGCTTTAAGCATTGATTCAAGAAACAACGGTGAAGCTGCAAGAGCTGTTTCAACGTTTTTAGGATCTGGTATTTTATCTTTGATATCAATCACAAATTGAACTGCTTCATCTAAAGACAAGTTCATTTTCCAGTTCCCACCAATAAAGGGAATACGCATGATACTTCTCCTCTCATAATTCATCTTTACCTACATTTTAGCCGAAAGAGAAGCAATAAGCTAGAAAATTGATACAAACAAAAAAGTCACCGATTAAATCGGTGACTTTTAAATTACTTTTTATCAGAAATTGATGCAATCCCTGGAAGAGTCTTACCTTCAAGATATTCAAGCGAAGCTCCCCCACCAGTTGAGATATGGGTAAGCTTATCAGCTACACCCAATTCCTTAACAGCAGCAGTTGAATCTCCACCACCAACGATGGTAGTAGCATCAGTTAATGTACCCAAGAATTTACCAATTGCCAAGGTTCCCTTAGCAAACTTAGGAAATTCAAAGACACCCATTGGTCCGTTCCAAACAACGGTCTTGGCGTCCTTTAAAACGTCTTCGAATAATTTAATACTCTTAGGACCAATGTCAAGACCCATCATGCCGTCTGGAATTCCACCATCAACGACTTCAGCCTTGGCATCATTTGAAAACTTGTCGGCTACCACTGAGTCAACAGGTAAGACGATCTTGTCTCCACCTTTTTTGAGGATATCTTTAGCAACATCAATCTTATCTTTTTCAACAAGTGAATTACCAACTGGGATTCCCTTAGCGGCATAGAATGTATAGGTCATTCCACCACCGATAATAATCTTATCAGCCTTGTCCAACAAGTGATCGATCACACCAATTTTGTCGGAAACTTTAGCACCACCAAGAATTGCTATAAATGGATGCTTTGGATTATCAACAGCGTTACCTAAAAACTTAATTTCTTTTTCCATCAAGTATCCGGCAGCAACTGGCTTACCAGCTTTTTCCATTGCTTTAGCGATCCCAACGTTTGAAGCGTGTTCTCTATGAGCAGTTCCAAACGCATCATTAATGAATTCATCACCAAGTGAAGCCCAGTATTCCCCTAACTTAGGGTCATTACCAGATTCACGTTTAACATTCTTACCATTAACAACATCTTCATAACGAGTATTTTGTACCAAAAGGACTTGGCCGTCAGACATGTTGTCAATTGCCTCTTCAAGCTGTGGACCTTCAGTAACAGGAACAAATGTAACTGGTTTGCCAAGCAATTCAGCTAATTTTTCTGCAACTGGGCGAAGTGATAAACCAGGTTTATCATCTTCTGTTTTAATTCTGCCTAAATGAGAGAATAAGATTGCTTTACCACCATGATCAATTACGTACTTGATTGTTGGAAGAGCAGCAACGATTCTGTTGTCATCACCAATTTTACCGTCCTTAATTGGAACGTTAAAATCAACACGCATCAGAACTTTTTTACCTTGAACATCTAAATCATCAACGATTACTTTTGCCATCGTGATTGCCTCCAGTGTTAGTTATATTTTATAAAGGAAAAGACGGAAGAGATTTCCCTCCTCCGCCTTTTCAAAGTTGCAATCTAAAATTATAGAGTAGCAAATTTCAACAAGGTACGAACCATGTTGCAAGTGAAGCCCCATTCGTTATCGTACCAAGCAACAGTTTTAACTAATTGAGTGTCACCACTTTGGGTGATTTCAGTTTGACCTGGATCAAATACTGATCCGTGTGAGTCATCGATAACGTCGGTTGAAACCATGTAGTCATCAGCGTAACCAAAGGCATCGTTTGCATGACTCTTCATAGCATCGTTAACTTCTTCAGCAGTAACGTTCTTGTCTAAGACAGCTACTAATTCAGTTAATGAACCATCAGCTACGGCAACACGTTGTGCGTGACCTTTAAGGACACCATCAAGTTCTGGAATAACCAAACCGATAGCTTTAGCAGCACCACTTGAGTGAGGTACAGTGTTAATAGCTGCGGCACGGTTGTTTTGTAACTTAGCGCTACGTGGACCATCTTGAAGTGCTTGTGAAGCAGTGTAAGCATGGACAGTAGTCATAGTACCTAACTTAACGCCAAAGTCTTTGTTCAACCAGTAAGCCATAGGTGCTAAACAACTAGTGGTACATGAACCAGCAGAAACGATCTTGTCTTCTGAAGTCAAATCATCCATGTTAACACCAGGAACAACAGTAGTCATTTGACCAGCAGGTGCTGAAATCAAGACACGCTTTGCACCAGCATCAAGGTGAGCTTGTGCTTTTTCTTTTGATGTGTAGAAACCGGTACATTCAAGTACGAAGTCAACACCATCATTTTTAACCCAAGGAATGTTCTTTGCGTCACGTTCTGCATAAACTGGGATACGAATACCATTAACGATAATTGCATCTTCAGTAGCTGAAACGTCACCGTCAAAGCGACCATGAACTGAGTCATATTTTAGTAGGTAAGCTAACATTGAAGGGGTAGTTAAATCATTAATTGCTACAACTTCGATATCACTTGAATTCAATTCAAGGATACGTCTGAATGCTAGACGACCAATTCTTCCGAAACCATTAAGACCAATTTTTGTAGTCATAATATGCTTCCTCCTTTTGGAATAATCAAATTTTAATACATTCACATCTTAACACTTTTGCCAAATCATGTCAGTGATTAAAAACACCAAATGACAAGCTACAAGCGATAAAATTGTGACAATGAATTCGAAATTCATTACCAGAAATAGTATAGCAAAAACAAACCCCATTTGTAATTAAAAACCATTATTATCTTGAGTTTTTTCCTCTAATCTACTATATTTAATATTGTGTTGCGCGTGTAGTGTAATGGATAGCACGTAAGATTCCGGTTCTTGAGATGACGGTTCGATTCCGTCCATGCGCATAAAGCAGTGAGAGAGTCTCGCTCACTGCTTTTAATTTCTTTCAATTGACCATTACCGTTATAATAGAGGTTAAGTCGAACTGTAGGAACTTATATATGAAATTAAACGCAAACCTTAAAAAGTATCGAAAACAAAATCAATTAACTCAAGCAGAAGTTGCCAATAAAATTAACGTTTCAAGAAAAACCATTTCAGCGTGGGAAAATGGTAGAAGTAAGCCTGATCAAAATGCGATAAGCAACCTTGCTACCCTTTATCAAGTTCCAGTCAGTAACCTGACCGGTAACAACCCTGAAAATAGCCACAAACCAAAATTAAGTTTTAGACAAAAGATGATCCGTATAAAACGGTATGGTTATATCTCAAAGTATGCTTACTTTTTTGAGCTGGTCTTACTCGTAATTGGGATAATATTATTTATTTTGCCCTTTAATTTACGTGACCTTTGGTTAATCCCTCTCTTCGTGATTGACATGTGCATCATTATTCTCTATGAGAAGAACTGGAAAACCATTATACAAGACAAACCTTTAATGAAAAAGGTCGAGATTTTATCTCCGATATTATGGGTAGTAATCTTTATAATTGGTTGTGTTATCAATCTTGATGCCATGCTTAGTCATGATTTAATGATGAAAGTCGGAACCATTATTGGTATAATTATGTTTTCATTTACATTAAGTATTGGCTTGATTCTTGGAATCTTGTTTCCGTTAAAGCGGATGACGGTTAAGCGTTCGTCTAAAAATTAATTAGACAGTTCCGGCTAACAAGGGCTGTTCCGTAAGCAATGTAACCCATAATGTAACCGTTAAATAGACAAATTTATTAATATTTTATTGAGACTAGCCATACATAGCTAGCCTTTTGTGTGCGAACAACTTAAGATAGTTAATGGAGTTTGGTTAGCAGAAATAATCAATTTAATAAGCAATTGAAAAGGAGAGGATACTATGTGTGGATTTACTGGTTATATTAACCAAAATAATATCCCGAAGGATACTATCAAAAGCATGGCTAAAAGAATTAAACACCGTGGACCAGATGATGATGGTTTCTTCCAAAATGATGAAATCTCAATGGGTTTTCGTCGTTTATCAATCATTGACTTAGCCAATGGTCATCAACCAATGTTTGGTGATAATGATACCGACGTTTTAACCTTTAATGGTGAGATTTATAATTATAAAGATTTACAAAAAGAATTAATTGCAGTAGGTCAAAAATTTGATACTGACTGTGATTCAGAAGTTTTAATTCGCGGATACGAAGCATGGGGTCCGAAAAAATTACTTTCAAAGCTTCGCGGAATGTTTGCATTTACAATCTACGATTCAAAGAAACACCAAGTCTTCGGAGCTCGAGACCACTTTGGTATCAAACCACTCTATTACTATGATGATGGAACAAACTTCATGTGGGGATCCGAAATCAAAGCCTTTTTGGCAAACCCTAATTTTAAAAAAGAACTGAATACCAAATTATTACCAGTTCACTTAAGTTTCGAATTCATCCCATCATCAGAAACAATGTTTAAAAACGTTTATAAGGTGATGCCAGGACAGTATTTCATCTATAAAGATGGTAAAACTACCACTGACACATACTACAAGTACAACTACGATCACATTGATAATTCGCAAACCATTGATGGGGACGCTAAAAAGATCGAAGGATTAGTTGATGACAGTGTTAAGGCACACATGGCGTCTGACGTTCCTTTGGGTAGTTTTCTATCAAGTGGTGTCGATTCCAGCTATGTGCTAAATGAAGCCGCTAAGATTAAACCCATGCAATCATTTTCACTTGGGTTTAACGGTTCTAAGTACAGTGAATTAAAATGGTCAACTAAGTTTGCAAAAGAAATTGGACAAAAGAACACGGCCACCACAATTGATGGTGAGGACTACTTCGATTTCCTTCCTACTATGATGTACTACATGGACGAACCACTGTCTAATCCTTCTGCTCCACAACTTTACTACCTGTCACATAGTGCTAGAAAAGACCTAATTGTTTCATTATCAGGTGAAGGTGCTGATGAATTTTTTGGCGGATACAATACGTACCTTGAAGCTTTCACCTTTGAGAAGTACCAAAAGATGGTACCAAAGTTTGTTAGAACCGCTCTCGGTAAAATTGCCTCATCACTCCCACGTTTTCACGGTCGTCGTTTCTTAATCCGTGGTGCACAACCGTTGTATGAACGATACTATCGGGTTAACTACGTGTTTGACGAACACGATCGTGAGCGCGTCTTAAAAGATAAATCACTTAACTTTGATACTGGTCAATACACCAAACACATTTTTGATGAAGTGGCTGGTAAGGACGAAGTAACGCAGGAACAGTACTTTGACATTAACACCTGGTTACCTTTCGATATCCTGCAAAAGGCTGACCGGATGAGCATGGCTAACAGTCTTGAAGTTCGAACTCCACTAGTTGACAAAGACGTAGCAGAATTCGCCAAAACGATGCCAACTAAGACCCGAATTTCATTTGATAAAGACGGCAATCCAATCACTAAAGTGGCCTTTCGAAAAGCGGCTTCCTCGCAAGTACCAAAGGTTGTTGCCGACAAAGAAAAACTAGGTTTCCCATCCCCAATCGCACAATGGATCAAAGAACCCAAATACCATGATAAAATCAAAACAGCATTTCATTCCGATATTGCCCAAAAGTTCTTTAATGTGGACGAATTAGACCGCATCCTGAAAGAACACATGGAAGGTAAATCCAGCATGCAAAAAATCTTTACCATCTACACTTTCATTCTTTGGTATGGTGTTTACTTCCCAGAAGACACTAAGATGAACTACAATAAAGAAGTTGATTTACACAAATACTCACGTGAATCAATCGCATAATTATCATCAAGCAAAGTTTTTGACCTTTGTTGACCTTTAATGTAGAATGACTTTTATAACTTGATATAATTTGAAATTATCAAAGGAGGAGTATGGATATGAATTTAGTTCCAACTGTCATCGAAAACTCACCACAAGGTGAACGTGCATATGACATTTACTCACGTCTTCTAAAAGACCGAATCATTATGTTATCCGGTGAAATCCAGGATGATATGGCTAACGCAATTATTGCTCAACTATTGTTCTTGGATGCTCAAGACTCTGACAAAGATATCTACTTGTACATCAACTCACCAGGTGGTGTTATCACTTCTGGAATGGCAATCTACGATACGATGAACTTCATCCACGCCGATGTTCAAACCATCGTAATGGGGATGGCAGCATCAATGGCCAGTGTCTTGGCTTCATCTGGTGCCAAAGGAAAGCGCTTTGCATTGCCACATGCTCAAATCATGATTCACCAACCATCTGGTGGTGCTCAAGGTCAACAAACTGAAATTGAAATCGCCGCAAAAGAAATTTTGCGTGCTCGTAAGATGATTAATGAATTACTTGCCGAAAATTCCGGTCAACCCCTTGAAAGAGTTAACCGTGATACTGAACGAGACAATTATCTTACCGCTGACGAAGCAGTCGATTACGGTTTGATTGATGGTATCATGAAAAACAGTTCTGACAAAAAATAATTAGTTTCTGTTTATAACAAAAGCAGCAATTAGAATAATTCTAATTGCTGCTTTTTTGTTCGTTTCATTAGGCATTATCGGAACGTAATTGAGTTGCAAACTCATTAATCTTGCGTAACCGATGATTCACGCCGGACTTAGAAATCGGTCCTCCTGGAACCAAATCACCTAACTCCTTTAAACTCACTTCTTGATGCTTCATGCGAACCTCGGCAACGTCTCGAAGCTTTGGTGGCAACTTTTTAAGCCCCACGGTTTCTTTTATAAACTGAATGTTTTCAATTTGCCTAGTTGATGCATTGGCTACCTTGTTCATATTGGCATTTTCACAGTTTACAAGTCGGTTAACGGAATTCCGCATGTCTCTAACAATTCGAATGTCCTCGAATTTTAACATAGAATTAGTAGCCCCAATTAGTTGCAGAAAATCCGCAATCTTTTCAGCTTCTTTCAGGTACGCAATACACCCGCTTCGTCTCGTGGTAGTTTTAGCGCCCAAATGATAACGATTCATCATCTCCGCAATCATTTCGTTATGATTCTCATACGTTGAATAAATTTCAAGGTGATACCGAGATGTTTCTGGATTATTAACGGATCCCCCCGCTAGGAATGCACCACGTAAGTAAGAACGAACCTGCCCATCATCTTTAAGTAACTCTAATGGCACCCGTTCAATAATCTTGTTTCCATCCAAAATGCCCAAATCATCCAAGATTGCTCTTACATGATGATTCAAACGCACCACGTATAGATTGTTCTTTTTTAGTTTCATCTTTTTTCGAACCAGAACTTCTCCTTCAACGTGATAAAACTGAAGTAAAAGTTGATACAGTCGTCTAGCAATTGCTGGATTTTCGGACTGAACATCTAACACCAGGTGTTTTTCGGATATTTTAAGTGTTCCATTCATTCGAATCAATGCCATCAGTTCTGCTTTTGCGTTAGCTCGATGGACTTCTAGGTTAGTTAATTCTTTTTTGACGTCACTAGCATATGACATCTAATCATCCCCTAATGGCGAATTTTAGGTTGTCCTAATAAACGAATCAGTTCATCGGACACTAGTAATCCATTATGAAAAGCTCCGTGGTCTCTTAATTCAAGAAAATCAGAAGAGATTACCCGACAACCTTGTTTCTTTAAACCCTTAAAATCAGATTTCACTGGTTGAGCTTCATCACCCCAGCGTTGATGATCAATATAACTTGCTGGGACTTTTTTATTGTTAACCAAAACGGTATCGATAAAATTAGTTTTCAAATGACGATTTAAAACCTGGACATGATCAGCGTCAGTGAAATTATCGGTTTCACCCTTCTGAGTCATGATATTACAAATATAAACAACTTCCGCATCGGTCTCAGTAACCGCTTTGCCAACATTATCAACCATCAGGTTGGGTAAGATACTGGTAAACAAGCTTCCCGGTCCCAAAACAATTTGGTCAGCGTTCATGATCGCATTGATCACACTTGGAACTGCCTCTGGCTTCTTATTGCCATCAGTAGATTCAACCCACACTTTTTTAATCATTTTGTCAGAATTGGTAATTTCAGATTCTCCAGACATGGTCGTCCCGTCGGAAAACTCAGCGTGTAGTTCTAGACTTTCATCACACACCGGATACACATGCCCATCGACCTTCATAATGTCGGTCAATTTTTGGATGGCATCAAAAAAGCCGCCGCTCATTTCAGAAAGCGCCGCAATTACTAAATTGCCAATGGCATGCCCAGCAAGAAACTTGTCGGAAGATTCAAAGCGATACTGAAAGATATCCAAATCAATCTGAGGCAACGTCGAAAGTGCCACTATAACATTGCGAATATCTCCCGGTGGCAAAACATTAATGTAGTTTCTAAGGATCCCTGATGACCCCCCATCATCAGCCACCGTGACAACAGCGGTAATATCAACATCACGCTTTTTTAAACTTTTTAAAATTACAGGTAAACCGGTTCCTCCCCCAATTACAACCATTTTAGGACGTCCGATTCTTTTACCTACTTTATCAATCATTTATTTAACCCCTTTGTGACGGTTAATGTCCCTGTGAGTGACATTAACTGGATATCCAAGTTGATCCTTGATATCCTTAGCCAATCGTTCAACCATTGCAACCGAACGATGTTGACCGCCAGTACAACCGATTGCCATGGTGACAGTCGATTTTCCTTCTTTTTTAAATTTAGGTAACGTAAATTTAACGAGGTCAAAGACTTTTTCATAAAATTCATTAGCTTCATCTTGGTTCATAACGTAGTCATAAACATCTTGATCTTTTCCAGTCTTACTTCTTAACTTAACCACATAAAATGGATTCTTTAAAAAACGCACATCCAAAATAATGTCAGCATCGATTGGAAGCCCATATTTAAATCCAAATGACATTAATTCAACGTGAAATGGCTCTGAATGAGAGAGCTTAAACTTATGAATGATTTCCTCACGTAATTCCTGTGGGGTCAAATCACTTGTATTAATAACAAGATCAGCAGAGTCTTTGACCCTTTTCATTAATTTTCGTTCTTTTTCAATTCCATCAACTACCCGCCCTTTTCGTGCTAAGGGATGGGTTCTCCGGCTTTCTTTATATCGAGACACTAATTTTTCGTCAGAGGCATCGAGAAAAATCACCTGATCCTCAGTGTCTTTGTCGTTAGACATATTAACCAAGGTATCAACAATTTCGTGGTATGAGGCTGGAGCCCTTAAATCAATTACTAAAGCAACCTTCTTAATTTCACTAGAAGTGTGAACCAATTCCATGAACTTCGGAATTAAAGAAGGTGGGATATTATCAACGCAAAAGTATCCTAAATCTTCACATGTTTGCATGGCCAGTGTCTTACCTGCTCCACTCATGCCCGTGATAATCACAAATTGTTCGTTATCTGCCATTTTGATACCTCCAAACTCTTATAAGTATAACATACCGGGTGTGTCATTTATATAGTCTCGGGATGATTCAAAAAAGAGAGTTAACGAATACTCATTAAACTCCCTTTTGTTTCTCAATGTATTGATTAACTGTATCTGGTTGAACCCCAGGAAAAGCATCCTCAAGGCTCTGATTTTCATACTCTTTTTTTAGTTGCCCACCGCGCTGAATTCCAAAATTCATTAATGAGCGATTCTCAGCATATTTCATTAGTTTTGCGGATGGTGTCAAGTTTGGATTATCAACCTTATTTCTAGCGGCCTCATTAGCTTGAACTAGCTCTGGTTTTAAATCATTAGGAGCATGTTCAATTAATTCATCAAGCTGATCCAAGACCCGATAAGTCTTACTCTGTAAAGATGGTGGTAACGGAGCAGTTGGATGTTGTAAAGCGACCCGATTATTTTGATCTTTTGCTTCATTTAAACTTTCGTCAGTCCATTTCTGAGGATTAACGATCCCGTCAACTATTATAAGATGGATGAAATTTAAAGTTTTTAAATTAATTTCTAAAAAGTCAAATGGATCAAGATCAAGGGTCCGAAGTTCAAGATAGTCGAATCCCTCTTCCTTAACAGAATTAATCCCATCTTTAGCCTTTAAACGCACCGGACCATAAAACTCGCTCTCGGAAAATAATTTGTGGGAATTAACCTCATGCTGCAAATTGTTTACGTATTGACTCAAACTAGCGTAAGAAACATGGATATTATCCAAGTTTTCGTATCCGTATTGACTGGAACGTAAAGAACGGACTGGGACAATCTTTTTTTCAGCACCGAATAAGTGATCTTCTGGATTTTCTGATAGCGGGCTGGCCCCAAAAAGGTACGTTAAAAGCCAACGATATCCTACCAATTGTTGAGCAATTTGAAACAACAGCTCTGACTGTGCCCCTTTCTGACTATCAATAGAATAATTTCGTTGAAAAATCTCAATAATTTGAGCACTGGGTGAATAGTTAAAATGAATGCCACACATGATTTGACGAAAAATTCCGTAGCGTCTCACGAGCCATTTGCGATAATCATCCATCCAAAAACGCTTAAACGTCTTTCTTACAAAATTAACATCATCTTCATCAAGTTTGGGTGGCATCGACATCGGCCAAATAATCTCACTTGGTTCTAGTGTTCCATGAAGAATAGACTGAAGTGATCGCATTTGTAGGAGCACTCCTTTGGTGGTCGTGTGTTTATCCGTAACCAATTCTTCCATACACTCGGCAAAGTCAGTCTGAAAGTGGGTTTTCCCTCGTCGATCACCTAGTTTACGTCTGTGAGCGTAGCGAGAGAGACTGTCACGATTCAGATCAACCCGTTCCTCCTCGATCTCGATGCCAAACGAACCAGCAAAAAGTTCGTTTGGTGAGTTAACAAATTTTGCCTTGCTTCCCATTTTCATCCCTCCAAGCCTGTTGATAATTTCACGAGTAATTGATAGGTGAAATTTCCAATAGTTTACACCGCTCACGTGACACGTCAATAGGATTTACTAAACTAATTTCATTTCCGTCACGATTACTACTTTTGCCATCCATAAAATTTGAAACTTGAATAAATAAAAATACATTTCGACTGCAAAAGGATCACTTTTGTGGCAAAATGAAACTGTATATATTAGGAGGGAATTGAGATCATGATTGAAAAATATTTAATTGGAACTTACACCATTAATGCTAGCCAGGGGATCTACCAAATCGAGTTAGATACCGACAAAAAAAGATTACAAAATACTCAATTAGTAGCCGAGATTGGGAGTCCTACATATCTTGCCGAGTCAAAAGCCCACAAGATCTACGCCGTTGATCGTAATATGGACGAACCAGAACTCCGTGGTGGAGTAGCAACTTTCGATGGTAAAACCATCCCAGCTAAAGAAATGCAGGAATGCATCGAAAAAGGTACTTCAGCCGCCTTTGTTTCCATTGACGAAAGACGCCAATTTGTCTTTACCGCCAACTACCACATGGGACACGCCAGCGTTTACAAAATCCAAGAAGATGGCACTTTAAAGCTTACCGATCGTGCCCAAGATAATGGAATTCCTGGGCCACTTCCTGAGCAGGCCGACGGACCACACCCTCATTATGCCAATCTAACTCCTGATAATCGACTGGTAGTGTGTGACCTTGGTCTTGACCGCGTCTACCTCTATGATGTTTCTGATCAAGGTAAATTAAACTTAGTCAGCGAAGTCAACGCTCACCCTGGCTTTGGACCACGAAACATTACTTTTGTTCCAGGAACTGGCAAGGGTTACCTTGTTGGTGAACTAAGCAGTAAAGTTGCTGTGATTGACTACAACGAAGAGGCTGGATTATTCACGATTCAACAAATTGTTTCAACCATTCCTGACGATTGGGAAAGTCACAACGGTGCTGCTGGAATCAAAGTTTCAAAGGACAACCGCTTTGTCTATGTCTCAAACCGTGGTAACGATTCAATTGCGGTCTTTAAGATTAAACCAAATGGTGATTTAAAACGAATTCAATTGATTTCAAGTGAAGGTGAATTCCCTCGCGACTTTAACTTTAGTGCCGATGAATCAATGTTTATCGTTGCTAACCAAAACAGTGACAATGCTACTCTTTACTCACGAGACGCCGATACCGGAAAATTAACTTTGATTCAAAAAGATTTCGAAGTTCCTGAAGGTACCTGTGTGGTTCGACGTGAAAACGTTGACTAATAATTTGTCATTAAAAAACATTTTATTAATTTATGAAGTGCTCTGTAATTTTTAGACATTAATAGGCTCCAAAATGGTTAGGTAAAAACTAACTGATTTGGAGCTTTTTATTATGACTAAATATTCTTTTAACATTAAAGCAAACATTTCAGAAATATGGTAAATGGTTTAATACCAAACACATTTCCGGTAAGAAAAAAAGACTCACACAGATTAAATATCGGTATGAGTCCTTGAAAGTATGAATTTATAAAAAGGCTAACACCCAAAATGGATGTTAGCCTTTAAACTTATTAATCTCGCTTAATCTTTAAATCACAAACTTACTTGGTTTCTTTTCGGTCTTTAAACCATTTCTCTAAGCCAAAGAAACTGAGAAGTGACAGAAGCATGGTTCCGATCAGGCTTAAGAAGCTATCAGAACTTTGACCAGTTTGTGGTAACGTCGTCTTCTTTTCAGACTTTTTAGCTGGCTTAGCTGCTGGAACTTGCTTTGCTTTGGGTTTAGCTGGTTGAGCCGGTGCTTTAGCAGGAGTTTGTGGGGCCTGCTTAGCCTTCGGAGCTTCCGGTTGTGCTGACGGAACTTCCTTTGGTGCACTTGGCTTAGTTGGTTCCGGTTGTGCTGACGGTTTCTCTGGTTTGTTTGGAGCTACCGGAGTTGAAGGTTCAGCATTCTTCACATAATGAATTGGGGTATCTTTCCCTAAATCATTGTGATCGATCGGATATGGTGTGCCAGGGACCAACTTGTTCCCGTTCTTATCAACTGGAGTGTATCCAGGAATGTCAGGGATAAGTGGATTACCGGCATCACTTGGGTTGTTGGGATCATTTGGATAAACGATCGGGTTACTGCCCGGAACATCAGGAACTAAGTGACCTAAGGCGTAGTAGACAACGGTTACTTCAGAGTCGTTGGAATCAGCGTTAACGGTTGCTTGTCCAACTGAAGCAGTGTTGGTGTAGTAACCATTGATAACTGGCGAGTTAACCCCACTCAAGACGTCACTCTTAGTCGTCCATGCACTGTAAGTTACCTTACCAGTAACTTGATCAAACGTTGCCGTTCTAGTAAAGGTAGTTGATTGAACCACATCATCAGCTAACTTGTTACCATTCTTATCAACGTAGTGAATGGTTCTAGTAACGTTCTTAGTGAGATCAGTCTTACTAGTTCCGTCAGGATACTTTGGTCCAGTTGGGTTGTTTGGATCCACTGGTTGACCTGGAGTTCCTGGATTGTCTGGCGTAACTTCCTTAGTCTTGTGTTTGAGCACAACCGTAAAGGTTGGGCCATCAGTATTAAAGGTAAAGCCATCCGCAGGGTATCCGTCGGATACTAATTCATATCCTTGCGCTTCTAACTTAGCGATTTCATCTTTCGTACTGTAGTTAGCCTTGCTACCAAACTTACCGTTAACGGTATCACTAGTGATAAGGGCATTGCCTTTATCCTGATCAACATAGTTAATGTGAACGACTTCATCGTTAGCATTGTAGGTAACCGTGACACTTGAATCTGGCGTGTCAGCCGTGGCAGTTTGTGAACCAACACTTGCCTTATCTGGAGTGTATCCCGTAATGGTTGGGGAAACAATTGAACCGAAGACAGCGTTCGTTGACGTCCAGTTACTGTAAGTTACCTTACCCGTTACTTCATCAAAGGTGGCCGTTCTGTTGAACGTAACGGTTTCGATCCGATCCTCAGAAGCCTTACTACCGTCAGCATATACATAATGCACGGTTCTAGTAATGGTCTTGGTCAAGTCCGTCTTGCTAGTACCATCAGGATATTTTGGTCCCGTTGGGTTGTTTGGATCCACTGGTTGTCCTGGGTTTCCTGGATTATCTGGAGTAACTTCCTTGGTCTTGTGTTTTAGCACAACCTTGAAGGTTGGGTTATCAGTATTGAAGGTGTAACCATCACCTGGGAAGCCGTCAGATACTAATTCATATCCTTGGGCTTCTAGTTTAGCGATTTCATCTTTCGTACTGTAATCCGACTTAGAACCGAACTTCCCGTTCAAGCCATCAGTATGAATAACCTTGTTACCATTGTCTTGATCGATGTACTCAACTTGAGCCTTTTCATCGTTGGCATTGTAGGTAACGGTAACACTTCCGTCCGGTGTGTCAGCAGTGGCAGTTTCAGAACCAACACTTGCCTTATCTGGAGTGTATCCCGTGATAGCTGGAGAATCAACTTGTCCAAAGACGGAGTTCGTTGAAGTCCAATCACTGTAAGTTAACTTGCCCGTTACTTCGTCAAAGGTTGCCGTTCTTGTGAACGTAACCGTTTCAACTTGATCATCAGCGGCCTTACTACCATCGGCATAAACGTAGTGGATGGTTCTCGTAATTGACTTGGTTAAATTATCTTTACTAGTTCCATCAGGATATTTTGGTCCAGTTGGGTTATTTGGATCAATTGGTTCACCTGGGTTTCCTGGATTGTCAGGGGTAACCGTCTTCATCTTGTGTTTCAAGACAACCTTGAAGGTTGGGTTGTCGGTATTAAATTCGTACCCATTTGGATAACCATCAGTGACTAACTCGTAACCCTGACTTTCTAAATCAGCAATTTCAGCTTTAGTAGAGTAATCCGACTTAGAACCAAACTTACCGTTTAAGCTATCAGTTTTAATAACTCGGTTGCCGTCGTCTTGGTCAATGTATTGAACACGAGCCTGTTCTTCATTGGCATTGTAGGTAACGGTTACAGATCCGTCTGGCGTGTCGGCTGTGGCAGTTTCGGAACCAACACTTGCTTTATCTGGAGTGTAGCCCGTAATGGCTGGTGAATCAATTGAGCTAAAGACCGCATTCTTAGTAGTCCAGTCGCCGTAGCTGATAAT